>CAYZSG010000225.1:6204-8619 GCA_964481045.1 uncultured Candidatus Odyssella sp. | reverse complement strand
TTCCACGCGCCCAGGATGCCGATGACGCCGAGCGGCTCGCGGAAATCGAGCGACAGGATCGTGCCGCCGACAGGGAGGGTGTTCCCTTCGAGCGCGCGGCAGGCGCCTGCGTAGTAGCGGATGCGGTCGGCGGCGGTGTGGACATTGGCGAGGCTTTCGCGCCACGGCTTGCCGGTGTCCGACGTCTCGAGCCACGCGAAGCGCTCGGCCTCGGCGGCGAGCCGGTCGGCGCATTTCATCAGCAGCGCCTGGCGCTTCCGCGGCCCCGCGTCGAACCATTTCGGCCACGCGGCGCGCGCGGCGGAGACTGCCGCATCGACGTCGGCGGCGTTCGCATCCGGCACCGTGCACAGCACCTCGCCGGTGAGCGGGCTCACGGACTCGAGCCTCGCATTGCTCGAGGGCGCCACGAATTTGTTGCCGATGTAGAGCCCGTATTCCTTCTCGATCGCGTAAGCCATCAGCGCACCAGGATGTGAACGGCGGCGACGGCGGAATCGCGCCCGAGCAACCCGCCCGCCATTTGCGCGAGGCCGATCCGCGCGCCTTCGACCTGCCGCGCGCCGGCGCGGCCCATGAGCTGTTCGGCGAGCTCGGCGATCTGCGCGACGCCGGTGGCGCCCACCGGGTGCCCGCGCGCCACGAGCCCGCCGCTGACGTTCACCGGCAGGCGCCCGCCGAGCGCGGTGGCGCCGCTTTCGGTCAGCGCGATCGCGCCGCCGGGCGTGGCGAGACCGAGTTCCTCGATGTCGAACAGCTCTTGCGGCGAGGTGGGATCGTGGACTTCGGCGAGCGAAATTTCTGACGGGGCGATGCCGCTTTGCGCGAGCGCCGCCTTGCCCGCGCGCGCGGTGGCGCTTGCGGCGCCGTTCTCGTTGACGCCGCTCACGACCGCTGACGCCGCGATGCGCGGGCCGGCGATGCCGCGCCGGCGGGCGTACGCCTCCGAGACAAGCACCACGGCCGCGGCGCCGTCGGCGAGGCCGCCGCACATGCCGCGCGTGAGCGGGGCCACCACGATCTTGTCAGCGAGGATCGCCTCGGCCGTGGCGGGCTCGCGCAACGCGGCGTTGGGATTGAGCGCGGCATGGCGCCGGTTTTTTGCGGCGGCGAGCGCGAAGTGGCGCGGCGTTGCGCCGTGGCGCTCCATGTAGCGGCGCGTGCGCTCGGCATTGATGTCCATGAACACCGAGCGGCCTTCGCCGGCCGGCGGATGATCGGTGGCGCTGGCCAGCGCCGCGCTCGCGCGCACCTTTTCGGGCAAATTCAGCTTCTCGGCTCCGAGCGCCAGCACGCAATCGTATTGCCCGTAGGCGATCGCCGACCAGGCGAGGTGCACGGCGTCGGCGCCGGACGAGCAGGCGTTTTTGATCGTGTGCACCGGCACGCCGACGATGCCGAGCGGCGCGAGCAGCACCTGTCCGAGGATCGATTCCTGATTCTGCAGCACGCCGCCGAACGCATTGCCGACGAACGCCGCCTGAATGTCGCGCGCTTCGAGGCCCGCTTGCGTCAGGCTGCCGGTAACGACGGGCGCCGCGAGAGCCGCCAACGTCGCCTCGGGATGTCGGCCGAACGGTCCGGCCACGCCGACCGCGACGATCACCCTCTGCGGCGCCCCGTTCATCGCGCGATCACCGCCGTGCCGCGCGCGGTCTGCGTGCCGTCGGGCTTCGCCGCGGTGAGCGCGAGGGCGATCGTGTCGCCGACGCTCTCGACCTTCGCCACCAGCCGCAGCGCATCGCCCACGAACACCGGCGCGGTGAACGTCACGTCGAGCGACCTCAGGCGCGCGCCAAACTTCGCCGCCAGCATCATCGCGAAATGCGCGGTCGTCATTGGCCCCTGCTGGAGCACAGTCGCGAAGCCCGCGCGCTGCGCGAACGCGTCGTCGACATGGATTGGATTCGGGTCTTCGGTGCCGGCCGAAAACAGCGCGAGCTGCGCGCGCGAGGCGCCGGGCCGCGTCTCGTCGAAGATCACGTCGCCGGGGTTCACAGCGCTCATCTCAGCCGCGCTTCACGAGGCGGGTGATCTCGCGCACCGCCAGGGTGCGCGCGGGCAGGATGCGGTATTCGTATTCCACGTCGGCGAACCAGAGCTTGCCGGCCTTGGTTTCCTTGGCGGTCAGCTTGGCGATGCGCGCCGTCACCTCAACCTCGTCGTCCCAGCCCACCGGCACCAGCCATTCGTAGCGCTGGCCGGCGTGCAGCGCCTTCTCGCGCGGGATGTCGAGATCGGTGAAGAGATCGACGCCGCGCGTCTCGCCGCGCAGGAAGATGAAATAGGTGGGCGGCACCGCGCCGGCGCCCGCCGCAAGGCCCTGGCCCGCCAGCATCTGGGCGGCCAGCGCGCGGTCCGGCTTCAGGCGATAGGGCGGATAGACCTTGCCCTCGAGCTGCATGTTCATGCGCG
>CAYZSG010000225.1:0-6104 GCA_964481045.1 uncultured Candidatus Odyssella sp. | reverse complement strand
TCGCCGGCGCGCTGGCCCTCGGCGACGAGCCGCGTCCAGAGCGCCTCGTATTCCTTCCAGATGCGCGCCATCACCGCGCGCACGGAGCGCGCATCCTCGAGGTGCCCGTCGCGCAGAGAGACGGTCATCTCGAGGCAGTGCAGGTCGAACTGCTCGAGGTGGTTGCGCACCGCGTCGTGGAGCTTCTCGGCATGGCTCCGGCCGGGCGCCGCCATGATCGCGCCGAGGCCTGCGATCAACGCGAGGCTGCGCGGCTCGATGATGTGCAGCAGGATCTCGGCGCGGTTCTTGAAATAGTAGTAGATGCCCTCGCGCGCGATGCCCACCGCGCGCGCGATGTCGTCGAGCGAGGTGTTGGCATAGCCCTGGCGGTCGAACAGTTCGGTCGCCTTCCGGAGGATGTCCTCGCGCCGGCGCTGCGACTTGCTGGTGCCCGATTCGCCCGTGCGCGCCGCCGTCTTCGCGCGCCGGGGCTTGGCCGGCGCCGCGCTGCGCCCGCCGTTGCGGGCGTCGCGATCATGGGCGGGGCGGGCGCGCGTGCGTTCCATTGCGCCGCACCATATCCGCCGGTTGCGCGTGGAGGAAGAGTATTCGAACCACGGAGACACGGAGCAGCAATGACTGCGCGCGAAAGGCGCGCATAAACTTCCCTCTGTGCCTCCGCGTCTCCGTGGTTCAATCTTCGTCGCTCAAGGGGGAAACGGAATGACGGATAAGCCCAAGCGCTATTGCGATCTGGTGATGAAGGGCGGGATCACCAGCGGGGTCGCCTATCCATTGGCGTCGGTGGAGCTGGCCAAGCACTTCACGCTGCGCAACATCGGCGGCACCTCGGTGGGCGCCATCGCCGCCGCGTTCGCGGCCGCCGCCGAGCACGCGCGCGGCAAGCGTGGCGCCGGCTTCGAGGCGCTCGAGAAGCTGCCGGCCTGGTTCGCCGAGCGCACGCCCGACGGCAAGACGAACCTGTTCGCCCTGTTCCGCCCCGATCCCTCCACCGCGCCGCTGTTCAACCTGTTCCAGTCGCACATGCGCACGCGCGGGCAGAGCCGCCTCAACCGCGCGATCAAGGTGGCGCGCGCCTCGATCGTGGGCTTCCCGCTTCAGGCCGCGCTCGGCGCCATGCCCGGGCTGGTGCTCGCCGCCGCGATGCTCGCCTTCGGCAACGGTATCGCGCTCGCCGTCTCGCTGGCGGGCGCCGCGCTGATGGTCGGCGCCGGCGCGATGCTGATGGCCGGGCGTGCCGCCGGCCGCGTGCTGAGGAAGGACGTGCCGGAGAATTTCTACGGCATCTGCTCCGGCGCCGCGCCGCCCGGCCCCGGCGAAGGCCCCGCGCTCACCGAATGGATCGCCGACACGATCGACCGAATCGCCGGGCGCGATCCGGCCAAGGACCCGCCGCTCACCTTCGGCGATCTCCTGGGCGACGATCCCGAAACCGGCGTCAACCTCCAGATGATGACGACGAACCTCACGCAAGGCCGCCCGATGCGCGTGCCGTTCGACGATCCCGGCATGAAGGGCATCGGCCAGTATTACTTCGACCCCGAGGAGATGCGCCGCCTGTTCCCCGAGCGCATCGTCGAATGGATGATTTCGCACGCTGCGCAGGCGGGGCAGACGCAGCTTCCGACGAATCTCATCCGCCTGCCCAAGGCGCGCGACCTGCCGGTCGTCGTGGCCGTGCGGCTCTCGGTGTCGTATCCGCTGCTGCTCTCGGCCGTGCCGCTCTACACGCATGACTGGACGCGCGAGCGCGCGAAAGACCGGCTCCAGCCCGACCGCTGCTGGTTCTCCGATGGCGGGCTTTCGAGCAACTTCCCGGTCCACATGTTCGACAACCCGCTGCCGCGCTGGCCCACCTTCGCGATCAATTTCCGCCCGCCGCACCCCGACATGCCGGACGAGCTGGTGTGGATGCCGAAGAGCAATCGCGACCGCGGCATCGCGATCTGGAACCGCTTCGACGCCGGCCGCAAGCCGACGCTCGGTGGCTTCCTCTCCACGATCAAGGACGTGACGCAGAACTGGAGCGACAACGAGCAGGTGCGCGTGCCCGGCTTCCGCGACCGCATCGTTCACATCACCTTGAAGCCCGGCGAAGGCGGCGTGAACCTCGACATGCCGCCCGAGATGATCCTCGACATCGGCGAGCGCGGCCGCATCGCGGGGCAGACGCTCGCCGAGCGCTTCGCCAGCGGCCCGCAATGGGAGGTGGCCGAGGCGTGGGAGGCGCATCGCTGGGTGCGCTTCCGCTCGAGCATGTATGCGCTCGAGGGCGCGCTGCGCAATTTCGAGAAGGGCCTGCGCGAGATCCTGCCCGGCGACAAGCCCTATGAGGATCTCGCCGCGCGCGCCAAGGGCCAGCCGCCGCTGGCGTTCCCGTGGTGGAACGAGAAGCAGCAGCGCTTCGCGCTCGATTCGACCAAGGCGCTGCGCGAGATCGTGGCGATGTGGCGTCTGCCGCACCAGACCTTCGGCCCCGCCGACTCCGACGATCCCGGCCCCCCCGAGCCCACCCCCGAAATGCGCATCGTCCCGCGGGTGTAAGGGAAGATCACAGGAGGCGGGGAGGCGGGGAGAAAAAAGGAAGGAGGGTTTGCCAGGAAGGCACGAAGACACGAACAGGAAGGTAGGGGCGCGCCGCAAGAGCGGCGCGAAGAAGGATGCAGCCCCCTATCCTTTGCGCGCGCCTTCGCGCGCAACGCTCTTCCTCTTCGCTTCTTCGTGCCTTCGTGGCAAGCCGTCCTCCCTTGCTTTCTTCTCCCCGTCTCCCCGCCTCCTGTTCATTTCCCTTCACGTCCTTGCGTGATTGCGCGGGCGAGGGTGCGCTTGTATCGTTGCGGCTCGCGGAGGGGCGGAATGATTTTCGGAGTTACGGAACGAGCGCCAGCCATGCGTGGAATGAAACCGATCGCCGCCGCCTTGTCCGTCGCCGCGGCCCTGCTGTCTTTCGCGGCGCCCGCCGCGGCGGAGGGCGTGTATGGTGCGCTCGCGATCAGCCCGAGCACGGGCGCCTACGGCTACGGCTACAATTACGACACCCCCGCCGCCGCACGCGATCGCGCGATGACGGAGTGCCGTAAGCACGCGCAGGATTGCCAGGTTTACGCGCAGTTCCAGCGCCAGTGCATCGCCGTCGCGCGCGCCAGCAACAACGCGTTCGGCTGGGCCTACGGCTTCGCCGCCGACGAGCGCGGCGAGCGCGCCCTCAACGAATGCGCCGGCCGCAACGGCAACGACTGCAAGGTGATCACGCGCTTCTGCAGCGGTGCTACGGGCTAGAGCGGCGTCCGATCGACTTCCACGTCGCAAGCGGGCTTCCCTTTTTCATCGATGATCGATTCGGCGCTTCGTTCCTGCCGTTGAAATCGTTCGGGACGATGCGGCCGTGGCCCCGGTGTCCGTGCGCGCTGTCACAGACGTGGGACGATCGAAAGATTATGTTGCGCGCGAAATCGCAATGAGCCCCACCGGGTGGTTGCGAACGCCGAAACGAACGCGGCATTGCGCCCCGAACGTCGGTCCAATCACCCATCAGCCTCTCGTGGAGACGGACAATGGACGGTATCGTTTGCCCGACGACGATTGCTCCGATCAGCCTCGCCGACGGTGAAATCGCGTCCTTCCTCGAGAACCGCGCCGGCTACATTGCGGTCGAGGTCTCGACGGCGTGGTGCTTTCCCTGCCATCTGCTGCGTCCGATCATCCGCAAACTTGCCCATGAATTCGCGGACCGGATGACCTTGGTCGAGATCGACGGAGATGCCGCGCCGACGTTCCGGCGCACGCATGGCATCAGAAGCTTTCCCCAGGTGCTCGTGTTCAAGGACGGGAAGCTGGCGGGCAGGCAGGACGGTCTTGCCAGCCCCGAAGCGGTCCGCGCCGCGTTCGCGCGGATTCTCGAATTGACGATCGATGCCACGCCTTCCGCCGCGGAGCTGACATTCCGATCCCGTTACGAGGAGGCACGTGCCGCCTTCGACGCAGCGATGAAACCCGCGAGTGCGGCGCTCCGACCGTTCTTCGCGGCGCTCGACGCAATGGAGGAGGCGGTAAAGGCCGAGGTGGCGGCGGGCCGGCTCTCCGACGCGGACGCCAAGAAGCGCATGGAGGCCGAAAACGAGCGGATCGAAGCCCAGTTCCGGAACGAACTCGACACCAGCGAAAAAGCAAAGGACGAAGCCCAGAGCGCATATGCGGCGGCCATGAGCGACGCCATCGTGGAATTTGCGCAAGCGGCCCGGCCCGAACCGTCGGCGCAGGCGCCCGACGCGTCCGGCGCGGTCTGCGCGCCCGGCGACCGGTTCTGCTCGGTGAGGCGCCTCGGCGCAAAATGATGCCGGCGGACGCGCGATCAACGAACGCGCTGGCCGCAACGCCACCGACCGCAACGTCGTCATGCGCTTACGCGGCGGGTGACGGGCAAGAGCGGCGTCCGAACGGTTGGCATCCGTGCCCCTGCGCGCTCGAGGCTTCAACCCGATCGGATACATCTCCAGGCGCGCGCTGCAACTCGCGCCTGCCAGAGCGCCAGCAGCGGCGTCGCCACGAGCTCGAGCCCGAGCGCGGCGAGCATCGGGGCTGAAGGCGGCCCGGTCGCTATCAGCGATACGAGGCGTCCGAGCCCGCCCAACACGACGATCGCGGCGAGCAATCGGAAGCGCGCGCCGCGGCGCTCGATCCCCGGCACGGTGCTCCAGAAGGCGATGCCGATGCCGAACAGCAGGCCGGAGAGGTAGCGCGCGTGGCTGTCCTCGGATGCCGTGATGCCCGAAAGCTCGACGGCGGCCGGGCCAAGGGCGATGCCGGCAAGCCCGGCGGCCACGGGAACCGCAGCCGCAACCAGCACGCAGGCCTGTAGCGATTGCTTCCCGGCGACGTCCTTGTGGATTATTCCCAAGCCGCTCGCTTCCGTTCCGCCGCCGTTGATACGCGTGCGGTGTCCGAACAGATGAAAGGGGGCGGATGAAAGGGGTCAGACCCCTTATTTCTTCGTCAATTCAATGATTTAAGCTTATACAATTGAAAACAATGAGAAAAAGGGGGTCGGACCCCCTATTTCGGCGCGCGGACGCGGCCTAGCGCGCGCGCGATGCCTTGCGCCGCTGTGGCTGGGGCGCGTCGCCCTCGCGCGCGGCGCGTTTGCCGGTCTCGGCGCCGGCCGTTTTGATGCCTTTGTATTGCGCCATGAACTCTTTCATCCGCTTCTGTTCCAGCGCGTCTTTCAGTGTGAGATGGACGTGTCGCGTCACGAGGGCCGCCTTTCTGTTCTACGCTCCAGAAATAAGACACGAATGGTTGAAATCCAATGCCCGCCACTGCGGCAAAATGCGAGCGGGGCGGCGGCTCCGCCGCCACCGGAAAACGCAGGTACAAATGACCGGCAACCGAAGCGCGAGCCGCTCGCTTGACGATGTTCGTGATCTGTACTCATCTGCAATCAATGGCCCGTTTCTGGCTTGGCGAGCGGCGCGCTCACGGGCGCGGCGAACGCGGCTGTTTGGAGATGTGAATCTCGATCCGGAACGCGCGGCAGTGATGCCGTGCGCGAGGCCGCGTTACATCTACGCTTGGACTGACCGGCGCGATGTTGACGGATGTTTACGTTTGTTAACGGTGGACGGGGAGGGGATGTCAACATCGGGCGCTTCGGCCGGCGATGTCGGGCCGATGTAGGCGGATGTCGGTGTAAGTAGGTGTTTCGCGGGGAGGGATGTCGCGCGGCGGCGAAGGTCTTCCCCCTCACCCCCAACCCCCGCTCCCCGGGGAGCGGGGGCTCAATCGGCGAACGGATCCGTCACCAGAATCGTGTCGTCGCGCTCGGGGCTGGTGGAGAGGAGCGCTACGGGCGCGCCGATCAGCTCTTCGATGCGACGGATGTATTTGATCGCCTGCGCCGGCAGGTCGGCCCAGGAGCGGGCGCCGCGCGTGCTTTCGCTCCATCCGGGGAATCGCTCATACACCGGCTCGAGCGCGGCCTGCTCGGCGGCGCTGGCGGGCAGATGCTCGATGCGCCTTCCGCGGAGCATGTAGCCGACGCCGATCGCGAGCTCCTCGAAGCCGTCGAGCACGTCGAGTTTGGTGAGCGCAATGCCGTCGATGCC
>CAYZSG010000224.1:0-8619 GCA_964481045.1 uncultured Candidatus Odyssella sp. | reverse complement strand
CCGCAGGGTCCGGCAGATGCTGCTCAACCTGCTGTCCAACGCGATCAAGTTCACGCCGCCGGGCGGCAAGGTCCGCATGCGCGCCAGGCGCACCGATGGCGGCCTCGCCGTGTCGGTCTCCGACACCGGCATCGGCATCGCGCCCGAAGACATCGCAAAGGCGTTCGAGAGCTTCCGTCAGATCGACAGCCGGCTTTCCCGCCGCTACGAGGGCGCCGGCCTCGGCCTGCCGCTCACAAGGCAGCTCATCGAGTGCCATGGCGGAACGATCGCGCTGGTGAGCGCGGTGGACCAGGGCACCACCGCGACGCTGACTTTTCCGGCCGCGCGCGTCGTGGAGCGCAACGCCGAACCCGCCGCGACTCGGAAGGACGAATCGGTGCTCGCCGCCGCGTGAGCGCCGGCAGGCTACTTCGTCAGCGCCTGCTTCACCAGCAGGCTGGCCTTGGTGAAATCCATCTGCCCGGCGAAGCGCTCGCGCAGCGCGGCCATCGTGCGCCCCATGTCCTTGATCGAGGCGGCGCCGAGCTCGGCGATGAGGTCGGCCACCGCCTTCGCGGCCTCCGCGTCGCCCATCTGCTTGGGCAGGAAGCCCTCGATGATGGCGATTTCCTCCTGCTCCTGCTGCGCCAGTTCGAGCCGGCCGCCCTGCTCGAAATGCGAGATGCTTTCCTTGCGCTGCTTGATCATCGTCTGCAGCATCGAAAGGATCTCGGCCTCGTCGATGCCGTCCATCTTGCCGCGCCCGCGCGCGGCGATGTCGCGGTCCTTGAGCGCGGCCTGGATGAGACGCAGCGTGGCCGTGGCGCGCTCATTGCGCGATTTCATCGCGTCCTTGAGCATCTCCTTGAACTTCTCGCGCAGCATCGCGGCACCTCCAAAACATGCGGCGGCCGCGCTTCGCTGGCAGGCCGCCGACGGCCGCAATCTAGCCCAACCGGCGCGGCGGCTAAAGCCCGCCCGGCGGGGAGGGCAAGGCTTGCGTGGCCGGCGCCCGGCGGCTGTAGTATCGTTCCTGCCACAGCCGGAGATAGGTCATGGACTTCGCGGCGGCCACGCGCGCCTACGAGCGGTGGATGAAGCGCGAACTCACCGCCAACGGTCTCGCAGTCGACGCCGGCGATCTCCGCGATAAATATCGCGCGATGGCGAAGAAGAAGCGCAAGCACGCTTTCGGATTCCTGCGCGCTACCTACTACCGCTGGGCGCAGCTCTGGCCCGAACTCTGCCAGGACGAGGCCGCTGCGCCGCGCGTGCTGGCCGTGGGCGATCTCCATCTCGAGAATTTCGGCACCTGGCGCGACGCCGAGGGCCGCCTCTGCTGGGGCATCAACGATTTCGACGAGGCCTGGCGGCTGCCCTACACCAACGACCTCGTTCGCCTCATGGCGAGCGCGCTGCTGGCGGAACGCGCATCGCGCAAGTTCAATGCGGCGCCGGGCGAGATGGCGGACGCGATTCTGGATGGCTACCGGCAGCGGCTGGCGGACGGTGCGAAGCCGTTCGTCCTCGAAGAGAGCAACCCCGAGCTGCGCGCGATGGCTTATTTCCGCGAGAAAGAGCCAGCGAAGTTCTGGGCCGGCATCGACGAGGATTCGAAACCGAGAAAGGCGCCGCGCGACGTGCGCAAGCTCTTGCGCCGCGCGATGCCGGAGCGCGGACTCGAGATCGCGTTTCTGCATCGCGACGGCGCCGGGCTCGGCAGCCTCGGCCGTCCGCGGTATCTCGCCCGCGCGCAATGGCGCGGCGGCTGGGTCGCGCACGAGGCGAAAGCGCTCGTGCCCTCGGCGGCCGCTTGGGCCGCCGGCGCGAAATCTCCGCGCTCGCGGGCGAAGAAGCTGCTCCGCGCCGTTTCGCGATCGGGGCGCTGCCCCGATCCGTTCCTCGAGATACGCCGCGGATGGGTGCTGCGGCGGCTCGCGCCGCGCTCGTCGAAGATCGAGATCGGCGCGCTTCCGGCCAATGCGAATCCACTCCTGCTCCTCTCGCGGATGGGCATGGAGGCCGCCAACATTCACCTGGCCAGCGCGGACGCCGAGGCGATCCGTCGCGACCTCGACGAGCGCGGGCGCGGATGGCTCGAGGCGGCGGCGCGCCGGATGGTGAAGCAGGTGCTGGCCGACTGGAAGGCGTGGCGAGCGAAGCATGGCTGAAGCGCCGCGCGCCGCGATCCCGATAACCCCGGCCTATCGTATCCAAAGCCAGACGGCATTTCTAAACGGCACCCGGTTCTCCGATGGTGCGGCTCGGCGCTGCGGCCAATTCCGGCGGCAGCCGATTGAGAGACGAGGAGAACCACCATGCAAATCAAGATCGGCCGCGCCTGGCGCGGCTTCGCCGCCGTCGCCGCCCTGGCCGGCAGTTTCGCGCTCGCCGGAACCGCCCTCGCCGGCGAATGCCCGACCGGCAAGCGCAGCGCCGTGTTCGGCGATCCGGGCCATGGGCCCAAAGGCGTGACCGACCAGGTGCTGTCGCAGATCGATCTCGGCGCCGAGAAGGTGGCGCTGAAGGGCCACAACATGCGGGTGCGGAAGCTCGTGATCCAGCCCGGCGGCATCGTGCCCTGGCACAGCCACGCCGCCCGCCCGGCGCTGATCTACATCGTCTCGGGCGAGATCCGCGAATTCTCCAGCAACTGCGCGGTGCCGATCATTCACAAGGCCGGCGAGGTCGCGCGCGAGACGCACGCCACGTCGCATTGGTGGCGGAACCTCGGCAAGGTCCCGGTCGTGCTGCTCTCGTTCGACATCATGCACGACCCCAGCGACAAGAACATGTGAACCGCGCGGCCTGCCTGCGTTTCCCTCACGCGCAGGCTGGCCTCGCGTGACGGCGCCGGAGCGCGCAACCCGCATCGCCCCCGCCGGGCGGCGCGCTCCGGCCCGCCTATTGCATTGCCATCGCAGGGGCGGGTCTCCGACCCACCCCCGCGAACGTGTCGGAGCGGACGCCATGTCGAATGTTGCCGATGCCGCACTTGCTGCTCCCGCCGCGCCTACGCGTGCATCAGGCGCCGCGCTGCGCTTCGTCGTCATCGTGCTCACCGCGCTGCTGACGACGGTCGATCTGTTCGCCGTGCAGGCGATCCTGCCGGCGCTCACTGCGGCTTATGGCGTGACCCCGGCGGCGATGGGCACCGCCGTCAACGCCAGCACCTTCGGCATGGCCGTGGGCGGCCTTGCGGTGGCGCTGCTGAGCCGGCGCATCGACCGGCGCTGGGGCGTGCTCGTGAGCCTCGCCATACTCTCGATTCCCACCGCGCTCCTGGCCGGCGCGCCCGATCTCACCGTCTTCACGGTGCTGCGCGTCGTGCAGGGCCTTTGCATGTCGGCAGCGTTCACGCTGACGCTCGCCTATCTCGGCGAGAACTACAGCGCGCGCGACGCGGCCGGCGCCTTCGCGGCCTACATCACCGGCAACGTGGCGAGCAATCTGTTCGGCCGGCTGATTTCGGCCTCGGTCGCCGATCACCTCGGCCTCGCGCCGAACTTCTACGTCTTCGCGCTGCTCAATCTCGCCGGTGCTGTCCTCGTCTTCTTCACGCTCAAGGGTACGCGGAAGATGGACTGCGCGCCGATGCCGGTCGCCATGGCGGCCCGCTCGCCGCTGTCGATCTGGGCCGAGCATTTCCGCAATCCCGCGCTCGTGGCCGGCTTCGCGATCGGCTTCTGCATCCTGTTCGCGTTCATCGGCACCTACACCTACGTCAACTTCGTGCTCGTGAAGCCGCCCTATGCGCTCGGCATGCAGAGCATCGGCTTCGTCTATTTCGTCTTCCTGCCCTCGATCGTGACGACGCCTCTGGCCGGGCGCGCGGTGGCGCGATTCGGCGCGCGGCCGACGCTCTGGGCGGGCCTCGCGATTGCCGTCGCCGCGTTGCCATTGATGCTGCTCGGCGACATCGCGGCGATGATGATCGGGCTCGTTCTGATGGGCGTGGGCACGTTTCTCGCGCAGGCGACCGCGACCGGCTTCGTGAGCCGCGCCGCCACCATCGATCGCGCCTCGGCCAGCGGGCTCTATCTCGCCAGCTACTTCCTGGGCGGCCTTGCCGGCGCGTTCCTGTGCGGCCTCGCCTACGCGATGCTCGGCTGGCCCGGCGCCGGCGCCGCCATCGGCGCCGCGCTCGGCGCCGCGGCGCTGCTCTCCGCGCGCATCGGCGCCGCGGCTGCCGCGCGCGCGGCGTGAGGCCGGAACCGGCGCGGCACGCCGCGCCGCATTGCCGCCGGATATGCAACCCGATACCGTGCAGCCCGCAACGTCGCGCGCTCGCGGGAGAGAACATGGATGCGAACAACGCCGCCGCCGGCGGTGACGGTATCCCTGTCGCGCCGCGCATCGCTGTTTTGATCCCGTGCCGCAACGAGGCGACGGCGATCGCGGGCGTGGTAGGTGAGTTCCGCGCGGCGCTGCCGCAGGCCACGATCTACGTCTACGACAACGATTCGAGCGACGACACAGGGTTGCGCGCGGCGGCGGCGGGCGCGATCGTCCGCCACGAGCACTATCCGGGCAAGGGCAGCGTCATGCGCCGCATGTTCGCCGACGTGGAGGCGGACGTTTACGTCCTCGTCGACGGCGACGGCACCTACGATGCGTCGGCGGTGCCCGCCATGGTGGCGATGCTGTGGGAGCGGTCGCTCGACCTCGTCAACGGCAATCGGGTGGGGCCGAAGGAGGCCTACCGGCCCGGCCACCGCTTCGGCAATTGGCTGTTCTCGGCCGCGGTGTCGTTCCTGTTCGGGCGGCCGGTGCGCGACGTGCTCACCGGGCTGCGCGTCCTCTCGCGGCGCTTCGTCAAATCGTTTCCGGCCGTCTCGCCGCGCTTCGAGATCGAAATCGAGCTCGTGGTGCACGCGCTCGAGCTGCGCCTGCCGATCGGCGCGATGGACGGCACCTATCGCGCCCGCCCGCCCGGATCGGCGAGCAAGCTCTCGAGCATCAGGGACGGGCTCCGCGTCGCGCTCAAGATCGCGGCGCTGTTCAAGGACACGCGGCCGTTCGCGTTCTTCGGCGCGATCGGGGCGCTGACGGCCGCCGTGGCGATCGGCCTCGCCGTTCCGCTGTTCGTCACATATTTCGAAACCGGCTTCGTGCCGCGGCTGCCGACCGGCGTGCTCGTGACGGGCATGATGCTGCTTGCCTTCCTCTGCGTCTTCACCGGCCTGATCCTCGACAGCGTGGCGCGCGGACGGAAGGAGGCGAAGCGGCTGGCCTATCTCGCGCAGCCTTCGCCGCTTCGTGCCGGCGAGGCAAACGCCCCGACCGACCGGACATCGGACGGCGTGCGAGTGCGGCCCGGGGCCTGAGCAAATGCCGGAAGCGCGCCGCGTGTCCGTGAACGCCGCCGTCACGGCAGCGGCGCTCGCATTGGCCGCGTATCAATTCGCGGTGCTGGTGTCGATCGCGGCCACGCAGGCGCTGACGTTCGACGGCGCGATGAACCTGCGCGCCGCCGAAGAGCTGTTCCGCTCCGGCCGCTATGGCAGCTACTACGACGGATTCCGATTCTTTCCGCCCGAGATACAGACCGGCCTGCCCGTCCAGATCCCGGCGGGCTTCTTCGTGCATCTGCTCGGGAAAAGCCCGTTCGCGCAGAATCTGGCCAATCTCCTGTCTCTTGCCGGCACGGCTGCGGTGGTGTTCGCGCTGATCCGCGGCATCGGCGGTCGGGCCGTCGCCGCGGTGGCGGTGGCGCTGTTCTTCGCGGCGCCGGGCCTCACGCCGTTTCCCGAGGCGCCGAGCGCGGCGCGCCTCGTTCCCTCGCTCGGCTTCGACAACCGCTACGCCAACGCGCTCGGGGGCTACGGTGAGTTGCCCGCGCTGTTCTTCGGATTGCTCGCGCTGCTCCTGATTCTCGCGGCCCTGCGCCGGGCAGGCGCGCCGTTCGCGCTGCTGGCCGGGCTCGCGGCCGGCGCGTCCTTCGCCACGAAGACGATCGCGCTCATGTGGTGCGGCCCGCTCGTTCTGCTCGCGCTGGCGGCGCTGCGCGCGCGCGACGGCTCGTTCCGCCGCGCGCTGCCGCTGCTCGCCGGCGCGGCGCTGCCGCCCCTGGCGGTCGAGGCCTGGAAATTCGCCGCGCTCGGCGATTGGAGCAACTATCTCGCCTGGTGGCGCATCCAGTCCGCGATGATCTGGCAGATCAGCGGCGCCGAGGATTCGCTCGCGCGGCTCTGGCGGATCGGGCCGACCGTATCGCGGCACATGGAAGTGCTCGCGCTTCACGTCGCGCAGCCCGTGGCGGTGGTCGTGCCGTTCCTGATCGTGCCGTGGCTCGCGGGCGCGCTGGCGCTCTGGCGCCGGCGGCGAACGCTGCCGCTCGAAGCGCGCCTCGTCCTCGCATTCCTGCTCATCACGAGCATGGCATACTTCGTCTGGTTCCTGGGCTTCAGCCCAACGGAACACATGTGGCTCCGGCGCATCCTCAACGGGCTCGTGCTCCAGGTCGTGCTGGCGGTGCTCGTCGCGCATCTGCTGTGGCGCCGCGACGTGGCGGGCGGCGGGTTGCTTGCAGTCCGGCGCGGCGCGGCCGCGACGATGGCACTGCTGATCGCCTGGGTCGCGGCACCGCACGGCGCCAATCTGCCGAAATTCGCGGTCCATCCGGTCACGAAGCGCGAGCAGGCGGCGGCCCGCTTCGTCGCCGCGCTGCCGCGCGAGGCCACGATCTTCGGCTGGGGCTGGGGCCAGTCGCCGATGATCGATCTGCTCGTCCGGCGCGGGTTCGAGGACATCAACAACCGCGCGCCGGGCGAGATTCCGTTCGCGCGCGGGGCCTATCTCGTCGTCGATCAATGGGTCCACGAAGGCTGGTTCGGCATTCATGCCGAGCTTGCGCGCTGGTATCGCGCCGAGCGTGTGTACGAAGACAAGGACATCACCGTCTATCGCCTCACGGGCGTCGCGCCGATGGATCCACCGGTGGCGGCAAAGCCGCTGCCGTCACGAGTCGATTTCCGCAGCGAGCGCGCAACCGTCGCCGCCGGCCTCTACGAGCTTCCGGGCGGCCGCATCTGGATGCGGCCGCAGGCGCGCATCGCGCTCGGCGCCGGCGAGGTGGTGGAGCTGCGGATCGCGCTGCGCGCGCCCGAAAGCCTGTTCGGACTCGTCAATCTCGCGCGCGCGGCGCCGCGCAGCGGCCCGCCGCGCCTGACACTCCGCCTCGAGGGCTGCGAGGCGATGGTGGCGGAGATCCCGAAGCCGGGACCGCACGCATTCCGCCTCCCGCTGCGCTGCGCCGGCGCACCGCCGCGCGGCAACGTCGTCGTCGCGCTGGAGCTCGACCGTGCCGCGCTCCAGCACGTTTTTCTCGCCGACGGGCGCAGCCTGGGCCTCGAGCTGCTTTCGATCGAGATCGTGGCTCGCTGACGCCCTTTGCGGCGGCCTCAGACGACGAAGTTGTAGTGGAAGCCGTAGAAGCTCTGGCCGATCGAGCCGACTTCGTCGAGCGCGACGTGACTCAGGCGAACCGCCTCGATATTGCCGAAGCCCCCGTTGGGCGCGTCGCCGTTGAAGTCTATGTAGACGGACACGCCCCAATCGTACGTCGATTTGTCGCCATAGGTTGTGAAGTAGAGATAGCCCTGTGCCCAAGCCTCGTTCGCGTTCGTGCCGGTGAAGTCGGTCCAAGCGTCGAACGCGGCGCTCAGATCGACCACGTCGCCCTGGAAGTCGTTGCCGGCGGGGCCGTGAGATTCGAAATCCATGATCGTGTCCGGGCCCGACGAGACATCCCGAATGAGGAACGTGTCGCGGCCGGCGCCGCCGGTGAGCTCGTCCTGGTCCTCGCCGCCGTCGATCTGGTCGTCGCCGTCGCCGCCGGAGAGGCGGTCTTCGTCCTCGCCGCCCCAGAGGGTGTCGCGCCCGTCGCCGCCGCGAAGCGTGTCCTTGCCTTCGCCACCGTCGAGAATGTCCGAGCCCAGCGAGCCGTCGAGGAAGTCGTCGCCAATCTCGCCATAGAGGCGGTCGTCACCGGAGTCGCCATAAAGGCTATCCGTGCCGGCGCCGCCGAACAGGTAGTCGCCCTGATCGCCGCCCGAGATGCGGTCGTCGCCGCCGTGGCCCCAGGCCATGTCGATGCCGTCACCGCCGTTGATCGCGTCGTTGCCGGCATCGCCGTACATGCGGTCGTCGCCGGCGCCGCCGAGGATGATGTCGTCGCCGAAGCCGCCATGCAGCTCGTCGTTGTTTTCGCCGCCGCTGACCCAGTCGTGGCCGTTGCCGCCATAGAGGAGGTCGTCGCCGCCCTCGCCCTCGAGCCGGTCGTTGCCGTCGCGGCCGATCAGGGTGTCCTTGCCGCCGCCGCCGAAGATCGTGTCATGCCCGACGCTGCCGTCGATCGTGTCGTCGCCGTTCGTGCCCTCCAGCGTCTGCGAGAGCGTGTAGGGATCGACGAGCACCTGGCCGGTCGAGAGGAATTGGTCGTGGCGGATCGGCATGGCGGCGGTTCCCGAGGTTGGCGTTGCGGACACACGGCCCGGCATGCGAGACAATCTAATGGGGGCGGGCCTCGGCGCATGTGCCGGGCCGCACAGGTACAAAAATGCGAGCGCCGCGTTGCGCCGCGCGGCCCGCCGCGCTAGAACGCGGCCCTCATTCCCGACAGCACACCGACCGGAA
>CAYZSG010000223.1:0-8630 GCA_964481045.1 uncultured Candidatus Odyssella sp. | reverse complement strand
TCGCGATCGCGTGAACAACGCGATCGCTTCGGTCGGGATGACGCGTCGGGCCAGCGGACGCCTCAATGCATGCTCGTGCCGCCCTTGATGTCCTGCACGTTCGCTTCGGGCAAGATGCCGAGGCGGCGCGCCACTTCCTGGTAGGCTTCTTCGACGCCGCCGAGATCGCGGCGGAAGCGGTCCTTGTCCATCTTCTCGTTCGTTTTGAGATCCCAGAGCCGGCACGAATCCGGCGAGATCTCGTCGGCCAGCACGATGCGCATCATGTCCTGATCGTCATAGAGGCGGCCGAACTCGATCTTGAAGTCGATGAGGCGGATGCCGACGCCGAGGAACAGCCCGACCATGAAGTCGTTGATGCGCAGCGCCAGCGCCATGATGTCGTCGAGATCCTGCGTGGCGGCCCAGCCGAACGCGGTGATGTGCTCTTCCGACACCAGCGGATCGCCGAGCTTGTCGTTCTTGTAATAGAACTCGATGATCGAGCGCGGCAGCGCAGTGCCCTCCTCGAGGCCGAGTCGCTGCGCGAGCGAGCCCGCGACCACGTTGCGGACAACGACCTCGAGCGGGATGATTTCCACTTGCTTGATCAGCTGCTCGCGCATGTTGAGCCGGCGCACGAAATGGGTCGGCACGCCGATCTCGCCGAGCTTGGTCATGATGTATTCGGAGATGCGGTTGTTGAGCACCCCCTTGCCGGTGATCGTGCCGCGCTTCTGGTTGTTGAAGGCGGTCGCGTCGTCCTTGAAATACTGCACGATGGTGCCCGGCTCCGGCCCCTCGAACAGGATTTTCGCTTTGCCTTCGTAAATACGCCTGCGTCTGCTCATATCGCGCTCATCGGAAATTCGTGCGCTGCCGACGCCAAGGGGAAACCGTGCGCCGCGGAAGGCCGCGGCGGGCGGCGCTGGGCCGCTCGACAGGGGGCAAGTCTATATCAGGCGCCCCGCGGGGAAACAATCTGAGCGCCTTGTCGCGGCCACGCGGCATCCACAGGCTTCCAGGCCCCCGGCTTGGGCAGGCCGGACGCGAACAGCCAGACGGGCGCCGTCTCGGTGCTCTCGATCGCGGGCAGCGCGATGAGCGCGCTCGACGAAGTGCCGAAGCCAACATCGGTGACGATCGCGAGCGCCGAATCGTGGCCCGCGCCCGGAACTTCCTCGCGCATCGACAGAATGTGCTCCCAGCTCGCCCAGTCGCCGCGATCGGGTTCGGGCGGCGGCGCCGCCTCGAAACGCGGCAGATAGAGGCGTACGCGCGGGCTGGCCTTGTCCGAAAGATCGCGCGCGGTCAGCATCGAGACGCCTTCGGGCACCGGAAACGCCTGAACGCGGCGGCCCGTCCCCTCGTTGCGCAGCCAGAACGCGTCGCGATTGTCGGCCACGAACAGGTTGAACGGGCGATAGGCGCGGCCGTCGAGATCGGCGAGCGCCGACGCCGCGTCGGCCGCGTCGGCGTGATCGAGCGCCTCCAGCACGAGCTCGCCGCGCGAGCGCAGGCCCGGTGCGGGGCCGAGGCTGCCGGGCCGGTTGAGCGCGCCGGCGGCGACGCCGTGGTCGTTCATGCCGAGCCAGCTTCCGCCCGCCAGTTCGTCGAGCCCCGCCACCACCTCGGGCCGGTCGGGCCAGTGGCGCGCCGGCGGCTTCCACGGGCGCGACAACATTTCGTCGCGATTGGCCGCCAGGATCAGCGGCCAGGCGTGGTCGGGGCGGCGGAGGAAAATGACGCTGCACATGCGCGACGCATAGCACTGGAAAACCGTACCGACTATATAGGCGGCTAACGAGGCGCCGGCAGAGCCGGCATGGTGCCGGCAAGACCGGCTTGGGAGTACTTGATGGCGACCTTCAACGAACGCGAAAAGGGCTTCGAGAAGAAATTCGAGAAGGATCAGGAGCTTCAGTTCAAGGCGCAGGCCCGGCGCAACCGCCTGCTCGGGCAATGGGCGGCGGAACTGATGGGCATGAAGGGCGAGGCCGCCGACGCCTACGCGAAAGAGGTGGTCAGGGCGGATTTCGAGAAGCCCGGCGAAGAAGACGTGTTCGACAAGATCATGGCGGACTTCAAGGCCAAGGGCGTTACGCAGAGCGAGCACCAGGTTCGCCGCAAGATGGACGAGCTGCTCGGCGTCGCCAAGCACCAGCTCATGACCGAGGTGAAGCCGTAGCGCGCCTACTCCTTCCCCCGCGAAGCGCGGGGGAAGGCATTTGCGCTGGCGCCGTCACTGCGCCGGCTGCGGCGCCATCAGGTCTGTCCAGCGGTCGATCGCGGCGGTCGTTTCGCACCAGAATTCCGCCATCACGGTGAGCTGATCGGGCGCCGGCAGATCGACGTGGCCGGTGATCTCGCCGTCCTGGAACACGAGGCGGATGCCAACCTTGCGCGCGAGGCGGCGCATCGGCTCGTTCTCGGGCAGGCACAGCATGTAGAGATCGCGCACATGGCGATTGCGCGCGACGACGACGGCCTGGCCGAGCAGATGCGTGGCGAGGCCGCGGCGCTGCCACTTCTTCTCGACCGAGACCGCGAATTCCGCGGCGCCGGGGCGCAGCCACGGCGCGCCCAGGAGGCCGGTCTCGCGCGGCACGGAAAACTGGACGACAGCGCGCAGCGCGCCGTCTTCGATCCGGCCGACATGCCAGGAATGCGTCCAGTCGATCGATTCGACGTAGCGGCGCACCGCGTCGTCGCGCAGAAACATGCCGCCGAAGCGGAGGCGGCGATCTTCTGGGCTGAGGCGGACGAGATGATCGGCGAGCAGCGGCCCCTCGGTGGGCAGGAGCTTTCGGGTCTGGGCCATGCATGTCCTCGCGCAAGGTGGGAGCGGATGCAGCGGACGTTTCCCACCCCTGCGGTGCGGCTCGTCTTCTTGTTTCGCGCCGGGGCGGCCTGTATCTCCGCCTTCCCGGCCGCGCTGCCGTTGCCACGGGATATATGCTGCAATGCAGCATAGTCAAGCCGGAACATGATTTAAGACAATGTTATGACAAGGAAAATTGCACTTTTCCCGATCACGGACGGGCCATGGATTGGGCACCGGCCGCCGATGGCTGACGCGGCGCCATGAGCGAGCCGCCTCTCCTATCGCTGCGCGGCGTCACGGTCGGCTTCGGCGGCGCGCCGCTGTTCTCGGACATCGAGATGCACGTGGCGCGCGGCGAGCGGGCGGCGCTCGTGGGCCGCAACGGCTCGGGCAAGTCCACGCTGATGAAGACGGTCACCGGCGCGATCGACGCCGACGGCGGCGAGATCTACGCCGAGCCCGGCATCCGCATCGCGTGGCTCGAGCAGGAGCCGCGCTTCGCGCCGGGCATGACGGTCGGCGAATACGTCGTCGCGGGCGCCGGCGCGCAGCACGCCGCCGACGCGATCCTCGCCGAGGTGGGCCTCGATGCCGGCCGCGAGCTCACGACGCTCTCGGGCGGCGAAGGCCGGCGCGCGGGGCTCGCGCGCGTATTCGCCGCGCCACCGGATCTGCTGCTGCTCGACGAGCCGACGAACCACCTCGACCTGACGATGATCGAGTGGCTGGAAGAGCGCCTGCTCGCGTTCAGGGGCGCGCTCGTCGTGATCAGCCACGACCGCACGTTCCTCGCCAACGTCACGAACCGCGTGTTCTGGATGGACCGCGGCAAGCTGCGGAAATCCGAGCGCGGCTTCGCGCATTTCGAGGAATGGCGCGAGGAAGTGCTTCACCTGGAGGCGAAGGCGCTCGAAAAGCTCGATACCCATCTCGCCGCCGAGGCGCATTGGCTGATCTACGGCGTGACCGCGCGGCGGAAGCGCAACCAGGGCCGCATGGAGCGCCTCCTGCAGATGCGCGCTGCGCGGGCCACGATGATCGGCGGCCGCGGCAAGCTGAAGCTCGAGGCCAAGGAAGGCCAGTCCAAGAGCCGCATGGTCATCGACGCCACCGGCATCGCCAAGAGCGTGCCGCTGCCCGAGGGCGGCGAACGGACGCTGCTCAAGGATTTCTCGACCTTGATCCTGCGCGGCGACCGCGTCGGCATCGTCGGCCCGAACGGCGCCGGCAAGAGCACGCTGATCCGCATGCTGATCGGCGAAACAGCGCCGGATGCGGGCCGCATCCAGGTGGCGAAGAACCTGCAGCTCGCCTATTTCGATCAGCGCCGCCAGCAGCTCGACCCGACGAAGACCCTGCGCGACGTGCTCGTGCCGCAGGGCGGCGACAGCGTGTTCGTGCAGGGCCGCCTGCGCCACGTGCGCGCGTATTTGAAGGACTTCCTGTTCGATCCGCGCCAGGCCGACAGCCCGACCGGGACACTTTCGGGCGGCGAGCGCAACCGCCTGCTGCTCGCGAAGATCCTGGCGACGCCGGCGGACATGCTGGTGCTCGACGAACCCACGAACGATCTCGACACCGACACGCTGGATCTCCTGGAAGAGCTGCTCGGCGATTTCGCGGGCACCCTGCTCGTCGTCAGCCACGACCGCGACTTCCTCGACAAGACCGTGAGCAGCGTCATTTTCATGCCCGGCGACGGCACCGTGACCGAATATGCCGGCGGCTTCACGGACGCCATGGCGCAGCGGAAGAGCGCCGCCGCCAAGCCCAAGGCCAAGCCCGGCGCGCCGCGCGCGGCTGCGTCGGCCGAGGACGCGCGGGCGCCGCGCGCGCCGGTGCGCTTGAGCTACAAGGATCAGCGCGAGCTCGATCTCCTGCCCGAGCGCATCGCGGCGCTCGAAGACGAGGTCGCGGCGCTGGAGGCCACGCTCGCCGATGCCGGCCTCTACGCGCGCGACGCGGCCTTGGCCGAGCGCACGATGCGGCGCCATGCCGAGGCCAAGGCCGAACTCGCCGCCGCCGAGGATCGCTGGCTGGCGCTCGAGGAGCAGCGCGCGGCGCTCGAAGCCGAGTCGCAGAAGCGCGCGGCGCCATGAGGCTCCGCGATCTCGGCCTCATTCTCCTGATCATGGTGATCTGGGGCCTCAACTATCCGGTCGGGAAGATCGGCGTCGGCGAGGTGACGCCGATGATGATGATCGCGATCCGCTTCGCGGTCGTGGCCCTGCTGCTGCTGCCGTTCGTCCCGGCGCCGTGGGGCCACATGCGGCGCATTTTCTATCTCTCGATCATGATCGGCGCCGGCCACTTCGCGCCGAACTTCACCGGCCTGAAATACGTCGATTCGGGCGTCGGCGCGATCCTCAACCAGCTGAGCGTACCGTTTTCGTCGATCCTCGCCGCGATCTTCTTCAAGGACCGCATCGGCTGGCGGCGCGCGCTCGGCATGGGGCTCGCCTTCGCCGGGGTGGCGGTGCTGGTGGGCGAGCCGAAGCGCCCGACCGATCTCTTCGGCGCGTTCCTGATGATGGCCGCCTCGCTCGCTTGGGCGATCTCGCTGATCCAGACGAAGTTCCTGAAAGAGGTTCATCCGCTCTCGCTCGTCGCGTGGATGACCTTGATGGCGGTGCCGCAGCTCGTCGGCCTCTCGCTTCTACTCGAAGAGCAGCCGGTCACGCGTGCGCTCGCGGCCGGCTGGGCCGGCTGGGGGCCGATCCTCTATATGGCCGTTTTCGTCAGCATCATCTCGCACAGCCTCTGGTACATGCTGGTCCAGCGCCATCCGATCAACGTGACGGCGCCGTTCGCGCTGCTCACGCCGGTGTTCGGCGTGGTCTTCGGCGTGCTGATCCTGGGCGAGGAGTTCACCTGGTGGATGCTCGCCGGCAGCTTGATCACGCTCGCCGGCGTCGCCATCATCACGATCCGCCGGCCGGCCCAGGCCATGCCCCCGCCCGAGCGGTAAACGCGGAACGGTGACCATGCCCGCGATCGTCGACCGCCCCTCGCCGAATTTCAACGAACGGCGCGCGGGCGCGCCGGTCGACATTCTCCTGCTGCACTACACCGGCATGCCGACGGCCGAGGGCGCGCTGAAGCGCCTCTGCGACCCCGAGGCGAAGGTCAGCGCGCATTACACGATCGACGAGGACGGCGCCGTCTATCGGCATGTGGCTGAGGAGATGCGGGCGTGGCATGCCGGCGTCTCTTATTGGGCCGGCGAGCGCGACATCAACGCGCGTTCGATCGGCATCGAGCTGGTCAATCCCGGCCACGAGTTCGGCTATCGCGATTTCCCCGAGGCGCAGATCGCGGCGCTGATCGCGCTCGCACAGGGCATCCTGCAGCGGCATCCGATTCCGCCGCAGCGCGTGCTCGGCCATTCCGACGTGGCGCCCCGGCGCAAGATCGATCCCGGCGAGCGGTTTCCGTGGGCGCGCCTCGCCGAAGCTGGCGTTGGCGTGTGGCCGAAGCACCCGCGCCTCGACATCAGCCGCGCGGTGCAGGTGCCGGAAGTTCAGCGCGACCTTGCCGCGATCGGCTACGAATGCCCGGCCACCGGCGTTCTCGACGAGGACACGCGCTTCGCCGTTGCGGCCTTTCAGCGCCACTTCCGGCCCGCGCATGTGACCGGCATTCCCGACGGCGAGACGCTGGCGCTGGCCGCGCTGCTGCTGCGCGCGCGTGATTGATCTCACAGCGCGGTAACCCGGCTCTGGCTATGGTGCGCGACCCAGTATCACCGGCAGCCTCAGTCCGAAGGAGCAGCGCATGACCAGCATCCGCTATGTCCCTGGTAGAATCTGGCTGACCTATGCCGCCCTGGTCGCATTGGGAGTGGCGATCGTGATCGTCCTCAATGTCATCGATCGCCGCGGCGGCCTGCTTCCCGGCGGCATTGGCGCGCTGACGGCGCTCACCGTCATGCTGCTGCCCGGCGCCATCAAGCGTAGCTCCAGGCGCGAACCGGTTATCGTCATCGACGATCGCGGCATCACCATCGACGTTCTCGGCATTGGCACCATCGGCTGGGACCGTATCCACTCGGCTCAACTCGGCGGCAGCCCTTGGTTGAATGGCCGGAAGATCATCGTCGAATATCGCGGCACGGCCCCGAAGCTGGGCATCATGCAGCGCCTGAACTGGGGCATCTTCGCCAAACAGAGAGGCGAAGCGGTCAGAATGACGATTGGGTATATTGAACAGACGGATCAGTCTAGATCAACCGTGGAAGCTGCGCTGAGGCGCGCCTCGCCGACAACCGCTTGAATTCCATGGGTCACCATCGCTACATGCGATCGATGCCAGACGGTCGGATGGCCGCGGCCAACGCTTTGCGGCGTTGGGCGAGGAAAGTCCGGGCTCCACGGAAAAACGGTGCCGGGTAACGCCCGGCGGGGGCGACCCCCGAGACAGTGCCACAGAGAAGTAGACCGCCGGCCGGCTTCGGCCTGCCGGCAAGGGTGAAAAGGTGCGGTAAGAGCGCACCGCGGGCCCAGCAATGGGACCGGCACGGCAAACCTCACCGGGAGCAAGACCGAATAGGGACGGCGTCGCTGCCTCACGGCAGCGAAGGCGCTTTCCGCGCTGCCGTCCGGGTTGGTTGCTCGAGGCGCCCCGCAAGGTGCGCCCTAGAGGAATGGCCATCGCCGCGGGCAACCGCGGTACAGAACCCGGCTTACAGACCGTCTGGCATCTTCCTTCGCGCGGTCGGCCGCCGTCGCACTGCAATCGCGGCGCGATTCGTGTTACACTGCTGCAATCGCGAGTACGAAAATAGAACATCATAATTCGCGCCGATGTTCTCCAATAGTTCTCCCGCTATTCTTTGTGAGAACGAAATAAGACCCTATCGAAGGCTAGAAGAGATGAAGACAACCTTACCAAGTCCAAGATAATCCGAGGCTTTTTACTGAGATTCCATTGACGCCCATGAATTCCCATGATATCCCGGCACCCATGATCAGGGTGGCGGCTGAGCCTGCGCAACGACAGC
Source organism: uncultured Candidatus Odyssella sp. (assembly GCA_964481045.1). Classification (GTDB taxonomy): domain Bacteria; phylum Pseudomonadota; class Alphaproteobacteria; order Bin65; family Bin65; genus SBBV01. The sequence continues at coordinate 828 of CAYZSG010000223.1, read as the reverse complement.
CGCCGCAAGCCCTGGTGGGGACTGCGGCGTACTGGGGGTTTTGAGGCCGCAACGCGCAGACTGCGCCTGAACCCGAGTGCGCCGCCTGGGGAAGACCGGGCGGATGGCCGTTTTTTTCGGCACCCATACGATGAAGATCGACGGCAAAGGCCGGGTTTCGATGCCCGCGCCGTTCCGCGATGCTTTGCAGAAGGCCGGCAGCCCCGACGCGGTGCTGATGCCGACCGAAGGCGCGCCCGTCATCGAAGGCTGCGACCGCGCCTATGTCGAGGCGCTCGTCGACCGCGCCTATGACGACGAGAAGCTGGACGAACCCGTGCGTCAGCAGATGCTCGGCATGCTCGGCGAATTGGTGACGCTGACGTTCGATCCCGAGGGCCGCTTCGTTTTCCCGCAAGCGCTCCGCGACCGTTGCGGCGTCACGGACGCCGCCGTGTTCGTCGGCCGCGGCCGCACGTTCCAGATCTGGCATCCGGTGAAGCACGAAGCCGCGCGCACGGAGCTGAAATCGCAGCTCGGCGGCGAGCTTTCGCTCACGCGCCTTTTCTTCCTGGGGAAGGGCAAATGAGCGCGCCCCACATCCCCGTCCTTTTGAACGAAGTGGTGGCGGCGCTCGCGCCGCGCGCCGGCGGCATCTATGTCGACGGCACGTTCGGCGCCGGCGGCTATTCGGCGGCGTTGCTCGACGCGGCGCCGTGCAAGGTGTTCGGCATCGACCGCGATCCCGATGCGATCACCGGTGGTGCCGCGTTGGCGCGCAAGTACGACGGCCGCCTCGATCTCATCGCAGGCCGCTTCGGCGATATGGACGCCCTCCTCGCCGCGCGC
>CAYZSG010000222.1:0-8637 GCA_964481045.1 uncultured Candidatus Odyssella sp. | reverse complement strand
AGCCGGCCGCGCGCGCGGCGGCGAAGCGCTCGAGCAGCGGGCGCTCCTTGAACATTGTGGAAATGTTGGCGGAGAGTTTCATCGGCGGCGCCTGCGGGGACCAACTCTGACGGGCACGGACTAACACGGACATCCGAAGACGGCGAGTCGCCCGATCGGCGGCGTCAGCTCCGCGGGACGAAACGGAACCGCCAGGTTTCGCTGAGCGCCGCACCGCCCGCGCCGCGCAGCACGCCCCCAAGATCGGCGGGCTCGCCGTCGGCCGGAGTATATTCGAAGATCGCGCGCCATCGCCGCGCGTTGTCGATGCGCATGCCATGGCCGCGCTCGATCCTGCCGCGCGGCGCCGATACCGCGAACTCAGGCGAGCCGCCCGCGCGCGCAAGACCGGCGCCCTCGAAATCGACGGCGAACTTCGTGCTGCGGCGATCGTGCACGCCGAACGTGCCGGTGCGCGTGGCGGTGACGCGTGCGAGGCCGGAGGGGTAGGGCTCGTCCGAGAGCCAGTGCAGGCGGTAGGCGAGGCGATGCGACGAGCCGGCGGCCGCCGGCCGATCCGAAACCCAGAACGCCACGATGTTGTCGTTGAACTCGCTGATTGCGGACAGCTCGACGAGATGAACGGCGCCCGCGCCCCAATCGCCGAGCGGCTCCACCCAGAGGCCCGGGCGCTTTTCGTAGTGCGTCAGCGGATCTTCATACTGCGAAAAGCGCCGCTCGCGCTGAAGCAGGCCGAAGCCTCTGGGCGCCCGGTCGCCGAACAGGCTCACCTGCATACGCGGCGGATTGAGAAGCGGCCGCCAGATGCGCTCGCCGTCGGCGGTCCAGATCGCGAGGCCGTCGCTGTCGTGGACTTCGGGGCGCCAGTCGCGGCCCGCGCTGCGATCATGCTTGCCGTACCAGTACATCGAGGTGAGCGGCGCGATGCCGAGGCGGCCCACATCGCCGCGCAGGAACAGCGTCGCTTCCACGTCCATGATCGTGCCGCGGCCGTGGCGAGCCGCGATGCGATAGGCGCCCACGACGCGCGGCCCCTCGAGCAGCGCGTGGATCAGCAGCCTGTCGTCGCGGCCTGGCAGCGGCTCGAGCCAGAACGCGGAAAAGCGCGGAAATTCCTCGCCGCCCGGCATTGCCGTGTCGACGGCAAGACCGCGCGCCGAAAGGCCGAACTCGCCTTCCTCACCGGGCGAGCGGAAATACGAGGCGCCGAGGAACGAAAGCCATTCCTTCCACGTCACCGCATTGCGCAGGCGGAAGCCGGCGAAGCCGAGATCGTCGGGCAGCGCCGCGGCGAACCGCGACGCCGGCCCGAACTCGAAAACATTCGAGGCGTAAAGGATCTCGCGCGCCGTGCCGCTCTCGACGAGGTGGACGGAAACGGGCTCGCGGAAGAAGTTGGCGAGGTGGAAGAGATCGACCGCGACCGGGCTGCGCGCCGCGCGCGGCGCCAAGCTGCGGCGCATCGCGATTTGCCGATGCTCGTCGTAGCCGATGCGCGCGAGCTGATCGGGATGTCGGATCACCGGCGGGCGATAGGGCTCGCGAGCAAGGGCCTGCGCCTGCTCCACGAGGCTTTCGTGCCGGAATGGCAGGGCCGGCCCATAGCGCAGCGAAGGCGGGGGATCGGCTGCGCGGCGCAAGGGCTCCTGCGCCGCCGCTCCCCAGCCCAGGAGCGGCAGTCCGGCCATCCCGGCGAGAACGCCCCGCCGTGCGGGCATGCGGTTGCGATCGGTCATCGACACTTTACCGGCGCTGCCCGCCGCCCTTCGGATTCCGGAGGGAAACGGCGCGGGCGGCGGAGGGTTCGCCGAAGCCATCCTGGCGCAATCCCGGCGGGCCACATTGCCCTGAATCAAACGCCCCGATCGAACCGTGTTCGATCAGGGCGTTGGTGGCTTCCGCCGCATTGGTCGGAGTGAGAGGATTCGAACCTCCGGCCCCTAGCTCCCGAAGCTAGTGCTCTACCAGGCTGAGCTACACTCCGGCGGGGCGGGTGATATAGCCGCCGAGGCCGGGTTCCGCAAGCCGAGCCGGCAGCGGCGGATTGGCCCTCAATAGGCGCGCTCGATCGTGAAATCGATGGTCTCCAGCAGCGCCCGCTTGGCGGCGTTGTCGGGGAACAGGCCGAGGGCGTCGCGGGCGATGGCGCCATAGTGGCGCGCACGCTCCACCGTGTCCTCGATCGCGCGGTGGCGCTGGAGCAGGGCGATCGCGTGGTCGAGGTCGCCCTCCTTCTGCTCCTGCTTCTCGAGCGTGCGGCGCCAGAATTCGCGCTCGATCTCGCTGCCGCGGCGATAGGCGAGGATCACGGGTAACGTGATTTTGCCGTCGCGGAAATCGTCCCCCTTCGCCTTCCCCATCGTGGCGCTGGTGGAAGCATAGTCGATCGCGTCGTCGGCGAGCTGGAACGCGATGCCGAGATTGAGGCCGTAGCAATCCATCGCCTCCTCGGCGCCGCGCGGCTGCTCGGCCACGATGGCGCCCACCTGGCAGGCGGCGGCGAACAGAACGGCCGTCTTGCCCTTCACCACCTCGAGATAGGTGCTCTCGCTCGTGGAAAGGTCGTTCGCGGTCATGAGCTGCTGCACCTCGCCCTCGGCGATGCGGGCCGAGGCGCGCGAGAGCACGGCGAGCACCGGCAGCGAGCCGTCTTCCACCATCATCTGAAACGCGCGCGAGAACAGGAAATCGCCGACGAGCACCGAGGGCTTGTTGCCCCACAGCGAATTGGCCGTGTCGCGCCCGCGGCGCAGGCGGCTCTGATCCACGACGTCGTCGTGCAGCAGCGTGGCGGTGTGAATGAATTCGATGCAGGCGGCGAGGCCCAGTTGGCGCTTGCCCTGATACCCGCAGAGGCGCGCAGTGGCGAGCGTCAGGACCGGCCGGATGCGCTTGCCGCCGCCGGCCACGATGTGGCCCGCGATCTGCGGGATCAGCGGCACCGAGCTTTCCATCCGGCGCATGATGAGCGCGTTGACCTCTTTGAGGTCCTCGGCGACCAGCGTGTTGATCGCATCGAGCGATGGCCGCGCGACGCTGCGGCGCTCGCCTTCGAGCGGAACGATGACGGCCACGGCTTCCTCGCCTTGTGAATCCCCGAACGCCTAGCACATACTGCCAGGCGGCGGGCGGTCAAGGGCGCGATTGCGCGCGCCGGCCTCCCGATAACGCACGAATTCGCGAGTGAAATCAGGGTGATGAAGGAACTCGTTCGCAGCAACGACCCGGTCTTCATCTCCTGGCTGATGGCCGCGCTCGACGGCGCCGGCATCCATGCGCTGCTGCTCGATCAGCACATGAGCATCGTCGAGGGCAGCCTCGGCATCCTGCCGCGCCGCGTGCTCGTCGCCGAAGAGCAACTCGCGGCCGCCAAAGCGATCATCGAGGCGGGGCCGGACCAGTCGGTGGTGGAAGGCATCGTCGTCGACGACGTCGCCACCACGGCCGACAGCCTGCTTGGCGGCAGGGTGATCTTCTACCAGCCGGCCGAGGGCTATCGCGCGGCGATCGATCCGGTGCTGCTCGCCGCCGCGGTGCCGGCGCGCGCCGGCGATCACGTGCTCGAGCTCGGCGCGGGTGCGGGCGCCGCGTCGCTGTGCCTCGCGCGCCGCGTTCCCGAATGCCGCGTGACCGGGCTCGAGATCGATCCGGCGCTCGTCTCGATCGCGCGCACCAACGCGGCCGAGAATGGTTTCGGCGAATGGCTGGAGTTCTTTGCCGGCAACGTGGCAGCACCACCGTTCGAATTGCGCCCCGGCAGGTTCGACGCCGTGATGCTGAACCCGCCATTTCGCCCGGAAGAGAGCGGCACGCCTTCGCCCGATGCGCGAAAGCAGCGCGCGAACGAAGAGGGCGAGGCCGATCTCGGCGTCTGGCTCGGCACGGCGCTCGAGATGGTGAAGCCCAAGGGCAGCATCGTCATCGTCCACCGCGCCGACCGACTCGACGCAATCCTGTCGCTGCTGCACGGCAAGGCCGGCGAGATCGCTATCCTCCCGCTCTGGCCGAAGGCCGGGAAGCCCGCCAAGCGCTTCATTCTCCGCGCCCGCAAAGGCATCCACACGGGCACCACGCTGCTGCCGGGGCTTGTGCTGCATGCGGAGGACGGCAAATACACGGCGTCGGCGGAGGCGGTGCTGCGCGATGGGGCTGCGCTCGACTTCGCCGCTTAGCGTTAATTAATCGAATCGGTATAGTGCCAAGGTTGCGACCGTGGCGGCAGCGCTTGGCGCCAAGCTGCGGCGGACTTAGATTTCGGCAGGATTTTCCACACCCGCGATGCCACTATTCTCCTCCGCCCCCGTCGTCACCGTCGTGCGCCTCTCGGGCATCATCGGCTCGCTGGGGCCGTTCCGGCGCGGGCTGAGCCTGCGCGGCGTGGCGGGGCAGCTGGATCGCGCGTTCAAGCCGAAGCGGCTCAAGGCCGTGGCGATCGCCGTCAGCTCGCCGGGCGGCTCGCCGGTGCAGTCGGCGCTGATCTTCCGCCGCATCCGCCAGCTCGCGCGCAAGAAAGACGTGCCGGTGCTGGTGTTCATCGAAGAGGTGGCGGCCTCGGGCGGCTACTGGCTCGCCTGCGCCGGCGACGAAATTTATGCCGACGAGAACTCGATCGTGGGCTCGATCGGCGTCATCAGCGCCTCGTTCGGTTTTTCGGAGGCGATCAAGCGGCTCGGCATCGAGCGCCGTGTGCACACGGCCGGCGAGAACAAGGCCGCGCTCGATCCGTTCCTGCCGGAAGACCCGCACGACATCTCGCGCCTGAAGGCGATCCAGGCCGACGTGCACGAGAGCTTCAAGACGCTGGTGCGCTCGCGCCGCGGCAAGAAGCTGCGCGCGGCCGAGGAGCAGCTCTTCAACGGCGATTTCTGGACCGGCCGGCGCGCGCACGAGCTCGGCCTCATCGACGGCCTCGCCGACATGCGCGCGGTAATCACCGACCGCTTCGGGAAAGACGTGCGCATCGTGCCGATGGGCGAGCGCGTCGGCTGGCTGCGCCGGCGGATCGGCGTGCGCATCGAGCGCGAGGCGCCCGAGATGCTCGGCTCGAATTTCGCCGCCGGGCTCGTGGCCACTCTCGAAGAGCGCTTCCTCTGGTCGCGATTCGGGCTCTGAAGAGTGCTCTCCTTCTGGAAGCTTCTCTTGCTCGTGCTCGTGATCGCCGGCGTCTGGGCCGGCGTCACGATCTACAAGCGCAATCAGCGCCAGCGGGAATTGGCCGAGGGGCGCGCGAAGCAGCCGCCGCCGAACCTCGGCCACATCAAGACGGTCGCGTGCCGCGTCTGCGGCACCTACATCCCCGAGCGCGGCGCCCAGCGCTGCGAGCGCGCGGATTGCCCGGTGGTGGGCTGACGAAGCCGTCTGCGGCGTAGGGGCGCGCTGCGCGCGCCCTCTCTTCCCCTCATGCGCGCGTTTCCAGCTCAGGCAGGGCGCGCGCAGCGCGCCCCTACGCGGCGTCCGTCCTACCTTGCCACCAGCGCGCGGTAGAGATGCCACGTCGCGTGGCCGAGCACGGGGATCACGATCACGAGGCCGAGCAGCGCCGGGATCGTGCCGAGCACGAGGCCGCCGGCCACGACGAGGCCCCAGATCGACATCGGCACCGGGTTCGCGCGGAACGCGCGCACCGAGGTCATTACCGCGGTGAGCAATCCCACGTCACGGTCGAGCAATAGCGGGAACGAGATCGCACCGATCATCAGCACGGCCAGCGCGAACACGAAGCCCGCCGCCATGCCGGCCACGATCATGATTCCGCCGGCGTTCGTCGTGAACACGTCGCGGAGGAAGCCGCTGATGGAAGCGGGCGGCTCGGGGCCGAGCGTCGCCATGTAGATGCCGTAGGCCGCACCCTGCCAGAGCAGGAAGATCGCGAGCAGCAGGAGGCCGAGTGTCAGGATCGCGCCGAAGCTCGGCGAGCGCATCACGGCGAAGGCGTCGGCCCACGAAACCTCGCGGCCCTGCTCGCGCCGGCGGCTCATCTCGTAGAGACCGATCGCGGCCACCGGCCCCAGCAACGCGAAGCCGGCGCCGAGCGGGAAGATCAGCGGTAGCAGATCGTTGCCGAATGCGATCTGCGCGAGCAGCAGCCCCATGATTGGGTAGAGGAGGCAGATGAAGATCACGTCGGTGCGGCAGGCTCCGAAATCGCGGACGCCCTTCGCCAGCACGGTGCCGAGATCCGCCACGGTGATGCGGCGCACGGCGAGCGGTTTGTTGCGCGTCTCTTCGCCGCCGTCGACGGCGTGCGCGGCCGAGCCCACGGCATGGCCGGCACCTCTGAGCTTGTGCCAGCCCCATTCGATCGGATTCCGGATGTGTTGTTGCACGGCCATCGTCGCTCCTCCCGAGAAAGGGTTCGAGGACTGCGGGCCGATCGTGGCCGAAACGCCCGTCGTGTCGCCGGCCACGCGAAAGCCGCGACCCGCTGCATCACTTACTATACGCCCGAACGCGCGGTTTGTCGCAGCAGCAAATCGGGTAGCCCCTACGCCGCCTTCATCGAGTCGGCCGCTCCGGCTTGCCTATCGTCCGCCGGCGGCAGCAGGTGCTCGATCGAGTTGGCGTAGTAATCGAGCACATGGCGGTTCTCCTCGTTGATGCGCAGCACGCCGTCTTCCTCCTCGACGAGGTGGCGGATTTTGAGCATCTCGAGGCCGAGCGCGATCGCGTAGTCGCGGTCGGAGCGGGGCAGATAGGTGATGGCGCCGGCGCGGTCGAGTTCGCTCATGATATCGAGCGCCGCGGCCTTCACGCCCTCCGCGTCGAGCAGCAGGGTGCCGCGGCGGCGGAACACCGCGGCGACGAGCGGCACCGGCAGTACGGGAACCACGCGCGCGACCTTGCCCATGAGGTCGGAGGCGAGCGCCTTCACGCGCTCGATGCGCTGTTCGGGCGTCATCGCCTTCAGATCGACGCCGCGTTCGGCGAGATAGGACTTGAGCGAAATCGGCGAGCCGAAGTTCACGCAGGCATAGCCACTGATCCAGCGCCCGCGCAGCGCGAGGCCGAGCTGATGCATCAGGAATTTCGCCGTCGTGCCGAGCACGAACGTCTTGCTCTTCTTCTCCGCCTCCGGATCGAGCGTGCGCAGCAGCGTTCGGTCTTCCACGACGCGGTCGTAGTTGATGCCGACCGGGATGAAGGCGACATCGCGCTCGCCGGCCGGATCGAAGCCGCGCAGGATGTAGTCGAGCAGGCCCAGCTTCGGCTCGCGCAATTTGCCGTCGCGCGAAAGCCCGCCCTCGGGGAACACCGCCTGCGGCACGCCGCCCTCGGTCGCCATCTGCACGTAGCGTTCGAGCACGCGGCGATAGAGCGGATTCTTGGAATTGCGCCGCACGAAGAAGCCGCCCATCAGCTTGATGAGGCTTTGCAGCGGCCAGACGCGCGCCCATTCGCCGACGGCGTAGGAGAGCGCGGTCTTCTCCATCGCCAGAAACGCCACCAGCACATAGTCGAAATTGCTGCGGTGATTGATGACGAACACCGGCGTCGAACTGTGCCCGATGCGGCGCAGGCCCTCGTCGTCGGCGTAGCCAAGGCGAACGCGATAGAAGGCTCGCGAAAGCCGCCGCGCCAGTGCGTAGCCGACGCGGAAATAGACATAGGCGTTGAACGCCGGCACCACCTCGCGCGCATAGCGCGCAACGGTTTCGCTGGCGACCGCGCCGGGCATGTTGTTCTCGATGGCGTATTGCGCGGCGGCCGTCTGAACCGCGCGGTCGTGCACGAGCCGGTCGATGAGCACCTGGCGCTTCGTCAGCGTGAACTCGGGAATCTTGACGTCGAGCCGTGCACCGAGTTCGTCGAGCACGCGGTTCACGCGCCGGCGGATGAACCAGCGCACGCTCGGCACGAGAAGGCGATCCAGCGCCGCCCACGCCGCGAAAATCCCGATCAGGATCAGCAGCCAAAGTGGGACCGGGATCGTCTCGGTCATGCGCGCGGGCGCATCACGCGCCGGCCTTGGCCTTCTTCTTCTCCGCGTACTTCTTCTTCTCTTCCTCGACGAGTTCTTTCTTCGAGAGCTTGCCGATCATCGTTTTCGGCAGTTGCGCGCGGAACTCGATCTCGCGCGGGAGCTCGTGCTTGCCGAGCTGGCCGCGGATCGAATCGAGGATCTCCTTCTCGGTGGCGCTCATGCCGGCGCGCAGCTTGACGAACGCCTTGACCGACTCGCCCTGATAATCGTCGGGCACGCCGATGACGGTGCATTCCTCGACCGCCTTGTGCTCGTAGATGCGCTCTTCGACGTTGCGCGGAAACACCTTGAAGCCGCCCACCGCGATCATGTCCTTCATGCGGTCGACGATGAAGACGTAGCCGTCGGCATCGATCAGCGCCACGTCGCCGGTGTGGAGGCGCCCATCCATCAGGCTCTTGGCCGATGCCTCCGGATTCTTCCAATAGCCCTTCATCACCTGCGGGCCCTCGATGCAGAGCTCGCCGCGCTCGCCATAGGGCAAAATCTTGTGCGGGTCCTCGCGGTCGGTGATCACGATCTTAGTGCCCGGCACGGGCACGCCGATCGAGCCGGGCTTGTTGACGCCCTCCACCGGATTGCAGCAGGCGATGGGCGAGCTTTCGGTGAGGCCGTAGCCTTCCACCAGCGTGCCGCCGGTGATCTTCTCGAATTTC
>CAYZSG010000221.1:0-8651 GCA_964481045.1 uncultured Candidatus Odyssella sp. | reverse complement strand
TGCGGTAGCCCGGCACCTCCCATACATTTACCGTGCCAACGTCGAGTTCGCTGATGAACCGCGTGATGTAGTCGAGCCGCAGCGTGCAGACGCCCGAGGAAAGGCCGTAGGCGGTGGAGTTCGAAACGCGGATCGCGTCGTCGATGTCCTTCACGCGGATTATCGGGATCACCGGACCGAAGGTCTCCTCGCGCACCAGCTCGCAATCGAACGGCACCTTGTCGACGACGGTGGGCGAATAGAGGGCACCCTTGCGGATGTTGCCGTAAAGCAGGGCAGAGCCCTTCGCGGCCGCGTCGTTCACGCGACGCTCGAAGGTCATCGCCGCCTTTTCGTGTATGACCGTGCCGAGGTCGGTGTCGGGATCCTTGGGGTCGCCGTATTTGATTTTCTTGGCGCGCGCGAGCACTTCGGCCGCAAACGCGTCGGCGATCTTCTCGACGACGAGGATGCGCTTCACGGCCGTGCAGCGTTGTCCGGAATTCTTCGTGGCCCCGGCCACGGCGAGTTCGGCGGCCTTGGCGAGATCGGCGTCCTCCATGACGATCAGCGGATCGTTGCCGCCCAATTCGAGCACGACGCGGCGATAGCCGGCCTTGGCGGCGATGTATTTCCCGACCGGGACGCTGCCGGTGAAGGTGACGAGATCGATGTCGGGGTCGGTGATCATCGCGTCGCCGAACTCGCCGGGCAGGCCGGTCACGACCGAGAGCATCTCGGGCGGCAGGCCCGCCTCGTAGAGGACGTCGGCGAGCGCCAGGCAGGTGAGCGGCGTGAGCTCGGTCGGTTTCACGACGACGCGGTTGTTGGTCGCGATTGCCGGCGCGATCTTGTGCGCCACCATGTTGAGCGGATGATTGAACGGCGTGATCGCGCTGATGCAGCCGAGCAGCGGCACGCGCGTCGTGTAGATCTTCCGCGCCTTGCCGTGCGGAGTGATGTCGCAGGAATAGATCTCGCCGTCGTCGCGGATCGAAAGCTGGCCGGCGAGCGAGAACACGTCGTAGGCGCGCCCCACCTCGTAGAGCGAATCCTTCATCGAGAGGCCGGATTCGGCGGTGATCAGCGCCGCGATCTCGTCGCGCTTCGCGGCGAGCTTCTCGGCCGCCGACATCAGGATCTTCTGGCGCTCGTAGCGCGTGAGCTTCGACTTGAATGCCTTGCCGGCGGCGAAGGCCTGGCGCGCGTGCTCCGCCCGCCCCTTCGGCACGGTGCCGACGATGTCGTTCGTGTAGGGGTCGCGCACCTCGATGCGCTCGGCCGTATCCACCTTCTTGCCGGCGATGCGCATCGCCTCGTGGCGCGCGCGCGGGGGCTTCACTTGCAGGTTCATGGTCGCTTGTCCTTCAGGCCGCGGCGACGCGGTTGAGCGCGAGGTCGAACACGTCGAAATTCCGAAGCGGCGCGCCGGCCGGGAGATCGGACTTGCGGTTCGCGATCAGCGGCACCTTCTGCTCGGAGACGCCGCCATGCGAGCGCAGCGGCTCTTTGAGCTGCGAGAGATCGTGGCGCGTGACGGCGGTGCCGATCACCTTGTGCTTCGTCGAGACCACGACGATGTCGCCCATGCGATCTTCAGGCAGTTCGAAGCGGCGGCAGGCCTCGGCGCGCGTCTGCGCCGATTCGATGCCTTCCGTTTTGGCGAGCCGCGTGAGCGCATCGGCGGCAAGGGCTTCCGGCATGTAGGCCGTGGCGAACGAGCCGAGCGCGCCGTGGTGGACGACGTAGGGATCGGTGATCGGCAGGATCACGCGCGTCTTGCCGGCGCCATACCAGGAATCGAACAGATCCTGGAGATAGATCACGTCGGGCTTGCCGGCCGCATCGTGCTTCGCGTTCATGCCATGATCGGCGGTGAGCGCGACGACGCAGCCAAGCGCCTCGAGCCGCGCGAGATACTTGTCCATCATCGCGTAGAAGCGGTTCGCGACTTCGGTGCCCGGCGCGTGCTTGTGCTGGATGTAGTCGGTCGTCGAGAGATACATGATGTCCGGGCGCATCGTCTCCATGAGGCGGACGCCGGCCGCGAACACGAACTCGCTGAGCGCCGCGCTGTAGACGTCGGGCAGCGGAAGCTTCACGAGATCGAGCACGCTCTCGATGCCGTTCTCGGCGAGGCTCGCCTTGTCGGCCTTCTCAGACGAGAAGCTCACGGCCGTTCCCGGAGCCAGCGCGAGACCCTTGCCGAGCAGGCCGCGCAGCTTGTCTTTCGCGGTGACGACGGCGACCTTCGCGCCGACGCCCTGCAAGGCGGCGAGGATCGTGCCGACGCGCAGGAACTTCGGGTCGTTCATCATCACTTCGGCATTGGCGTCGCGGTCGTAGAAGAAATTGCCGCAGATGCCGTGCACCGAGGGCGGCGCGCCGGTGACGATCGAGAGGTTGTTGGGATTGGTGAAGCTCGGCACCACGCAATCGGCGGCGCGATTCGTGCCTTGCGCGAGCACGCGCGCGAACCACGGCGCCATGCCCGCCTCGGCCGCCTTCTCGATATAGCCGGGCTCCGAGCCGTCGACGCAGACGACGACGGTCGGCCGCTCCGGCGCGCGATAGACCCGGCCGTTGACGGTGACGGTGGGCGTGGGCTTGCCGTACATCAGGCTGCCTCCGCGGGCCGCAAATTGCGCACGTTCATCTCCGCGAGGATCTCGCGCACGGCGGCGACCGCGCCGCGCATGTGATCGGCGTTGAGCCTTCCGATGCAGCCGATGCGGAAGCTGTCGGCCACCGTGAGCTTGCCGGGATAGATCACGTAGCCGCGTTCTTTCAACGCATCGTAGAACGCCGGGAACTTGAAGGCTGGATCGGTCGGCATGCGGAACGTCACGATGATCGGCGCCTGGAGCCGTTCGGGCAGCAGCGTCTCGAAGCCGAGCGCCTTCATGCCGCCGATGAGGACTCGGCAATTCTCGGCATAGCGCCCGCCGCGCCCCTTCTGCCCGCCCTCGGCGAGAAACTCCTCGATCGCCTGATGCAGCGAGACGATGACGTGGATCGGCGGCGTGAAGCGGTATTGGCCGGTCTTCTCGAGCGCCTGCCACTGGTCGTGGAGATCGAGCACGAGCGTCGTGGCGTTGCCTTTGGCCTCCTCGAGCGCCGCGATGCGGCAGATCACGAAACCGAGGCCCGGCACGCCTTCGAGGCACTTGTTGCTCGAGGCCGCGAGCGCGTCGAATTTCAGCTTCGCCGCATCGACCGGTAGAGCGCCGAACGCGCTCATCGAGTCGACGAGCAGGCGCCGCCCGTGCTTCGCGACGATCGCCGCGATTTCCTCGAGCGGATTCAGGATGCCGCTCGTCGTCTCGCAATGGACGGCGAACACATGCGTGATGCCCTTGTCGGCTGCGAGCGCAGCCTCGAGCTTCGCGAGATCGGGCGGCGTGTCCTCGGCGGTTTCGTGCACGACGTGCGCGCGGCCGGCGATCGCGCAGATCTTGGCCGCGCGGTGGCCGTAGGCGCCGTTGACGAGCAGCAGCACCTTGCCGGCGCGCGGCACGAAGCTGGTCAGCATCGCCTCGACGGCGAAGGTGCCGCTGCCTTGCATCGGCACCGCGCTGTAGGCCGTCCCGCCGTTCGCGATCTCCACGATGCGCTTCCGCACAGAAACGTTGATGGCGATGAAGTTCGCGTCACGCGAGCCCCAATCGTGCACCATCGCGGCCTTGACGCTCTTCGAGGTGGTCAGCGGGCCGGGCGTCAGCAGCAGCGGATCGCCGGTTTCGGAGGCGGCGCGGGAAGCGGGCATCGAGAATTCCTTGAATGAGGCCTTCATGCTGCGAGCCGGCCTGATATAATGCAAATAGATAATAGAAATGTTTCATATAGGCGACGTCGATATGAACCTGACCCAGCTCCGCGCGTTCCACGTCGTCGCGCAGGAGCGCAGCTTCACCAAGGCGGCGGAGGCGGCGCATGTGAGCCAGCCGACGCTCTCGGGCCAGGTGAAGGCGCTCGAGGAGACCTATCGCGTCCGGCTGTTCGAGCGGCGCGGGCGCGGCGTGCAGCTCACTGAGCTCGGCCAGAGCCTGCACGGCCTCACGCAGCGCCTGTTCGCGCTCGAGGGCGAGGCGCAGGCCCTCCTCGCCGGCACGAAGGCGCTGCAGCGCGGGCATCTCCGCGTCGCCGCCGACAGCGCCTATCACGCGATCCCGATCCTCGCGCGCCTGAAGGCGCAGCACGGCGGGATCTCCTTCGCGCTCGCGATCGGCAGTTCGGCGACGGTGCTGAAGCTGCTCCTCGATTACGAAGCGGACGTGGCGGTGATGGCGAAGCTCACCTCCGATCCGCGCCTGCACACGATCCAGTTCCGCCGCGACCGCCTCGTCCTGTTCGTGCCGCGCGCGCATGCTTGGGCCAAGCGCGCGCGCCTCAGGCTCGCCGATCTCCAGGATCAGGATCTCGTGCTGCGCGAGCGCGGCTCCATCACGCGCGAGGTGTTCGAGGAGACGCTCGCCGCCGCTGCGGTGAAGCCCGGCGCCATCATCGAGATCCAGACGCGCGAGGGCGTGCGCGAGGCGGTGGCGGCCGGCTTCGGCATCGGCGTGGTGTTCGAGAGCGAATTCGGCGAAGGCGAACGCTTCCGCGCGCTGCACGTTTCCGACGCCGACCTCGCCGTGGCGGAATACGTCGTGTGCCTCCAGGAGCGCCGCCGCCTCGCGCTGGTGCGCGCGTTCTTCGATGCGGCCGCGGCGCTGGCGGCGGAGTTCAAGCGCTGACGGTGGGCGATCCGCGACCTATCCCGGCGGGTCGACCCATCGGTATTCTCTATGTAATAAATCCGTAATATGAATTGGAAGAAAATCCTCTGGCGGGCGTATAAACAGAAATAACGTCGGGGAATCACGGACCTAGCGACCACTTTCCCCATGGTTTTCCACAGGCGCCCGGCCCTTGCCGGGCGACCCGGGCCCGACGGCCCGGGCCGGTCAAGGACCGGACGATGGATAGCACGAGCGTGTTGTTGCACTTGGTGGGCAGCGTCGCCCTGCTGCTGTGGGGCGTGCGCATGGTGCGCACCGGCATGTCGCGGGCGTTCGGCGCGCTGCTGCGGCGCGCGTTGGCCAGCGGCACCCGGAACCGCGTGAAGGCGCTCGGCATGGGCCTTGGCGTCACCGCGCTGCTCCAGAGCAGCACGGCGACCGGGCTCATCGTCTCCTCTTTCGCGGGCCGCAACCTCATCGCCGGCAGCATGGCCCTCGCGATGATGCTCGGCGCCGACGTGGGCTCCACGCTCGTCGCGCAGTTCTTCTCGATCAGCCACGACTGGATCGCGCCCGCAGCGATCGCGCTCGGCGTGTTCACGTTCCTCGGCTCCAAGGCGGACCGCGTGCGCTCGGCCGCGCGCATCGGCATCGGGCTCGGGCTCATGTTCCTGGCGCTCGACCTGCTCGGCAAGACCGCGGCGCCGCTGCGCGATTCGCCCGTGGTCTCGATGGTGCTGGGCGCGCTGGCCGGCGAGCCATTCCTCGCATTCCTGGTCGCCGCACTCCTCACCTGGCTCGCGCATTCCTCGCTGGCGATCGTGCTGTTCGTGATGGCACTGGCCGGCATGGGCGCGGTGCCGCTGCCGATGGCCCTCGCGATGGTGCTCGGCGCCAATCTCGGCGGCGCCGTGGCGCCGTATCTCGCGCAAAGCGCGGGCACGCCGCTCGCCCGCCGCGTTCCGCTCGGCAACATCATGATGCGCGGGCTCGGCGCGCTGGCATTCCTGCCGCTGCTGCCGGCCGCGCTCAACCTGATGATGCAGATCGACCCGGCGCCGGCGCGCCTCGTCGTGAATTTCCACCTCGCGTTCAACCTCGTCGTGGCGGCGGCGTTCCTGCCGCTGGTGGGCCCGGTCGCCCGGCTCTGCGCGCGCCTGCTGCCGGAGCCGCCGGTCGTGGCCGATCCCGGCAAGCCGCGCTATCTCGACCCCGAGGTGACGGAGACGCCCGCGGTGGCGCTGGCCTGCGCCGCGCGCGAGACGCTGAACCTCGGCGACCGCGTGGCCGACATGCTGCGCCTCTCGATGACCGTGTTCGAGAAGGACGACACGAAGCTGCGCCGCGACGTGGAATTGGCCGACGACGCCGTGGACCGGCTGCACGAATCGATCAAGCTCTATCTCGTGCAGGTCTCGCGCCACGAGCTTGGCCTCGACATGAGCCGCCGCTACATCGAGATCCTGTCGTTCGTCACGAACCTCGAGCATATCGGCGACATCATCGACAAGAACCTGATGGAGCTGGCGGCCAAGAAGACGAAATACCGCCGCGCGTTCTCGCCCGAGGGGCTCGCCGAGCTCAAGGGATTCCACCGCCGCGTGACCGAAAACCTCCAGCTCGCGTTCAACGTGTTCATGTCGCGCGACGTGGACTTGGCGAAGAAGCTGCTGGCCGAGAAGACGTCGATCCGCGCCGCCGAGCTTTCGGCCGCCGACAGCCATTTCGCGCGCCTGCGCGAGGGCCGGCCGGAATCGATCGAGACCTCGTCGATTCACCTCGACATCGTGCGCGACCTGAAGCGCATCAACAGCCACCTCACCTCGGTGGCCTATCCGATCCTCGAGGCCCACGGCGCCTTGCGCGAAAGCCGTCTCATCGAGGGCGAAGGCGAACCTGGGCGGAACGGCGTCACGACCGTGGCAGCGCAGCTCAGGTAGCCCTTCCTTGGGACCGCGGTCCCACAGTCGTTCTAACCCCGAACTCGTTCGCCGCTCGGATCGTAGGGCGCCCGCGTGTGCAGCGTGGCCGCGCACCGCTGGCCGGCGATGTCGATCTGCCATTTGCCGGAGGCGAGCCACGCGGCGTCGAATGCGGCGCCGCCGGCATGCACCATCGCCAGGCACACGGTGCGGCCGAGCGTGTGGCCGTAGGCGGCCGAGGTGACTTCGCCGGCCGGCCGGCCGTCGCGTACCACCAGTTCGCCGCCCCAGGCGATGGGTTCAGGATCATCAAGCGTGAAGCTCGCGATACGGCGCGCGGGCGGCCTTGCCTTGGCGGCCACGAGGGCGTCGCGGCCAATGAACGGCGTCGCCTTGTCGAGCTTCACGGCGAAGGCGAGGCCGGCCTCCCACGGCGTCACGTCGGGCGAAATCTCGCGGCCCCAGGCGCGGTAGCCCTTCTCGAGCCGCAACGATTCGAGCGCGTAGTAGCCGGCGTCGCGGAGGCCGAAATCGCGGCCCGCCGCCACCAGCGCCTCGTACACGGCGACGGCGAACTCGGTGGGAACGTAGAGCTCCCAGCCAAGTTCGCCGACATAGGTGATGCGGCCCGCCAGCACGCGCGCGTAGCCGAGATCGACTGGCCGCATCGTCGCGAACGGAAAGGCCGCGTTCGAAAAATCCGCTGCGGACACGCGCGACAGCAATTCGCGCGCGCGCGGCCCCATCACCGAGAGCACCGTATAGGCCGAGCCCACGTCGGTGAGCACGGCGCGCGCATCCGCCGGGATGTTGCGGCGGATCCAATCGGCGTCGCGCACCGTCTGCGCGGTGCCGGTGACGATCAGGTACTGATCCGGCGCGAGGCGCGTGCAGGTGAGATCGGTCTCGTAGCCGCCGCGCGCGTTGAGCATGCCGGTGTAGACCATCCGTCCCGGCGGCACGGCCATGTCGTTGGCGCAGAGGCGCTGCAGCACCGCCTCGGCGTCGCGGCCTTCGAGCAGGAATTTCGAGAACGAGGTCTGGTCGAACACCGCGACCGCCTCGCGCACGGCGCGGTGCTCGGCCGCCGACCACTGGAACCAGTTCGCGCGGCCCCAGGAATAGTCGAGCTTCGGCTCCGCGCCGGCGGGCGCGAACACATTCGCGCGCTCCCACCCCATCTTGTTGCCGAAGACGGCGTTCTTCGCCTTGAGGCGGTCGTAGAGCGGCGAGCGGCGCAGCGGCCGAGCGGTTTCAAGCTCTCGGTTGGGCCACGGCATCTTGTAGTGGAGACCGAGCACTTCGGCGACGCGGTCTTTCAGCCACGCATCGTTGCCGTTGAACGGCGCGAAGCGGCGAATGTCGACCGGCCAGAGATCCATCGTGGGTTCGCCGGCCGCGATCCATTCGGCCAGCGCCTTGCCGGCGCCGCCGGCGCTCGCGATGCCCATCGAGTTGAAGCCGGCGCCGACGAAGAAACCGGGTACGCCGGGCGCCTCGCCGAGGATGTAGTTGTTGTCGGCGGTGAAGCTTTCGGGGCCGTTCACGAACTGGCGCACCTCGGCCTTCTCCAGCGCCGGAACGCGGATCAGCGCGTTCTCCATCAGGATCGCGAACTGATCCCAATCGTCGGGCAGAAGCTGGAACTCGAAATCCTTGGGGATGTCGTGCGCCAGATGCCAGGGCTTCGCGACCGGCTCGAACCCGCCCATCAGGAGGCCGCCGACTTCTTCCTTGAAATAGATGTAGCCGTCGGGATCGCGCAGGCACGGCAGATCGGGGAACACGCCCTCGATGCGCTTCGTGACGATATACATGTGCTCGCAGGAATAGAGCGGCACGGCGACGCCGGCCTGGCGCGCGAGCGACCGCGACCATTGCCCCGCGCAGCAGACGACGATGTCGGCCGCGATCTCGCCCTGATCGGTGACGACGCCGGCGATGCGCCCGCCTTTCGTCTTGAGCGCATTGACGCGCGTCTTCTCGAAGATGCGCACGCCGCCCTGCCGCGCGCCTTTCGCGAGCGCCT
>CAYZSG010000220.1:2889-8883 GCA_964481045.1 uncultured Candidatus Odyssella sp. | reverse complement strand
GATCCCGCGTATGCGATCGCGGCGGCGGCCGCCGCGACGCATCCCGGCCGCGTGCGCCTTCTGGTCGGTGAGGACGCGGCCTTCGCGAATCCGAAACTGCGCAACGTCGCCAAGGCCTATCGCGCGGCCGGCCACGACACGATCGTGTTCCTCGACGACACGGTGAGGCCCGACGCCGCGTTGCTGGCCGATCTGCTCGCGCACCTCGCCGCCGGCGCGCGCGCCGCGACGGCGCCGCCGCTCGGCGTCGAGGCGCGGACTCTCGCCGCCGAGCTCGAGGCCGCCACCTGCAACGGCTATCTGCTGCGCATCGAGGCGCTGCTCGAACTGGCCGGCCTGGCGGCGGGCTTCGGCAACGCGTTCGCGTTCCGCAAATCCGATCTCGAGGCCGCCGGCGGTTTCGCGCGCCTGGCCGAGGGGCCCTGCGAGGACAACGCGTTGAGCCGCGCGCTGCGCGAGCGCGGCGGGCGCATCGCGCTCGCGCGCCGCAACGCAATCCGCCCGATCGGCGCGCGCGCGTGGCGCGAGGTGGCGCTTCGCCATCTGCGCTGGAAGAACTGCACGAAATGCCACGATCCGGCGGCGTTTCTCGCCGAAATCCTGATCGGCGGCCTCGTCTTCCAATTGCTCGGCGCCGCGGCGCTCGGCGATCTGCTCGGCATCGGCTGGTGGACGGGGCTCGGCGCGAGCGCCGCGATCTGGTACGGGGCCGAACTCCTGCTGCATCTGGCCGGCGGTTGGCCGCTCACATGGCGCAGCCCGTTCGCCTGGGTGCTGCGCGATCTCGTCCATCCGGCGCTTACCGTCGCCGCCGCGTTCACGCGCGCGGTCGAATGGCGCGGCACGCGCATCGCAATGCCCTGGCGCTGGCCCGGGCGGCGCTGAGCGTTCAGGCGCCGCGCTTCTCGGTGCGCACGAAGCCGCTGCGGCGCCCGGCAACGGCGCTGAGCGTCGCGCGGATCCGCTCGGCCGTGAGCGATAGCTCGAACGCCAAAGCGGCGCCGAGATCGCCGAGAAGGCGCCCGGTTCGCGCGTCGCCGAGCAGGCGCCGGCTCAGGATCACGCCCGCGATGCGCGCCGCCGCGTGCAGCGCGATCGTCGCCCAGATCGCCGCCGTCAGCACGGGGTCGTAGAGGCGTCCGCTCGCCGCGAGATGGGCCATGCCGGCGGCCGCGGCGAGAACGGCGAGGATCGGCAACAGGGGCTCGGCCAACGCGAGGGCCACGAGCAGCGCGCGGCGCCACGGCGCAAGTAGCGGCAGCAATCCGCCCATCGTCTTCAGCGTGGCCTCGGCGGTGCCCTTGGTCCAACGGTACTGCTGCGCCTTCCACGCGCGCCAGTGCGCCGGCAATTCGCCCGGCGCCGAAACCGAGACGAGATAGGCCGCGCGCCAGCCGCGCGCCTGCGCGCGATAGCTCACGTCGAGGTCTTCGGCGATCGTGTCGCCGCTCCAGCCGCCGGCCTCGTCGATCGCCTGGCGGCGCCAGAGGCCGCAGGTGCCGTTGAACCGGTTCGGGAGGCCGATCCAGGCGCGCGCGGGCTGCTCGAACGCGTAGTGGAGATCGAGCACCAGCGCCTGGGCTCGCGTGAGCGCGTTCTCGTCGCGGTTCCGGTGCGCGATGCGCGTTTGCACGAAGCCGATGCGGCCGTCGGCGTGCATCGGCGCGTAGGCCTCGCGCAGCCAGCAGGGCGGCGGAACGTAGTCGGCGTCGAACATCGCCACATAGGGCGCATCCGAGCGCGCGAGGCCGGCCGCCAGCGCGCCGGCCTTGAAGCCCTCGCGATTCCCGCGGCGGATCACCTCGACGCGCGTACCGGCCGCGCGCAGCTTCGCCGCCGCCGCCTCGGCCAGCGCCCCGGTCTCGTCGGTGCTGTCGTCGAGCACCTGGATCACGAGTCGGTCACGCGGCCAGTCGAGCGCGGCGGCGGCCTCGAGCGCGCGCGCGATCACGCGCGGCTCGTTGTGCGTTGGGATCTGCACGAGCACCGGCGGCAGCGCATCGTCGTCGTCGCGCGCGGTCGTCAGCGCGCGCTCGGCGGCCATCGCGGCGCGCCGGCGCAGCAGAAACGCCGCGATCAGCGCGTAGTAGGGCAGGGCCGCGAGCGCCGCGAGGGCAAGCAGCGCCAGCATCGCATGGAAGAAGAACGCAGCCACGCTAGCCCCGGCCGCGCGCGGCGATGCGCGGGCGGAGCGGCACCGCATTGCCGCGCCAGGCGACGGTGCGCTTCGTGAGCGTCATGGCCCACATCGCCGGCAGCAGCAGCTCGCGCAGCGTGAACGCGAGCGGATAGCGCCAGAACAGCGGCCAGCGGAGCGCGCGCGTGCAGGCGAGCTCGAGCGCGAGCCAGGCGAGCCAGGTGATGCCCGCGCC
Organism: uncultured Candidatus Odyssella sp.; assembly: GCA_964481045.1. Taxonomy (GTDB): domain Bacteria; phylum Pseudomonadota; class Alphaproteobacteria; order Bin65; family Bin65; genus SBBV01. Next base: position 6,511 of record CAYZSG010000220.1, on the reverse strand, counting down.
GGCCGCGAAGCCGATTCCGAGCAGCCACTCGGCGGCGAGCCCGCCCGCGATGCCGCAGAAAACGACCCCATGCACCGGCTCGGTCCAGAATGCGAAGGGCGTGTGCCAGCGCCGTGCGCCCATCCAGCGCAATTGGCGCGCGAACATCGTCGCGAAGCGCCGGCGCCCGAGCGGCTGCAGCGCCGGCACCGGCGCGAGCGCGGTCCGCAGGCCGAGCGCCGATAGCCTTTCGCGGATCACCGAATCCTCGGCCATGCCTTGCGCCATCGCCAGGATCCCGCCGCCGCGATCGAGATCGCTCTTGCGGAAGAGAAGCGTCTTGCCCATCGCGACCGATTGCCCGAGCCGGTCTCCGGCCAGTAGGAAGCGCGCGCCGTAGCCGTTCTGGAACGCGCATTCGATCTCCGCCGTGAGGCCCGCCGGCTCGACCGCGATCGCGACGGCCGAGACGAGTCCCACATCGCCGCCGAGATAAGGCAGCAGCGCATCGACCCGATCCGGCGGCGAGCGCACGTTGTCGTCGGTCATCAGAACGAGATCGTGGGCGGCCATGCGGTAGGCGTTCACCAGCACGTTCACCTTCGGGTTGAAGGTGTGGCGCACGCCATCGATGCTCACGCGCACGCGCGCCGCCTGCGCGGCCGGCAGCGCCGCCAGCGCGCGCTCCGCCTCGGGCTCGGCCCTCTCCGCGGCGACGATGATCTCGTAGTCCGGATGGTCGAGCGAGACCAGCTCCGCGAGGCGCGCGCGGAACGAAGGCTCGGTCTCCCGCGTCGGTACGATGATGGAAAGCGGGGGGCGGGTGCCGATCGCGACCGCGCGCCGGCGGCGGACTCCGGGTTGCGCCAGCGCCGCGGCCACGCTGCCGGCGTGGAAGGCCAGCGCGGCAAGCCACCAGGCGAGCAGAAGCGCTCCGGCGAAGGCGAGTGCCGTCATGGGCGGCCGGCGGCGCGCAGCGTTTTCGGGAATGGCGGGCGGAACATGGGCCGGCGGGCAATGGGAAAGAGCCAGCGTAGCGGCGCCGCGCTGCGGAATCCATGCTCGCGCCGCCGCGGCGATTGTCGCGCTCCGGGATTTGTGAGAAGAATGCGGAACGCCGCCGCGGCTCTCGGCGCCGCAGGAACCGTCGCATGGTCCTGGCCCAGTATTATCTGCTGAAGAAGTGCCTGAAGGCGCTGCTGCTGGCCACGCCCGGCTTCTGCATGCCCATGCTGCTGGCCCATTGCGGCCCGCTCTACGACGCCTACAGCCGCGAGCTCATCGGCTTCTTCGAGCTGCTCTACATGATGCTGCTCTGGATGCCGATGATCATCTACCTCTCGATGCCGGGGGTGGTGGCGATCGCGATCGGCTTCACCTATTTCAACGCGCTGACCGACCGCGAGCTGATCGTGATGCAGGCCTCGCGCCTCAGCATCGCCCAGCTCGTGATGCCGGGCCTCGTCGCGGCCATGCTGGCGGCGGCCGTGTGCGCGGCGGCTTCGCTCTACGCGCTGCCCGAATCAATGCGCGCGTTCGCCGAGCGGATCTACGTCGCCGAGAAGAACGTCCGCCCCACGAGCCTGCGCGAGAACGCGTTCTCGCAGCTGAGCCCCGGAGTCGAGGTCTATTTCCAGGCGCGGATTTCGCCCGACACGGTGCGCAACGTCATCGTGCGCATGCAGGATGCCGAGGGCGCGCGCGTGATCACGGCGCAGACCGCGACCTTCATGCGCGCCGACGGCTACGTCTACGTCGTCTTCGAGAACGGCTACATCACCGCGGCGCCCGGCGCCAAGGAGCCGGGGATCGGGGCCACGCGCTTCCAGCGATATTCCTATGAAGTGGCGCGCGTCTACACGCGGGCCGACGTGAGCGAGCGCATCTGGGGCTTCTTCGAGCGCCACATCCAGCATCTGCTGTTCCCGCCGCCGAAGGTCACAGGGCCCGAGCGCGCCGCGTGGCTGATGGAGGGGCTGAAGCGCCTCGTCCACCCGATGCTCTCGATCGCCTACGCGCTGCTCGCGCTCGCCATCGTGTTCTCGATCATGGCGATGGTCCGGCAGAACGTGTTGAAGGTCATCGGCACCGGTGCGTTCCTGTTCGGGGGCATGCACACCGGATATCTTCTGGTGATGGGCATCCTCTCGCGCGAACCCGATTTCGAGCACCGCATGGTGCTGCTGTTCCCCGTCGCGGTGGCGGCCGGCGCCATCGCGCATTTGCGCATGCTCGACAGCCAGCGCATCTCGCGCACGCGCCTGCGCGCGACCGCGCGCTTCCAGGCCGCGGGCTGACCGAGTGCTTCCCGGCTACACGGTCATCGACGATTTCTTCCCCGAGGCGCGCGAACTGCGCGCCGGCATCGACGCGCATTTCGCCGAGCCGACGAAGCACCGGCCCGAATCGCATCAGGTGTGGAATTACTGGCACGTTCCGGGGCTCTACACCTACCTGCGCACCTCGCCCGAGAAAGTTCTGCCGCGCGCCACGGTCGAGCGCCTGATCTCGAAGCTGCGCGCGGTCTCGTTGTTCCGCTACGGCCTCGGCGAGGTCACGTGGCCCTATCTCAGCCTCTACGTCGCCGGCTGCCAGCAGGGCCTGCACAACGATTCGCGCAACGGACGCTTCGGCTACGTCTATTCGCTCACGCGCTGGGACGAGCGGAATTTCCTCGGCGGCGAGACGCTGATCTTCAAGGAGCAGGATTATTTCGGCTCCGCGGCGATCACGCAGGCGAATGCCGGGCTCGGCCTCTACGAGCTGGTTCCGGCACGCTTCAACCGGCTGCTGCTGTTCGACGACCGGCTATTGCACTCCGTGCCGCGGCTCGAGGGCACGATGATTCCACAAGACGGGCGCTTCGTGCTGCACGGCCATGTCTCGGAGGGGCCGGTGGCGGTCACGGGCGCCCTCGCGCAGCGCGCCGCCGCGGCGGTGGTGGAGGAGGCGCGCCCGGCGCTCGAGCGGCTCGTGGCGGAAGCGGGCGCCGGCCTCGCCGGGCTCGTCTCGGTGCGGCTCACGCTCCAGGGCGACGGCGCCGTGGTGAAGGACGAGGTGTTGTTCGATCGCCTGCTGCCGACGGCGCGCGAGGCCGCCGCGCCCGATGCGGCGATCGCCGCGGTGCGCGCCGCTCTCGGCAAGCTCGAATTCCCCGCCGCTGACGGATCCAGCCTGGTCACGATTCCGGTCCCGTTCGGCGACAAGCTGCGCTGAGGAGTTTCGGGTATCGCCGTCGTGACAGGCCGCGGCGCCGGGGGCTAGGCTGTCCGCACCGAGCCTGGAGCCGGTCATGAAAGTCCTCCTCGTCTACCCGCGATATCCCGTCACCTATATGGGGTTCCAGTATTCGGTGCCGCTCGCCGGCGCCAAGGCCTCGCTGCCGCCGCTGGGCCTGCTGACGCTGGCCGCCATGCTGCCGCGCGCCTGGGAACGCCGGCTCGTCGATCTCAACGTGACGCCGCTCGAAGACGCGCAGATCGCGTGGGCCGATCTCGTGTTCATCAGCGCGATGACGGTGCAGCAGGAATCGGTCAACGACGTGATCGCGCGCTGCCGCGCCAAGGGCAAGCCCATCGTCGCCGGCGGCCCGCACTTCTATCACTATCACGCGGACATCGCCGGCGTGGACCACTTCGTGCTC
>CAYZSG010000220.1:0-2879 GCA_964481045.1 uncultured Candidatus Odyssella sp. | reverse complement strand
CGCCGATCTCGAAGCGGGGCGCGCGAAGCCGATCTACCGCCCCAGCGGATTCCCGGACGTGACCAAGACGCCGGTGCCGGACTGGAGCCTGATCCGGCTCGACGATTACGATTCGATGGCGCTGCAATTCTCGCGCGGCTGCCCGTTCGATTGCGAGTTCTGCGACATCATCATCCTCAACGGGCGCAAGCCGCGCGTGAAGCCGCGGGCGCAGGTGCACGCCGAGCTGCAATCGCTCTACGACGCGGGCTGGCGGCGCAACATCTTCGTCGCCGACGACAATTTCTACGGCAACAAGAAGCGCTGCCGCGAACTGCTTGAAGCGATCGTCGAATGGCGCGATGCGCGCAAGCGGCCGTTCGTTCTGGCCACGCAGTCGAGCCTCAACATGGCCGACGATCCGGGGCTGCTCGATCTCATGGTGCGCGCCGGCTTCGCGGCGGTGTTCATCGGACTCGAAAGCGTCTCGCCGGCCTCGCTGGCCGAATGCCACAAGGTGCAGAACCTCAAGCGCAGCATGTCGCGCTCGCTGGCCACGATCCACGCGCACGGCCTCACCGTGTGGGGCGGCTTCGTCATCGGCTTCGATTCCGACACCGAGGCGATCTTCGACGCGCAGATGGAGTTCATCGAGGAGAGCGAGATCGCGCTCGCCACCGTTTCGCTGCTGTCCGCCATTCCGCACACGCAGCTCTACGACCGCCTGAAAGCGGAAGGGCGCCTGCTCGGCCGCTTCTCCGGCGGCATCGTCGATGCGAGCGGGCTCAACTTCGTGCCGCGCATGGATCGCCACAAGCTCGTGGCCGGCTACAAGCGCGTGGTGGGCCACATCTACGAGCCCGAGGTGTTCCACCGCCGCGCGCGGGCCACGATCGCGCGCCGCATTCCGCCCGCGCTCTCGTCGTTTCCGTGCGGCAGGCGCGAGCTCGGCGCGTTCTTCCGCACACTCTGGGCGCTGGGCGTGCGCGACGAGGCGCGGCGCTATTTCTGGAAGCTCATCGGCTTCGCCGCGCGCAAGGGGCCCATCGCGGTGGGACTCGCGATCACGCTCTCGCTGATGGGCTATCACCTTCGCCGGCTCAGCCGCGAGATCGTCGCACGGCCCGATGCGGAGCCCGCGCCGATCGTCCAAGCGGCCGCCGCCGAATAATCCTCCCGCCTCGACAGCGGCGGAATTTCCGCCTAGCTTGCCCGCGCCTGCGGGGGCGGGCCCACCCGATCGCGCCTCTCGCCGGCCGACGCCTTGCGTCGGCATGGCGGGGGAAAATTAGGAGTAACATGACCGGGATTGCGATTTTGGACGTGGCCTTGGGCCTCGTCTTCGTCTACCTGCTGTTGAGTCTCCTCTGCACCGCCGTCGCCGAATGGATCGCGCAAGGCGCGCGGCTGCGCGCGCGCACGCTCAAGGCCGGCATCGAATCGCTGCTCGCCGACACGAAATACCGGCGCGTCACCGAAGAGCTCTACAAGCATCCGCTGATCGCCGGCCTGAAGCACGGCGAGCGCGACCCGTCCTACATCTCCGGCGCGCTGTTCGCGAAGGCGTTCCTCGCGCAGACCGAGAAGAAGCTCGCCGCGATCGGCGCCGATCTCTCGGCCGGCAGCTTCCTCGCCAACATCGACCGCATCGTCGAGAAATACGAGCAGATCAAGATGGAGATCTACCGCAAGGGCCAGATCGTGGCCCAGCGGGTCTCCGAAGCGGAGCAGGTCCTGGAGCAGCTCCGCCAGCGCGAGCGGACGTTGCGCAAGAGCGGTGCCACCGCCGGCGAGCTCGCCACGGCCGAGCACCAGCTCTCCACCGGCGAGGACGTGGCCAAGAACGCGAAGCGCGAGCACGACGACTACGCGAAGGACTATCTCGGCTATGCCGGCACGCTCGCGCAGAAGATGGGCCAGCTCGAGGCGGAGCAGGTCTGCTACCGCCACGTCGCCGAAGTGCTGAAAAGCTTCGTCGCCACCGAGGGCGCCACGGTCGGCGAGCTCGAGGGATACCTCGCGCGCTGGTACGAGCAGGCGATGGTCCGCGTCTCCGGCTGGTATCGCCGCAAGGCGGCGATGATCGCGCTCGGCGCGGCGGCGCTGGCGGCGCTGCTGTTCAACGCCGACACGATCGGCATGGCGCGCAACATCTGGCTCGACAACGAGATCCGCGACGTCATCCGCCGCGCCGCCGACAACACCGCCGGGCGCTGCACGCCGGCCGAGATCCGCGCGGGAGACCGGCCCGGCTGCTCGGTCGACGAGCTGATCCAGACGATCGACGCGCGCCGCCGGCTGCCGCTCGGATGGCATTCCGACGCGATGCCGCTCGCGCGTAATACGTGCCCCGAGGGCGCGCCGCTGCGCGCCGCGGGCGACGAGGCGCGGCGCATCGCCGGCGACGGCGCGCGCCCGGTGGCCGAGCGCGCCGACGCCGAGGTGCGCGGGAACCGCGCCGAATCGCAGCTCGCCGCGGCCTGCGCGCCGCGCGTCATGGATTACCTGCACTGGCTGTTCGGAATCGGCTTGAGCGTGCTGGCGCTGTCGTTCCTCGCGATGGTGTGGTTCGACGTGCTGAAGCGCTTCGTCACGGTGCGCAGCGCCGGACATCCGCCGCCGCGCGACGCCGGCTGAGCGCGCGTCAGATCATCACGCAGAGCGCCAGCGTGCCCAGCATGCACATGATGAAGAACATCCAGAGATAAGGCATCGCCGCCTCACGCCACGACAAGATCGAGCGGCGCTTTCGACAGCGGCTCGGCGCCGGCCTCGGTCACGAGCGATGTGCGGCCCAGAGTCATCGCGAGGCCGGCCTCGCTGTCGAAGATGATCATGTGCAGGAAGAACACCATGCCCGGCCGCATGATCGTGGGATTGCCGGCGTAGAACATCGGCCA
>CAYZSG010000219.1:0-8890 GCA_964481045.1 uncultured Candidatus Odyssella sp. | reverse complement strand
AATTCCATCACGTTGACGACGGCGTGGATCATGTCGCCGGCTTCGGCGCCGATGATGTGGGCGCCGAGGATGCGGTCGGTCTTGGCGTCGGCGAGGATCTTCACGAAGCCCTCGCGCTCGTCGTTGCAGATCGCGCGGCTGTTCGCGGTGAACGGGAACTTGCCGGCCTTGTAGGCGATGCCGGCTTCCTTCAACTGCTCCTCGGTTTTGCCGACAGTGGCGACTTCGGGCCACGTATAGACGATGCCCGGCACGGTCTCGTAGTTCACGTGCCCAGCCTGGCCGGCGAGCATTTCGGCGAGCGCCACGCCCTCTTCTTCCGCCTTGTGCGCGAGCATCGGCCCCGGGATCGCGTCGCCGATCGCGTAGATGCCGGGCACGTTCGTCTGGTAGTGCGCGTCCACCTGCACGAAGCCGCGCTTGTCGCGCGCGACTCCGAGCGCCTCGAGACCGAGGCCTTCGAGATAGGGCCGCCGCCCGATCGCGACGAGGACGATCTCGGCCGTCAGCGTTTCCGCCGCGCCGCCCTTGGCCGGCTCGATCGTGAGCGTCACGTCGCTGGCGCCCGCCTTCGCCGCCGTCACCTTGCTGCCGAGCTTGAAGGCAAGCCCCTGCTTTTCGAGCACGCGCTGGAACTGCTTCGCCACCTCGCCGTCCATGCCCGGCGTGATGCGATCGAGGAATTCCACGACCGTCACCTTCGCGCCGAGCCGGCTCCATACCGATCCCATCTCGAGCCCGATATAGCCGGCGCCGATCACGACCATCGTCTTCGGCACCTCTTTCAGCTCGAGCGCGCCGGTGGAGGTGACGATGCGCTTCTCGTCGACGGCCACGCCCGGCAGCGGCGTCGATTCGGAGCCGGTGGCGATGACGATCGATTTCGCCGCGATCTCCTTGCCGTCCACCGCGACCTTGCCCGGCGCCTAGATCGTGCCGTGGCCCTGGAGGTGGTCGATCTTGTGCTTCTTGAACAGGAACGCGACGCCCTTGGTGAGCTGATCGACGACGCCTTCTTTCCGCCTCAGCATCGCGGGCAGATCGAGCTCGACGCTGGCCTTGATGCCGTGCTTGGCGAAGCTGTGCGTGGCTTCGCGATACTTCTCGGAGCTTTGCAGCAGCGCCTTCGAGGGGATGCAGCCGACGTTGAGGCACGTGCCGCCGAGCTTTGCGCGCTTCTCGACCACGCCCACTTTCAGGCCGAGCTGGGCCGCGCGAATGGCGCCGACATAGCCGCCGGGGCCCGCGCCGATGATGACGAGATCGTAGCTCTCGGCCATGGAATGTTTCCGCTGCGTGAAGGGGGATGAGGGGGCAAGCGATGCCTTGGTAACTAGCCCGCCCGCCCTCTAATATCCAGCGTCCGCAGGGCCGCAGCGGCCCGCGATCAGGGGGAGACACGCGCGCATGGAAGCCATCATCCAGAGCATCTTGAGCGGGGCGCCGGTGCTCGCGCTGCATCTGGTCACGACCTTCGCGATGCTCATCGGCGGCATGGGCATCTACATGTGGATCACGCCCTACGAGGACATAAAGCTGGTGCGCGACGGGAATACGGCCGGCGCGGTGGCGCTGGGCGGCGCGTTCCTCGGGCTCGCGATTCCGCTGGCCGGCTCGCTCGCCGGCAGCGTCACGACGCTCGATATCCTGCTCTGGGGCATCGTCACGGTGATCGTGCAGCTCATCTGCTTCAAGGTCGTGGATCTCGTGCTGCGCGGCCTGCCGAAGCGCATCGCCGACGGCGAGATGGCGGCGGCGATCTTCCTCGCCTTCGTCAAGGTCTCCGCCGGCACCATCGTCGCCACGGCGGTGACGCGCTAACGCGATGCGCGGCTCGTTCCTCACCGTCCTCGTGATCGCGGCGCTCGTGGCCGTGGGCGTGCTCGGCCAGATGGGCTCGTTCGAGCGCGAGACGCCGCGCTACGAGCCGCGCCGCCCCGAGCCCGAGGCGCCGCGCCGCCCGCGCCCCGATGCCCCGCGGCCGGACGGAGCGCGCCCGCTGCCGCCGCCCTCATCGGGCGATCCCGCGGTCGATATCGCGGTGCCGGCCGAGGCACAGTCCTCCACCGGCACGGCCTTCTCGCTCGATGGGCGCGGCGTCTGGATGACGGCGCGCCACGTGGCCGACGGATGCTCGCGCATCTTCGTGCTGACCGGGCCGCGCGTGGGCCACCTCACGCGCAGCGTCTACATCCACCGCACGGCCGACGTGGCCATTCTGCGCACCGACCGCGGCGCGCCGCACATCGCGTTTTCGCGCGACGAGCCGCGCTTCAACCAGACCGCCTATCACTACGGCTACCCCAAGGGCGAGCCCGGCGCCGTGATCTCGACCCTCATCGGCCGCGCCACGATGCGCGCGCGGGGCCGCTACAACACCAACGAGCCGGTGCTGGTGTGGGCCGAGAAAGAGCGCGTGCCCCCAGGCGACGAGCATCTCGGCGGCATCAGCGGCGGACCCGTGTTCGACACGACCGGGCGCGTGATCGGCACGACCGTCGCCGGCAGCACGCGGCGCGGGCGCGTCTTCACCTCGGACATGACCTCGATCCGCGCCGCGATGCAACGCGCCAACGTGACGCCGGCCGACGAATCCTCGGCCACGCTGCCGCGTCCAACGACACGCAATTGGGTCGAGATCGGATCGCAGCTGCGCAGCCGATTGACGGTGGCGAAGGTGGTGTGCCTCGTCGACCGGTCGCGGGGCTGGCAGCCGCGGAATTTCGCGACACCGCCGATGTGATCCGGCCTTCCGCAGACCCTGGCCCTGCGGCCTAGGCCGCCCGGATATGGTGAAAATCCGGCGGCGCGGGGATAACGAATCCTTGGTAAGCGGCGTATGAAATAGCGAGGCCGGCGGGCTCCAGGGGTCCGGCCGACGGGACATGGCCAGGGGATACACGAGGAAGCAGGTTCGGATTCGCGCGCGCGCCATCGTTGGCGCGGCCGCGGCCGCGTGCGTGCTCGGCGCCGCGGCGGCGGCGCGGGCCGAGCCCGCCGGCACGGTCGCGGTCTTCGACGCCGTGTTCCGCGACTGGATGCGCCGGCACAACGTGCGGCGCGGCGTTCTCGCGGTGAGCTACGCAAACCGGCTTGCGCTCGTGAAGGGCTATGGCGGACTCGACCCCGCCCAGCCGCTGCCGCTCGCGAGCCTGGCGAAGGCCATCACCGGCGCCTGCGTGGCCACGCTCGTGCGCGACAGGAAGCTTTCGTTCCAAGCCCGTCTCGGCGATGTGCTCGGGCCATTCTTCCGCCGCCACGGCGCGCCGGCCGATCCGCGCGTCGCCGCGATCACGGTCGAGCAATTGCTGGCGCACCGCAGCGGATTCAGCCGCAAGGCCAATCCCGATCCCGCCTCGGGCGTGGCGCTGGTCGCGCACCTGCGCGAATACGGGAGCAGCGCGGCGCACATCACGGAGGCGACGAAGCGCGCGCTTACCTATCGCCTCGCGCGCCCGCCGGGCCAGACCTACGAATACGTCAACGTGAACTACCTGCTGCTCGGCACCGTCATCGAGCAGGTGTCGGGGCGCGATTACGAGAGCTATTGCCGCGGCGCGGTGTTGAAGCCGCTGGGCGCGGCCAACGGCAAGCTCGGCAAATGGGCGGCGCTCTCATCCTATGGCGGCTGGAGCCTGACCGCCGCCGAATACCTCGCGTTCCTGCACGCGTTCGACCGCGACGCCGGCATCCTGAACCCGTCGATCCGGCGCTGGCTCGTCTCGCCGGCGCGGAAGCAGTTCGCCGGGCGCGGCGACCTCGCCTATTCGCTCGGCGTCGTGGCGCGGCTTGACCCCGAGGGACCATCGGTCTGGCACACCGGCCTCTGGACGCACGCGCAACGCGACGTGCGCGGCGGCGCGCTTTCCGACAGCCACGCCACCCTGGCCGTGAAGACCGCGCGCGGCGCCGCCTGGTTCGCCTATATGGAGCCGCAGCCGGCGCCCGCCGTGCGCCATGCGCTCGACGCGGCGCTGTGGCGCGCGGCCGATCAGGTGCGCGTCTGGCCGTCGCACGATTTCTTCGCGCGCTACGGCGTCGGCAAGGACCTCAAGATCGCGCCGGTCGCGGCACCGGTGAAGCCCGCGCAAATCGGCATTACCGGCGACAGCCCCGCCAAGAACTAGCGCGCCGGCGCCTGGCTCTGCCAGACGTGCTTCTTCCCCGGCCAGCGCCAATCGATCAGCGGCACCAGCGGCGAGAGCAGGAACAGCGCCCAGACCGGGCCGTTGGTCTTGAACAGCAGGAACTGCCACACGAACGCAAACACCGCGACCAGCGCCGCATAGGCGAGACGCAGAGCGCGCCGGTTCGGCGTCGTCATCGGATCGCTGATCATGAAAAACGTGAACAGCAGCAGCGCGCCGCCGCTGAGCTGATGGATCAGCACGGCGTGCGGCTGCCCGAGGATCAGCATGCGCGCGGCGAGCAGCGCCGTATAGATGCCGAGGAAGGCCCACGCGATGTCGAGGCGCTTGGCGCTCGTCGTGACCGTGACGCCGAGGCAGACGAACCAGAGGCCTATCAGCACGTCGGAACCCCACTGGCCCGGCGAGGCCCAGGCGCCCGGCACCACGGCGATCGCGAGGATCACCGCGAGGTTGGCCGGATTGTAGAGGTGCTTGCCGCGGATGCGGATCGTGAACTTGGCCGTCATCGCGATGGCCGCGAGCAGCGGATGCACCCACAGCGAATCGGCGCGCACCAGGATGCTGGTGCCGAGGCAGGTGACGAGCGCCGAGAGATAGCCGACGTTACGGAGCCCGAGCGCCCGGATCCAGAATGCCTGCGCGCCGAGGCCGGCCGCGAAGGCGAGCGCCACCTGCTCCCAGTGCAGCGCGAAATCGCGGACCAGCGCGCCGAACAGCAGCAGCGTGCCGAGAAACAGGATCTGGAACACGCGCGCATCGAGCCCGCGAATCGCCGCGACGGCGGCGTGCGCCGCCGCCGCAACGCCGAAACGATGCGCCGGTTCGCCCGCGGCCGACGGCAGCGCCAGCGCCTCGGCCGAGACCTTGAGCGGAGCGAGCATGGCGGCCTCCGCTACGGCGTCTTGCGCCGGCGGATCTCGTCGATGCTCCAGCCGGTGAGGCTCGCGAGCATCTGCGCCGCGCGCTCCTCGCGCTCGGCGACCGAGCCGCGATAGCGCCAATAGGCGTCGAGCGCGCCCACGCACTGGAAGATGCCGCCGCGCCACGGATGACGGAGCACGTAGCGCGTCTGGAAATTGCCGCGGTCCTTGGTCTCGTGCAGCGCGAGATCTTCCGGGAAGGTTTCCTTCGTGTAGCGGATGTGGAGGCGCGTGAGCACGACCGGCTGGGCGGCGGAGCCGCGGCGGCCGCCGTCGTCGGCGACCCAGGTGACGCCGGCCTCGCGCAATTCCGAAACCGCCAGCGGATTGGCCGCGCACGGATCGCACCACGCCATGTCCCAGAAATACTCGGTGAAGACGACGCTGTGCTTTTCGCGCTTGGCCTGATGATCGAACATCGCGCGATAGAAGCGCGTGAACTCGCCGGGCTGCTTCAGGAACGTCGGCAGCTCCATGTTCGCGGGCAATTTCACCGTGCGGTAATTCGTCGATTCGACGCGGCCATGGCGCGAGAGCACGTAGACGATGAGATCCTGTGGCCCCTGCGCGTTGATCATGCCGAGGCGGATCGGCAGCATGAAGCGCGCGCTCTCGAAGCGGAATTGCAGCGGGCGCAGATAGGAGAAGCCGGTCTTCGCCTGCTCCTTCAAGTTCACGCGCGCGACGAAGAATTTCATGCTCTGCTGGATGTAGGGACGCAGCGCGCGCGCGGCGCCGGCCGGAATCTTGTAGCCGTTCTGAATGAGCCACGTCTCGAGACCGTCCGATTGCGAGGCCGAGAGGAGCACGATGTCGTACTCGCCGACCGTGTAGCGGGCCTCGACCTCGACGCCGAGCGCCTTCTCGGTGGGCGCCGAGCGGCCCGTGGTCGGCCGCGGCGCCGATTCCACGCGGCGCATGTCGTAGTCGCGCCGGTCGCAGGGATTGGCGTCGTAGTATTCTGCCAGACGCGGCGCCGAATAGGCGTCGATGCGGTCGAACACCGTCTTGTCGGCGACGCGGATGTCGTCGCGCTTCAAGACCACCGGCACCGGCACGACCAGCGCGAACTCGGTGAGCGCGCCCTTGTAGTCGTTGAGCATCGTGATGGTGGTTTTGCCGCCGTCGCGCACCATCATCACCTGCGAGGCTTCGTTGAACAGCGAGGCATCGGCCTTGCCGACGAAGAAGCCGCAGAACGCGGCGGCGGGCGGGGCGAACACGGCGGCGGAAATCGCCGCGAGCGCCGCGGCGGCGGTGGTGCGCATGATGAGCCTCCTCAGGATTCCTCAGGAGGCCGAGAGCAATCGGCAATTGCGGCGCGGCGCGGGCGCGACGGCGGCGCGCTCGCGCCGGTTCGCGTGAATCAGCGGGGCGTTGTTCCCGTAATCGGCGCAAGGCAAAGGCGCCGGAGAGCGATCGGCTCTCCGGCGCCTGTGCTTGTCGGCAGAAGCCGCTGCGCTTTTAGTAACGCGGGTTCGCGCGCGGAGCGGCGGGTTGCTGGGCCGGCGGCGTGCGGCTCGGGCGCGCGGCGGGCGCCACGGCGCCGAGCGACATGTAGGTGCCGTCGACGCGCTCGCCCATTTCGCACATCGCGGTGCAGCCATTGGACTGCACGTTGGCGCTGCCGCGGTTCACCTGGATCGCGACGCGGCAGCCGGGCAGACCGTTGGGGCGCCCCTCGATCGCGCCTTGCGAAATCTGCGCGTCCATGCGCGTGCCGCAGGCGCGGGCGCCGTCCGCCGTCACCATGTTGAAATGCACGGTGGCACGGCCCTGCTGCGGCCATTCCACGATCGTCATGCTGCCGTCGCCGGGTCGGCCGGTGAGCCGGTAGGTGCCGGCGAGCTGGCCGCCCGACATCCGCGAAAGCTGCACGAGCCGCTGCTCGTAGCGCGCGCGCAGGCAGTTGTAGATGGGGCCGTCATAGACCGTCGTGGCGCCGGCCTCGCAGCTCGAGAGCTGCGCCACCCATGCACCCTGGTTGGCGCCGCCCGGCAGGCGGCCGGCGAAGCGCGCGACATCGCGGTCCATCGCAATGAGATCGCTGTTCTTGCAGATCGTCTGCTGCACGCGGGTGCGCGCGCGGGCGCAATCGCGGCCGAGATCGGTGCGGTCCGCGCCGATGCCCGGCGGCGAATCGGGCGCCGGCAGGATTTCGCTGCCTTCGGGCACCGTGGGATTGCGGTAGGGCGCGGAGGGCGGCTGGGACCGGAGCACCGGCCCTTCGGGCGGCGCCTGGGTTTGGGCGGAAGCGGCGCTCGCCGCGAGCAGCGCGGCGGCGCATACGCTCGGCAGGAGAGTCGGTTTCATCATTTTTCACCTCGCGGCTCGGAGCATGGCGGATCGCGCGAATACGCCGCACGTTTGGCGATGCCGGGACACGGCGTCCGCGCACGAATAAACGCACGACCGGGCGGGCCGTTCGGGGAGGCGCGGCAATACCTAGCGGTCTTGGCGGAATTTCCGGTGCGCGGTGCCCGGAAGCGAGGTCTACATCTCCAGCAGCAGGCGCTGCGGGTCCTCGATGTTTTCCTTCACGCGGACGAGGAACGTCACCGCCTCGCGGCCGTCGATGATGCGGTGATCATACGAGAGCGCGAGGTACATCATCGGCCGGATCTCCACCTTGCCGTCGATCGCTACCGGGCGCTGCTGGGTCTTGTGCATGCCGAGAATGCCGGACTGCGGCGGGTTCAGGATCGGCGTGGACATCAGAGAGCCGTAGACGCCGCCGTTCGAGATCGTGAACGTGCCGCCGGTCAAGTCCTCGATCGTGAGCTTGCCGTCTCGCGCCTTGCGCCCGAGCTCGCCGATCGTCTTCTCGATCTCGGCGAAACTCATGCGGTCCGCATCGCGCACCACCGGCACGACGAGGCCTTGCTCGGTGCCGACCGCGACGCCGATATCGTAGTGGTTCTTGTAGATCAGGTCGTCGCCGTCGATCTCGCCGTTGACGGCGGGGATTTCCTTGAGCGCCTGGATGCAGGCCTTCACGAAGAAGCTCATGAAGCCGAGCTTCACGCCGTGCTTCTTCTCGAACCCGTCCTTGAACTGCTCGCGCAGTTTCAGGATCGCGCTCATGTCGACCTCGTTGAAGGTCGTGAGCATCGCGGCGGTGTTCTGCGCGGACTTCAAGCGCTCGGCGATGCGCTTCCTGAGCCGCGTCATGCGCACGCGCTGCTCGCGCTCGCCGGCCGCGCGCGGCGCCTCCGGCGCGGGTGCAGCCGCCGCCGGCTCGGGCACGCGTTGCGTCATACCGCTGCGCGAAGCGGCGGGCTTTTCCACGAACGCGAGCACGTCGCCCTTGGTGAGGCGGCCATCCTTGCCGGTGGCCGGGATCGCGGCGGGCTGAAGCTCGTTTTCGGCGACGAGCTTGCGCACCGAAGGCGAGAGCGGCGCGGCGGCAGCCGGAGCTGCGGGCGCGGGCGCTGCTTTTGGCGCGGCAGCAGGCGCCGGAGCGGCGGCGGGCTTCGCGGGCGCTGCGGCTGGTTTAGCGGCGGCGACGGCACCCTCGGCGATCACGCCGAGGATCTGGCCGATCTCGACATTGGCGCCCTCATCGGCGCGGATTTCCTGAAGCGTGCCGGCGGCGGGCGCGTTGACCTCGAGCGTCACCTTGTCGGTCTCGAGCTCGCACAGCGGCTCGTCTTTCGCCACCGCGTCGCCGACCTTCTTCATCCACTTCGCGACGGTGGCTTCGGTGACCGATTCGCCCAGCGCCGGAACTTTGATTTCAGTGGTCATGAGGATTCCTTCAGGCCCGCTCGGCCCAGCCTGTCGCCCCCGCGAAAGCGGGGGCCCATGCCGGAGCGCGTA
>CAYZSG010000218.1:0-8906 GCA_964481045.1 uncultured Candidatus Odyssella sp. | reverse complement strand
ACCTTGCGCACCGGGCTGAAGATCGCGTCGATCGGGATGAGGCCGATCGGCGCGTCGGTGGCGCGGCCCTGGCCGGCGGGCACGTAGCCCTTGCCGTTCTCGACCGTGAGCTCCATGCGCACGTCGGCGGCCTTGTCGGCGTGGAACAGCACGAGATCGGGGTTGAGGATCTCGATGTCGTGCGGCAGCTCGATGTTGCCCGCCTTCACGTCCCCGGCGCCCTTGTGGCGCAGCGTCATCTTCTTGGGGCCGTCGCCGTGCAGGCGCAGCGCCAGCTGCTTGATGTTGAGCACGAGGTCGGTGACGTCCTCACGGACGCCCGGAATCGACGAGAATTCGTGCAGCACGCCCTCGACCTGGATCGAGGACACGGCGGCGCCCTGCAGCGACGACAGCAGGATGCGGCGCAGCGCGTTGCCGAGCGTCATGCCGAAGCCGCGCTCGAGCGGCTGCACGACGATCGTCGCATGGCGCTTGGGGTCGCTGCCGGGTTCGGTCACCAGGCCCTTGGGCTTGATGAGCGCACTCCAATTCTTCTGAATGACGTTCATGACCTTGTCTCGTCCTCCCGGCGCGGACGCCGGGTCTGATCGCTGGAAAATTCCGGTGGCCCCTCGACCGGGCTCAAACGCGCCGGCGCTTCCGCGGGCGGCAGCCATTGTGCGGGATCGGCGTCACGTCCTTGATCGACATGATCGTGAAGCCCACCGACTGCAGCGCGCGCAGCGCGGACTCGCGGCCCGCGCCGGGGCCCTTCACGAGCACGTCGAGAGTCTTGACGCCGTGATCCATCGCCTTCCGGCCCGCATCCTCGGCCGCCACCTGCGCGGCGAACGGCGTGGATTTGCGCGAGCCCTTGAAGCCCTGCGAGCCCGACGTGGACCAGGCGATCGTGTTTCCCTGGGCGTCGGTGATCGTGATCATCGTGTTGTTGAAGCTCGCGTTCACGTGCGCGACCGCGGTGCTGATGTTCTTGCGCTCGCGGCGGCGGACTCGCGCCGCGGGCGTCGTGGCGGCGGCGGGGGCGGCAGGTTTTTCGGCCATGGTTCCTCGAAGGGGCTTGCGCCCGGTTCTCTCGGTGTGTGCGGACTACTTCTTGGTCGCGATCTTCTTGCCGGCGATGGCGCGGCCGCGGCCCTTCCTGGTGCGGGCGTTGGTGTGCGTGCGCTGGCCGCGGACCGGTAGGCCCTTCCTGTGGCGCAGGCCTCGGTAGCAGCCGAGATCCATCAGGCGCTTGATGTTCATCGCGACTTCGCGGCGGAGATCGCCTTCCACCTTGTGATCGCGATCGATGATCTCGCGGATGCGCCCGACCTCGTCTTCGGTCAGCTGCGAAACGCGCTTCTCGGTCGGCAGCCCAGCTTTCTCCATGATCTCGGCGGCGAGCGCCGGGCCGATGCCATGGATGTACTGAAGGGCGATGACGACCCGCTTTGCTGTGGGAATATTGACGCCTGCAATACGCGCCAAAGTGCGTACTCCTCTTTCGGTCGTGCTTCGATGTTCGTGATCGTTTGCCGAGGGCCTGCCCGCGCAATCCATAAATGAATTTGCGCAAACGCTGACTGGCCCCGGGAGCCCCGCTCCAAGAGCGGGCGGGATTATAGGGGCCGATCCTTTTCTGTCAACGGTTTAGCCCCGGCTTACGATCGCCTCCAACTGTTTCGTCACGTGGTCGATGGGCGCCATTCCATCCACGGATTTGAGGCGCCCGGCCTTCGCGTAATAGGGCAGGATCGGCTGGGTCTGCTCGCGATACACCGTGATGCGCTTCTTGAGCGTCTCGGCGTTGTCGTCCGCGCGCACCGTGCCGCCTGCCGCCACCGTCTCGCGCACCCGCTTGTCGATGCGGGCGAACAGCGCCTGTTCGTCGACCTTCATCTCGATGATGTGGTCGAGCTTCCAGCCGCGCTTTTCCATCATTTCGTCCAAGGACTTGGCCTGGGCCACCGTGCGCGGGAAGCCATCGAGCACGAATCCTTGCGTCTGCACGTCGGGCTGGCCGATGCGCTCGGCGATCACCCCCACCACCACGTCGTCGGGCACGAGCTGGCCCGCTTCCATGATGGCCTTGGCCTTCTTGCCGACGTCGGTGCCCGCGGCCACCGCCGCGCGCAGCATGTCACCCGTCGAGAGCGGGAGGACGCCGTATTTTTCCTTGAGCCGTGCCGCCTGCGTTCCCTTGCCGCACCCGGGCGGGCCCAGGAGAATCACGTTCATTTCTTGGCACCCTTGATCCGGGACTTCTTGATGAGCCCCTCGTATTGGTGCGCGAGCAGGTGGCCCTGGATCTGCGCCACCGTATCCATCGTGACCGAGACGCAGATCAGCAGCGACGTGCCGCCGAAGTAGAACGGTATCGCGAGATTGCTCGTCAGAACCTCGGGCAAGGCGCAGACGAAGGCGAGATACCCCGCCCCCACCACCGTGATGCGCGTCAGCACGTAGTCGAAATAGTCGGCGGTCGGCTTGCCGGGACGGATGCCGGGCACGAAGCCGCCGTATTTGCGCAGGTTCTCGGCCGTGTCCTGCGGATTGAACACGATGGCCGTGTAGAAGAACGCGAAGAACACGATCATCCCGACGTAGATGGTGATGAACAGGATGGAGCCGCGGCCGAACAGCACGTTGATCGCGTTGAGCCACTCGGGCCCCGCCCCGCCCTGCCCCGAGAAGCCCGTGAGCGTGGCCGGAAGCAGCAGCAGCGAACTCGCGAAGATCGGCGGGATCACGCCGGCGGTGTTGAGCTTCAGCGGGATGAACGAGCTTTCGCCCGCCGTCATGCGGTTGCCGACCTGGCGCTTCGGATACTGCACCACGACGCGGCGCTGCGCGCGCTCGACGAACACGACGAACGCGACGACGGCCACCGCGAACACGATGAACACGACGATCGCGATCGGCGAGAGCGAGCCGCGGCGGCCCATCTCGAAGATCTGGCCGAAGGCGGAGGGCAGCGTCGCCACGATGCCGGCGAAGATGATGAGCGAGATGCCGTTGCCGACGCCGCGCGCGGTGATCTGCTCGCCGAGCCACATCAGGAACATCGTGCCGCCGACCAGCGTGATCACGACGGTGGCGCGGAAGAACATGCCCGGATCGGCGACGACGGCGCCGGCGCTGCTCGTCGCCGCCTCGAGGCCGATCGCGATGCCGTAGGCCTGAACCGTGCAGAGCACGACCGTCAGGTAGCGCGTGTACTGGTTGATCTTCTTGCGGCCCGCGTCGCCTTCCTTGCGCAGCGCCTCCATCTTCGGCGAAACCGCCGTGAGCAGCTGGATGATGATCGATGCCGAGATGTACGGCATGATGTTGAGCGCGAAGATCGTCATGCGCTCGACGGCGCCGCCGGCGAAGACGTTGAGATAGCCGAGGATGCCCTGCGCCTGCTGGGCGAAGAGATCGGCGAAGATCTGCTGATTGATGCCCGGAATCGGGATGTAGGTGCCGAGCCGGTAGACGAGCAACGCGCCCAACGTGAACCAGATGCGCTTCTTGAGATCCGTCGCCTTTCCGAAGGCGGCGAAGCTCATGTTGGCGGCAACGCGGTCCGCAGTGGCCATGCCGGTTCCGATCTCGCTCTAGGGCTCGCCCGCGGCCTTCAGGCCGCGCGCTTCGACTTGGGCTTGAGCTTGCCCTCGGGCTTGGGCTTCTGCGGCAGCAGCGTGACCGTGCCGCCCGCTTTCTCGACCGCTTCCACGGCGCTCTTGGACGCGCGCGTGACCGTGATCTTGATCGCGGCCTTGATCTCGCCGTCGCCGAGCAGGCTGATGCCGTCGCGCGGATAGGTGAGCACGCCCGCGGCCACGAGCGCCGCGGCGTCGATCGGCGCGCCGGCCGAAAGCCTGCCGGAGTCGATGAAGGCCTGGATCTTGCCGATGTTCACCGGCGAGTATTCGGGCTTGAAGATGTTGACGAAGCCGCGCTTCGGCAGGCGGCGGAACAGCGGCATCTGGCCGCCCTCGAACCCGTCGATGCGGACGCCGGTGCGCGAGGTCTGGCCCTTCTGGCCGCGGCCCGACTGCTGGCCCTTGCCCGAGCCCAAGCCGCGGCCGAGCCGCGTGCGCTTGGTGTGGGCGCCAGGATTATCGCGTATCTCGTTGAGCTTCATGACGAAAATGCCTTTCCCTTCGCCCGGCGCGCCGGACGCCCGCATACTTAGGCAGCGGGCTCGACCTTTACCAGATGCTGGACTTTCTCGACCATGCCGCGCACCGACGGCGTGTCTTCGAGCACGCGGCTGCGGTTGATCTTGTTGAGGCCGAGACCCACCAGCGTCTCGCGCTGGTCGTGCCGCCGGCCGATCGGACTGCCGATCTGGGTGACCTTGATCTTGGCGCCCTTCTTCGCGTCCTTGGCCATGGCTATTCCTTCGCCTCTTTCGCCTCGGCCTGGCCGCGGCGGCCGATGATCTCGGACACCTTGCGGCCGCGCCGCGCCGCGATCTCGCGCGGCGACTGGATGTGCTGCAGCGCGTCGAACGTGGCCTTGATCATGTTGTGCGGGTTCGAGGTGCCGACCGATTTCGCGACCACGTCGTGGACGCCCAGGCACTCGAAGATCGCGCGCATCGGGCCGCCGGCGATGATGCCGGTGCCCGGCGGCGCCGCGCGCACGACCACGCGGCCGGCGCCGAAGCGGCCCTTCTGGTCGTGATGCAGCGTGCGGCCCTCGCGCAGCGGAATGCGGACCATGTGCCGCTTCGCCTGGTCGGTGGCCTTGCGGATCGCCTCCGGCACCTCGCGCGCCTTGCCGGTGCCGTGGCCGACCTTGCCCTTCTGATCGCCGACGACGACGATCGCCGCGAAGCCGAAGCGCTTGCCGCCCTTGACCACCTTGGCCACGCGGTTGATGCCGACGAGCTTTTCCTTGAGCTCGCCGTCTTCCCGGTCGGACTGATCGCGTGTTCTGTCTCGCGCCATGAATGTGTTCCCTGATCCGATCCGTTAGAAGGACAGGCCGGCTTCGCGCGCGGCATCCGCCAGCGCCTTGACCCGTCCGTGATAGAGGAAGCGGCCGCGGTCGAAGACGACCGCGTCGATCTTCTTCTCCTTCGCGCGTTCCGCGATGAGCTTGCCCACCGCCTTGGCGGCCTCGACGGCCGCGCCGGTCTTGACCGCGCCCTTGATCCCCTCGTCGAGCGAGGAGGCCGCGGCCAGAGTCGTTCCCTTCGCGTCGTCGATGATCTGCGCGTAGATGTGCTTGCTCGAGCGGAACACCGACAGGCGCAGGCGCCCCTTCGACTTCCGGCGGAGCTGGAAGCGCGAGCGGTCGGCGCGGCGGCTTTTGAGTTCGATGGTCTTCTTGGTCATGGCGATATTTCCCAGGAATCGCTCCGCTCGCGGAGCGACCGCTACTTCTTCTTGCCTTCCTTGCGCAGGATCGTCTCGGTCTTGTACTTGATGCCCTTGCCCTTGTAGGGCTCGGGCGGCTTCAGCGCGCGGATTTCGGCGCAGAACTGGCCGAGCTTGTTGCGGTCCGCGCCCTTGGCGACGATCTGCGTGTTCTTGTCGATCGTGACCGTGACGCCCTCGGGGATCGGCAGCGAGACGTCGTGGCTGAAGCCGAGCTGGAACTGGATGTTCTTGCCCTGCACCTGCGCGCGATAGCCGACGCCGCTGATCTCGAGCTCCTTCTGGTAGCCCTGCGAGACGCCGCGAATCATGTTCGCGATGTGCGCGCGGGTGGTGCCCCACAGCACGCGGGCGCGCTTGTGTTCGCCCGAGGGCTTCACCCACACCTTGTCGCCCTCGCGCGAGACGGCGACGTCCCTGTCCACCGGCAGGGAGAGCTCGCCGAGCTTGCCCTTGGCGCGCACGACGCCGCCGTCGATCTTGACATCGACGCCGGCCGGCACCGTCACCGGGTTCTTTCCGATCCGCGACATGGCTTCCTCGGTTTCCTAGTACACGCGGCAGATGACTTCGCCGCCGACGTTCTTCGTGCGCGCGGCCGAATCGGACATGACGCCCTGCGGCGTCGAGACGATCGCGACGCCCAGGCCGCCATGCGGCCGCGCGAGCGTCTTGATGCCCGAATAGACGCGGCGGCCGGGGCTCGAGATGCGCTCGATCTCGCGGATGGCCGGCTGGCCCTCGTGGTAGCGGAGATCGACGATCGTCTCGCGCACGCCCTTCCGGATTTCCTTGTCGGCGAAGCCGCGGATGTAGCCCTCTTCCTTCAGCACGCCGAGCACGGCCGTGTGCAGCTTGGCGGCCTTCACGGCGACCTGGGGCTTCCGCGCCTTCTGGCCGTTGCGGATGCGCGCGATCATGTCGGCGAGCGGATCACTCATGGACATCGTGTCTGCTCCTACCAGCTCGCCTTGGTGACGCCGGGGATCTGGCCCTTGCTCGCCAGCTCGCGCAGCATCAGTCGGGAAAGCCCGAACTTCCTGTGATAGCCGCGCGCGCGGCCCGTGAGGGCGCAGCGGTTGCGGATGCGGATCTTGGCGCCGTTCCTCGGCATCTCGGCCAGCTTCACGACCGCGCGGAAGCGCTCTTCCGCCGGCGTGTCGCGGTCCATGATGAGCCGCTTGAGCGCCGCGCGCCTGGACGCATACCGGGCCGTGAGCTTGCGGCGGGACTTGTTCTTCTCGATCGAAATTCGGGTTGCCATGGCGGTGCCCGGTCAGTTGGTCTGGAACGGCAAGTCGAAGCCCTTGAGGAGAGCGAGGCCCTCCTCCTTGGTCTTCGCCGTCGTCACGATGACGATGTCCATGCCGCGGATGCTGTCGATCTTGTCGTAGTCGATCTCCGGAAACACGATCTGCTCTTTCAGGCCCATCGCGTAGTTGCCGCGCCCGTCGAAGCTGCGCGGGTTGAGGCCGCGGAAGTCGCGCACGCGCGGCAGCGCGATGTTCACGAGCCGGTCGAGGAACTCGTACATCTGCTGCTTGCGCAGCGTCACCTTCACGCCGATCGGCATGCCGGCGCGCAGCTTGAAGTTCGCCTCGGCCTTGCGCGCGCGCACGATCAGCGGCTTCTGGCCCGAGATGAGGGCCATGTCGGCCGCCGCCGCGTCCACCTTCTTCTTGTCCGCGGTGGCCTCGCCGACGCCCATGTTGATGACGATCTTCACGAGCCCCGGAATCTCATGCGGGTTCGTGTAGCCGAACTGCTCCCGCAGCGCCGGCCGCACGGTGGATTTGTAGAGTTCGTAGAGCCTTGCCGTTGCCATCGCTCCCGCTCCTACCGGTCGATGATCTCGCCCGAGCGGCGGGCGAAGCGAACCTTGCGGCCGTCCTCGAGGAACGTGTAGCCGACGCGGCTCGCCTTGTTTTCCTTGGGGTCCACGATCGCCACGTTGGAGATGTGGATCGGCGCATCCTTCTCGATGATGCCGCCCGGGCTCTGCTGCGAGGGCCGGGTGTGGCGCTTCACCTTGTTCACGCCGCTCACGACCACGCGATGATCGCCCGGACGGTCACCCTTGATGACCTCCAGGATCTCGCCGCGCTTGCCGCGGTGGGGACCTGAGGTGACGATCACCTGGTCGCCCTTCTTCAATCTGAGCTTAACCGCCATGGCCATGTCCTCTAGAGCACCTCGGGTGCCAGCGAGATGATCTTCATGAATGCCCGGGCGCGCAATTCGCGCGTGACCGGTCCGAAAATGCGCGTGCCGATCGGCTCGTTCTGCTTGTCGATCAGCACCGCCGCGTTGCGATCGAAGCGGATGATCGAGCCGTCGTCGCGGCGGATCGATGCGCGGGTGCGCACGATCACCGCCTTGTGGATCTCGCCCTTCTTCACGCGGCCGCGCGGGATCGCGTCCTTGACGGACACCACGATCACGTCGCCCACGCCGGCCACCCGGCGCTTCGAGCCGCCTAGAACCTTGATGCACATCACCTTGCGGGCGCCCGAATTGTCGGCGACCTCGAGATGCGTCTCTTGTTGAATCATGACGCCTGCTCCTCGATCTTCGCCGGTTAGGCCGCCGGGCTCTTAGCGGCCGGCTCGCCCTCGAGCACGATCCACGACTTGCGCTTGCTGATCGGGCGGCATTCCTCGATCCACACGCGGTCGCCGACCTTGTGCTTGTTGGTCTCATCGTGCGCCGCGAACTTGCTCGAGCGCTTGATGAACTTCTTGTAGACGGGGTGCATGACGCGACGCTCGACCAAGACCACGACGGTCTTGTTCATCTTGTCGCTCACCACGACCCCCTGCATGACGCGCTTCGGCATTGGGGACTAACTCCTGTTCTGGCGCTTGACGAGGAGCTTCCGCCGCCGCCGGCGTTTGCGCATCCTGTCGTTCGGCAGAGCCTTCGCTTTCTTCGGCAGCACGGTCTTGATGCGGGCGATGTCGCGCCGCACGACGCGCTTGCGCGCCGTGTTCTCGAGCTGGCCGCTGGCCGCCTGGAAGCGCAGGTTGAAGCGCTCCTTCTCGAGCTCGGTAAGCTGCTCGAGGAGCTGGCTCTCGGTCTTGGCGCGGAGATCGGATGCTTCCATGATCAGGCCTCCTCGCCCATTCGCACGACGAAGCGCGTCGCGATCGGCAGCTTGCGGCCGGCGCGCGCGAACGCCTCCTTGGCGAGATCGGCGGGTACGCCGTCGAGCTCGAACAGGATGCGGCCGGGCTTGACGCGGGCCATCCAGAATTCCGGGGCGCCCTTGCCGCTGCCCATGCGGACTTCGGCCGGCTTCTTCGACACCGGCACGTCCGGGAAGATGCGGATCCAGAGCCGGCCCGCGCGCTTCATGTGGCGGGTGATGGTGCGGCGCGCGGCTTCGATCTGGCGCGCGGTCAGGCGCGCCGGCTCGATCGCCTTCATGCCGAAGGCGCCGAAATTGAGATCGGTTCCGCCCTTCGACTGGCCGTGGATGCGGCCTTTGAACTGCTTGCGGAACTTGGTTCGCTTGGGGGCGAGCATGGTGTCCTAGGCTCCGCGCTCGGGACG
>CAYZSG010000217.1:0-8950 GCA_964481045.1 uncultured Candidatus Odyssella sp. | reverse complement strand
TGCCTTGGTGCCTTCGTGTCTCGGTGTTGACATCTGATTTCTCCCCGTCTTCCCGCCTCCTGTGAGCCTTCCTTTACGCGAAGCGCAGCAGAAAGCGGACGATGCGGCGGGTGCGGTCGGAGAAGAGGGCGGGCGTGTAGAAGCTGCCGGCGGCGCGCTTGCCGACTTCGCCGAGCGTGGGATAGGGCGCGATGTAGCTCGCGAGCTGCGACACCTTCATGCGGTTGGCGACGGCCAGCACCCACGGGTGAATCAGCTCGCCCGCGCTTTTGCCGACGATGTCAGCGCCGAGGATGCGGCCCTTCCTGCTCGCGATCACCTTGATGAATCCTTCGGTCGCGCGCTCGGCCTGCGCGCGGTCGTTCTCGTGGAAGCTCCAGCGCAGCACGCGAACGTCGCCGTGCTGCTTCCTCGCCTCGGCTTCGGACATGCCCACATGCGCGAGCTCGGGGTCGGTGAACGTCACCCATGGCACCGCGCGGGTGTCCGCCTTCGTCCAGAACAGGCGGAACAGCATCTGGCGGATCACGATGCCGGCGTGCCAGCCGGCGACATGCGTGAATTGAAAACCGCCGGCCGCGTCGCCGATCGCGAACACGCGCTTGTTCGTGCTGCGCAGATGCGCGTCCACCGTGATGCCGCGTTTCGTATAGGCGATGCCGCCCTTCTCGAGATCGAGCCCGGCGACATTCGCCGCGCGCCCCGCGGCCACGAGCAGGTCCGAGCCTTCGACGAATTCCCGCTGGCCCGCGCGCTCGATTTCGACGGCGACGCCGCTCGCGCGCTTCTCGACGCGCAGCACTTTCGTCTGCTCGAACAGCGCCACGCCCTCTTCGACGAGCCGTTTGCGCACGATCTCGACCAGCTCGGGGTCGTCCTTGGGCATGATCGTGCCGAGCTCCAGCACGCTCACGCGCGCGCCGAGGCGGCGATGCGCCTGCGCCATTTCGAGGCCGATCGGCCCGCCGCCGATGATCACGAGGTGCGCGGGCGCGGTCTTGCGCTCGAAGATCGTCTCGTTGGTGAAATGGGGAACGGTATCGAGCCCCGGCACCGGCGGCACCGCGGCGCGCGAGCCGGTGGCGATCACGATCCATTTCGCGCGGATGCGCGTCTCGCCGGTTTCGGTCTTGGCGATCACCTCGCGCGGCGCGGCGAAGCGCGCGGCGCCCAGGATCACGTTCACGCCGAGGCCGGTGAAGCGCTCGACCGAATCGATGGGCGCGATCGCGGCGATCACGCCGTGCACGTGATCGTGCACCTTGGCCCAGTCGATCGCGGGCGCGTGCGGCGCCACGCCGAACGCGCCGGGCGCGCGCTGCGTCGCCGCCGCGTGCGCGGCCGCGAGCAGCGATTTCGAGGGCACGCAGCCATAGTTCAGGCAATCGCCGCCCATCTTGTGTTTCTCGACGAGCGCCACGCGCGCGCCCATCTGTACGGCGCCGGCCGCGACGGAAAGCCCGCCCGAGCCCGCGCCGATCACGCAGACGTCGACATCGAGTGTGTCTGCCACGGCCATGATCCCCAATGCCGGCGCGCCGTGCGCCGCGCGATGATTTAGCCTCGTCTCCGGCGCGAAGCGCGTCAATCCGGCGTGAAGCGCTCAGCGCTTCAGCAGCCCGTTCAGCACCATGTCGATTCCGGCTTCGATCAGCGTGTCGGGCGAGCGGTCCTTGAAATGCGGGTGCGTGATCATCAGCGAAGCAAGGCCGTGACCGCACGACCAGATCGCGTCGGTCATCGTCTCGGGGTCGCCGCGCTTCAGGATGCCGCGCTCGATGCAGAGGGCCACATGCGCGGCCAGCTCGTGGAGCACCAGCGGCCCGAGGATGCCGGCGCGCAGCGCGTCCTCGTCGCACGTGATCTTCATGTCCTTGGCCATCTCCAGCATCAGGAGATCCTTCGACATGAACAGCAGGCGATACTCGTCCTGGTGCGCCAGCGCGAAGCGCACATAGCCCTCCATCATCTGCTTCAGCGCGGCGAGCGGGTCCTTCTCCTCGGCGCGGATGCGGCGGAACGCTTCGAGCAGCCGGCCGAACGTCTCGTTGCAAATCCCGGTGATGATCTCGCGCTTGTCCTTGAAGTGGCGATAGAGCGCCGGCGCGGTTAGGCCCACGCGCGCGCAGATCGCGCGGATCGTCACGCGGTCCACGCCCTCTTTCAGAAACAGGCTGCGCGCCGCCGCGAGAATTTCGCCGCGGCGCTGATAGCCCTCGCCACGCGCTTTGCGCCGGGGCGCAGATATTTTTTTCGCCACGCGTTGACTCGCCATGTTAGCGAAGATAAGTTATCATTGTTAAGTTATCAACGGTAATATAGCATTCGAGGCCGCTCGCCATGTCGCACCGCGATGCTGACCGGTTCGCCCCCGGACCTCAAGGGTCCTCGCGCGACGCCATGCGCTGGCGGCCGCTCCTTTTGCTCCTCGCGGTCACGGCCGCGCTCGCCGGATGCAGCGGCGAAGCGAAGGTCGCGCAAGAGATCATCCGGCCGGTGAAGGCCATCGTCGTCGGCGAGGCGGATCGCCTGCGCACGCTCACCTATTCGGGCGTGGTTCGGCCGCGCATCGAAAGCGCGGTCGGCTTCCGCGTGTCGGGGAAGATCGTCGAACGCCTCGTCAATGCCGGCGACCGCATCGACACCGGGCAGGTGATCGCGCGCCTCGACGACACCGATTTGAAGCTCGCCGAAAGCAGCGCGCGCGCCGCGCTGGCCGCCGCGCGCACGCGCCGCGACGTCGCGATCGATAATTTCGCGCGCGCGCGCACTCTGCTGCCGAAGGCGTTCGTCTCGAAAGCCACCTACGACGCGCGCAAGAACGAGATGGATGCGGCCATCGGCGCGTTCGACGCCGCCGAGGCGCAATTGCGCCAGGCGGTCAACGCGGTCGGCTACGCCACGCTGCGCGCCGACAAGGCCGGCATCGTCACGGCGGTGCGCGCGGAGCCGGGGCAGGTCGTGAATGCCGGCGCGCCGGTCATCGTGCTCGCCGAAGCGGGCGAAACCGAAATCGCCGTCGACGTGCCGGAGCAGGACGTGACGCGCCTTTCGGCCGGCATGCCTATCGGGATCGCGCTCTGGGCCGGGCCGCGGCTCGCCCTTCAGGGCCGCATCCGCGAGATCTCGGGCCAGGCGGATGCGGAGACGCGCACCTACGCCGTCCGCGCCACCGTCCACGCGCCCCCGCGCGAAATGCGCCTCGGCATGACGGCCACGGTCTCGATCAAGGTGGAGGATGCGCGCGCCTCCGTCGTCGTGCCGCTCGCCGCGGTCACGGAAGCGGGCGGCGAAACGGCCGTGTTCGTCGTCGAGCCGGGCACCCGCATCGTGCGGCGCAAGCCGGTGGTGCTCGCCGCCGCCGCGCCCGACGGCATCCGCATCGCCGGCGGCGTGCAGCCCGGCGAGATCGTCGTCACCGCCGGCGTGCAGTTCCTGCGCGACGGCATGAAGGTGCGGCTGCCGGCCGATCTCGAGCAGAGCGCCGCCGCCGTCAAGTCCGCCGACCAAGACCGCTAACCCAACCGCGCGCCTGGAGAATTCCCATGTCCGTGAGATCGAGCGTGGCCGACAAGCTCGCCCACGGCTTCAACCTGTCGCGCTGGGCGATCGCACACGGCAATTTCACCGCGTTCCTGCTTGTGCTGCTGCTCGCGGCCGGCGGCTATTCGCTCGCGCAGATCGGTCAGAAGTTCGATCCGGATTTCACGTTCCGCGTGATGGTCGTGCAGGTGCAGTGGCCCGGCGCCTCGGTGCGCGAGATGCAGGATCAGGTCGTCGACAAGATCGAGCGCAAGCTCCAGGAAACGCCCGATCTCGATTTCATCCGCTCCTACACCCGCGCCGGCTTCGCCAACGTCTTCGTCAACATCAAAGGCTCGGCGAAAGGCGAGGCCGTGAAGGAGGCGTTCTATCAGGCGCGCAAGAAAGTGGGCGACATCCGCCACACCTTGCCCGAAGGCGTCGTCGGTCCGAGCTTCAATGACGAATTCGGCGACACCTACATCTCGCTGCACGCGGTCGCCGGCCGCGGCTTCACCTATCCCGAACTCAAGGCGGCGGCGAAGAACGCGCGCGACGTGCTGCTGCGCGTGCCCGGCGTGGCGAAGGTCGATCTGCTCGGCACGCAGGACGAGCGCGTCTTCATCGAAATCTCCTCGAAGGTGCTCGCCGAGCGCGGCCTGAGCGCGGCCGACATACAAGCGGCGCTCGCCGGCCAGAACGCGATGGACCCGGCCGGCCGCATCGAAACGCGCGAGCGCTCGGTGCGCCTCGACGTGCGCGGCGCGATCGGCTCGGTGGAAGACATCCGCGAGCTGCGCCTGCGCGCGGGACAGCAGACCTTCCGGCTCGGCGACATCGCCACGGTGACGCGCGGGCTCGAGGATCCGCCGGCCGGCAAGATGCGCTACCAGGGACAGGAGGCCGTGGTGCTCGGCGTCGTGATGGCGAACGGCGCCAATGTCACCGAGGTCGGCGCGGCGGTGGAGCGCGCGCTGAAGCGCGTCGAAGCCGATCTGCCGATCGGGATCGAGATGGGCAAGGTCTCCGATCAGGCGCATGTCGTGCGCGAGGCGATCGACGGATTTCTGAGCGCGTTCGGCGAGGCCATCGCGATCGTGCTCGTCGTCTCGTTCCTGGCGCTCGGCTGGCGCGCCGGCCTCGTCGTGGCGCTGACGATCCCGCTGGTTCTCGCCGTCACCTTCGCGGTGATGCTGCTGATGGGCATCGATCTGCACCGCATCTCGCTCGGCGCGCTGATCATCTCGCTCGGCCTCCTCGTCGACGACGCGATGATCGCGGTCGAGATGATCGAGCGGAAGCTCGAGGAGGGGCACGACAAGCTCTCCGCCGCCACTTTCGCCTACACCTCCACCGCGTTCCCGATGCTCACCGGCACGCTGATCACCGTCGCGGGCTTCATCCCGGTCGGCTTCGCCGCGAGCACCGCCGGCGAATATGTGAGCTCGCTGTTCTGGGTCACCGGCGTTTCGCTGGTCGTCTCGTGGTTCGCGGCGGTCTATTTCACGCCCTGGCTCGGCTACAAGCTGCTGCGCGCGCGCCCGGCGGGCGCCAGCCCGCACCGCGACCCCTACAGCGGCCGCCTCTATCGCTGGGTTCGCGCCACGGTAAGCTGGTGCGTCGGGCGCCGCCGCACGGTCGTGGCGCTCACCTTCGGCCTCCTCGTCGCCGGCATCGGCAGCTTTGCGGTCATTCCGCAGCAGTTCTTTCCGACCACGAACCGGCTCGAGATCCTCACCGATCTCTGGCTGCCCGAAGGCACCTCGTTCGCCGAGACCGAGCGCGAGGCGCTGCGCATCGAGAAGGCGCTGCTCAACGATCCCGATCTCGACTATGTCGCAACCTTCGTGGGCGAAGGCGCGCCGCGCTTCTACCTGCCGCTCGACCAGCAGCTCCGGAACCAGAATTTCGTGCAGCTTCTGCTGATGGCGAAATCGCTGGAGGCGCGCGAGCGCGTCATCAAGCGCGTGCGCGAGGCCCTGGCGCGCGATTTCCCGGCCGCGCGCTTCAAGGTGGACCGGCTGTTCAACGGCCCGCCGGTCGGCTGGCCCGTGCAGATCCGCGTGACCGGCACCGAGCGCGACGAAGTGCGCCGCATCGCCGGCGAGGTCGCCGAGACGATGCGCGCGAACCCGAATGTGAGCACCGTTCACGACGATTGGCTCGAGCGCGTGCCCACCTTGAAGCTCGAGATCGACCAGGACCGCGCCCGCGCGCTCGGTATCACCTCGCAGGCCGTCCGCCTCGCCTTGCAGGCGATGCTCTCCGGCCGCCCGATCGGCGAGTTCCGCGAGAAGGAAGAAACGATCAAGGTGATGGTCCGCGAGCCCTCCGAGACGCGCAATCTCCTGAGCGCGCTCGACGAGGTGTATGTGAAGACGGCGAGCGGCGCCTCGGTGCCGCTGCGCCAGGTGGCCAGGGTGCGCGTGGCGCTCGAATCCGGCATCGAGTGGCGGCGCGACCGGCTGCCCTCGATCACCGTGCGGGGTCTCGTGCCCGATGGCGTGCAGTCGCCCGACGTCGCCAACGCCGTCCATGCGAAACTTAAGCCGCTGCGCGAGCGCTTGGCGCCCGGCTACCGCATCGAATTGCAGGGCGCGGTCGAGGAATCGGCCACGAGCCAGGCCTCGATCAACGCGAAAATGCCGGTGCTCATCGTCGTCGTGCTGGTGCTGCTGATGATCCAGCTCCAGCATTTCGGCAAGACGATGCTGGTCTTCGCCACCGCGCCGCTCGGCATCATCGGCGCGGCGGCGGCGCTGCTCTTGTTCCAGGCGCCGTTCGGCTTCGTCGCGATTCTCGGCGTGATCGCGCTCGCCGGCATCATCATGCGCAACAGCGTGATCCTCGTCGATCAGATCCGGCAGGATCTCGCGGCCGGGCTCGATCCCAGGAGCGCCATCGTCGAATCGGCCGTGCGCCGCTTCCGGCCGATCGCGCTCACCGCCGCCGCAGCGGTGCTCGCGCTCGTTCCGCTCGTCAACGAGGTGTTCTGGTCGCCGATGGCCTTGGCGATGATGGGCGGCATCATCGCGGCGACGGCGCTGACGCTTACGTTCCTGCCCGCGCTCTACGCCCTTTCCTTCGGAGTCTCGGCGCGCGAGACACCGCCGGAACCAGGCAAAGACCTCATCATCCTGCCGCCGCAGCCGCGGCCTGCGCACCTACCCGCGTCGTAACGCATCGCGGCTTTCACATAAGTCGCTGATTTCGGCGCGAATTCACGTTCGCGTGACGGTCCGTAATTCTGCTTAACAAGGATGCGGCGCGCGCGTAAATGCACGCCGCATCCGCGCGCAGACGCGGAGCTCTGGGAAGAATCGCGTCAGGGAGGAGCAACGACGAAAGCCGGAGGGGCTTCGACGTGCTTTCAACCTTCGCCAAGCTCTTGCCGGCCTCGCCGCCGGCGTTCGCGGTGCGGGGCGGCGACCGCCCTGGCGGCCGCGATCCGCGGCTCGATTTCTTCCGCGGCCTCGCGCTGATCTTCATTTTCGTCGATCACGTTCCGGCCAATCCGTTCGCCCACTTCACGTTCCGGAACTTCGGCTTCTCCGACGCCGCCGAGATGTTCGTGCTCATCTCGGGCTATGCCGCGGCGATGGCCTTCGGCCGCACTTACATCCGCGAGGGCTTCGCCGCCGGCACGAAGCGCGTCGCCCGGCGCATCGGCCAGATCTACGTCGCGCATGTGCTGCTGCTGATCGCCTGCGTCGGCGGCATCGGCATCGCAGCGCGCATCTTCGAAAGCCCGCTCTACTACGAATACATCAACCTGGTGCCGTTCGCGTACGAGCCGTTCGAGGCCATCTGGCGCTCGCTCGCGCTGAACCATCATCTCCTCTATCTCAACATCCTGCCGCTCTACATCGTGCTGCTGCTCTGGTTCCCGGCGCTGTTCTGGCTGATGCGCAAGCATCCGGCCTGGGCGCTCGCGGCCTCGGTGGCGCTCTACGCGGTCACGCACCTGACCGGGCTCAACCTGCCGAGCTATCCCAACGAAGACGGCTGGTTCTTCAACCCGTTCGCCTGGCAGCTGCTGTTCTCGATCGGCGCCATTCTGGGCCAGGCGGCGGCCAAAGGCGTGGCGCTGCCGCGCTCCCGCGCGCTGACGGCCGCCGCCGTGCTCTATGTCGTGTTCGCCCTGATCGTGATCGCGCCCTGGACGAAAATCCCGGTTTTCGCCGAATGGCGCCTGGTTCCCGGCGACCTTCTGGCCCCGATGAACAAGTCCACGATGTCGCTCTGGCGCCTCGCGCACATCCTAGCCCTGGCGTATCTCGTTGCCTTAATCGTTAAGCCCGGGGCCTCTTGGCTGCGCCAGAGCTGGGCGCTCGGCGTCGCCGCCTGCGGGCGTAAATCGCTTGATATATTTACTTTAGGAACGTTCTTGTGCTTTGTTGCCTTGTTCATAAGGGTGGAAGCCGGTCGCGATCTCTGGATCCTGGTTGCGATCAACGCGGTCGGCATTCTCCTGATGGTGGCGGTGGCACAGTGGCTCTTGCGCAAGAAAGCACAGGTGAGACCGGGCACGTCGCCGGCCATGGCGCCGGCGGCCGCGGCCGGCGTTTCGCTTTTGCCGCAACCGTCTTCGCGGCGGCCGGGCTCGCCGCAATCCTGACCGCGGGCACGGCGCTCGCCACCTCGCCCTGCAAGGCGCCCAAGGATCTCGTGCGCTTCACGGCGCCGCTCACCAATGTCGTGAAAGCGTTCCGGGCCGGCAAGCTGATCCGGGTCGTGGCGCTCGGCTCGTCGAGCACGGCCGGCAGCGGCGCCAGCTCGCCGCACGCCTCGTATCCCGCGCAGCTCGACGACGAGCTCGAGCGGCGCTTCGCCGGGTGGGACTTCAAGGTCACGAATCTCGGCGTCGGCGGCCAGCTCGCCACCGACATGCTCGAGCGCATGGACAAGCACGTCCTGACGCGCGAGCCGCACCTCGTGCTCTGGCAGACCGGCGTCAACGACGCGATCCGCGATGTCGGCGTCGAGAGCTACAAGAAAACGCTCCGGGCCGGCATCGAGAAGCTGCGCCGGCACGGCATCGACGTGATCCTCGTCCAGATGCAGTTCTACCCGAAATCCGAGCGGGTGCAGGGCTATAAGGATTATCTGCTGGCGATGCACGAGGCGGCGGCGCAGGAGGAGACCCCGGTTTTCCGCCGCTTCTCGATCATGAAGCACTTCATCAAGAGCGGCCAGTTCACCGCCGCGCAGCTTTTGTCGCCCGATCTCTTCCACATGAATGACCTCTCCTATGGCTGCCTGGCCATGCTGATGGCCGATGCGATCGAGGAGCAGTTGACGCCGTTCCTGCGCACGCGCGAAACCGCCACGGCGCCCACGGCGCCGCGCGCCGACGTCACCATCGCGCCGCGACGATAGCGCCGGCGTCCCGTCTGCCGTGTCGCGACCCGATGGGCGCCCCCGGGTA
>CAYZSG010000216.1:0-9023 GCA_964481045.1 uncultured Candidatus Odyssella sp. | reverse complement strand
CAGGTGCTGGCGATGGCCAAGGACGCGCTCAACAAGGGCGACGCCGGCACCGCCGCGAGCCTTTACGCGCGCATCCTCGACCAGGAGCCCGACAACGTGCCCGCGCGGCTCGGCCTCGCGCGCGCCGCGGTGGCACTCGGCGAAGCCGAGCAGGCGAAGCAGATGCTCGACGAATTGCCGCCCGAGGCCAGGAAGGGCCCGGACTACGACGCGGCCAAGGCCGCGCTCGATCTCGCCGTGCGCGCCGCCGAGGCCGGCGCCAAGGCCGGCGATCTCGGCGCATTCGAGGACAAGCTCGCGAAAGACCCGAACGACCATCAGGCGCGCTACGACCTCGCGCTCGCGCTGTATGCCGGCGGCCATGCCGAAGGCGCCATCCAGCACCTGCTCGAGATCGTGAAGCGCAAGCGCGACTGGAACGAGGACGCGGCGCGCAAGGAGCTGCTGAAGCTGTTCGAGGCGCTCGGCCCCGCCAACGAATTGACCGTGAAGGGTCGCCGCGGGCTCTCCGCGATCCTATTTTCTTGAGCGGACCCGCGCCCTTTCGCGCGAGGGAGGCTCGATGGGCTCGCTGACCCCCGCGGATCTGCCGCCGATCCTGCCGGTGTTCCCGCTGCAGGGCGCGCTGCTGCTGCCGGGCGGCCAGCTTCCGCTCAACATCTTCGAGCCGCGCTACCGCGCGATGATCGAGGACGCGATGGGCGGCCCGCGCCTCGTCGGCATGATCCAGCCGCAGGTGAAGGAGCGCATCGCGCCCGACGACGCGCCCGGCCTCTACAAGACCGGCTGCGTCGGCAAGATCACGTCGTTCACCGAGACAAGTGACGGGCGCTATCTCATCAATCTCACCGGCATCTGCCGCTTCGGCGTGGCGCGCGAACTTCCGGCGATGCGCGGCTATCGCCGCGTCGAGCCGGACTGGTCGCCCTATCTCGGCGATTTCGAGGTGCCGGCGGAAAGCGCATTCGACCGGCCCGCGCTCATCGAGGCGCTCAAATCCTATCTCGAACGCAACGAATTCGCGGCCGACTGGAAGGCGGTCGAGGGCACCTGCACGGCCGAGCTCGTCGTGCTGCTCGCCGCGATGTGCCCGTTCAACGCGATCGAGAAGCAGGCGCTGCTCGAGGCGCCCGACGCCGCCGAGCGCGGGCGCGTGCTGATCTCGCTGCTTGCCATGGGCCGCGGCGCGGATAAAGGTGGGCGCCCCAGCCGGGTGAACTGAGATGGCCGAACCGAAACCGCCCGAAGCCGAAGGCGCCCCGCGCGCCGAGCCGCGCGCCCCCGAAACGCGGGGCGCGCAGGTGGATCCGAAATTGCTCGAGATCCTCGTCTGCCCGGTGACGCACACGCGCCTGCGCTACGACGCCGAGAAGCAGGAGCTGATCTCCGACGCCGCCGGCCTCGCCTATCCGATCCGCGACGGCATTCCGATCATGCTGCAGGACGAAGCTCGGCCGCTGAAAGTGAGCGAGTAGTTCGCGCCGCATGGCCTTTGGCACCGAGCACTGGCCGACGGAAATCCGCCTCGTGAAAGCCGAGAAGCGCCTCGAGATCGATTTCGACGACGGCGCGCGCTTTTCCTATCCAGCGGAATTCCTGCGCGTCGAAAGCCCTTCGGCCGAGGTGCAGGGGCACGGGCCCTCTCAGAAGCAGATCGTGGCCGGCCGCCTGCACGTGGGCATTCTCGAGATCGAGCCGGTCGGCAACTACGCGATTCGCATCACGTTCGACGACCTGCACGATACCGGCATCTATTCGTGGCAATACCTCTACGCGATCGGCCGCGACCGCGAGACGCTGTGGGCGCAGTATCTCGCCGAGATCGAGAAACGCGGCCTGAAGCGCGACCCAAAGGCGAGGTGAGCCACCGTCACCGCTTGCGCGCCAGCCACTCCGCTTTGCTCTGCCCCCACACTTGCGTCGTGGTGTTGATCGGCGGGGGCATGACGCCTTCGCGCAGGTAGCGCGAGCCGAGGCGCTGCGCGACGCCCTGCGAAGGGCGGTTCTTCGGATCGATGCAGTGGATGACTTCCGTCCAGCCGAGATTGGCGAAGGCCCAATCGGTGGCCGCCGCGGCGCCTTCGGTAGCGTAGCCCTTGCCCCATTCGTCGCGCACGAGGCCCCAGCCCACCTCCGGACCCGGCCAGCCTTCCGGAAACCACGGCCCGAGGCGGCCGATCCAGCGGCCGCTCGACTTCTCGATCACCGAGAACATCGCGAAGCCGAACAGCGCCCATGAGCCGGCCATCGCGCAGAGCCCGCGCCAGGCGATCGGCTTCGGCTGCACGCCGCCGAGGAAATGCTGCACGTCGGCATCGGCCATGAACGCGGCCCAGGGCTCGTAGTCCGCCGCCGCGGGCGGGCGCAGGATCAGGCGTGCGGTTTCGATCGTCGGCAGGGTCATGGCGGCTATCTTGCGTTGCGGGGGCGGAGGCATAGCATAGGCCGCATGCAACGCATCGCCATCGC
Organism: uncultured Candidatus Odyssella sp.; assembly: GCA_964481045.1. Taxonomy (GTDB): domain Bacteria; phylum Pseudomonadota; class Alphaproteobacteria; order Bin65; family Bin65; genus SBBV01. The sequence goes on along the minus strand of CAYZSG010000216.1, from coordinate 6,554 downwards.
GCTCCTGTTCGCGGCCGCAGCGGCCCCGGCCTGCGCCCAGCAGACGCCCCCGGCCCCGCCCGCCCCCGCGGGCCAAGTCACCTGCACGATGCCGCGCCCGCAGGTGTGCACGAAAGAATTCCGCCCGGCCTGCGGAACGCGCCGCGACGGCACGCGCCAGACCTACGGCAACGGCTGCGATGCCTGCGCCGACGCGAACGTCGCGAGCCACGTTCCGGGGCCGTGCAACTAGGCCGTGCAGGCGGCAGCGCTACTCGACCACCTCATCCGCGCGCGCGAGCAGCGATGCCGGCACCGCGAGCCCTAGCGTCTTCGCCGTCTTAAGGTTGATGGCAAGCTCGAACGTGGTCGGCTGCAGGACGGGCAATTCCGATGGCTTGGCGCCTTTGAGGATCTTGGCCGCGTAGCGACCCGCCTCGCGGTAGGCGCCGCTGAAGCTTGTCGAATAGCTGATCAGGCCGCCGTCTTCGACGTAGGCGCGTTGGTCGTAGATGGCCGGGACGGCATGGCGCGCCGCCAATGCGATCAGGACGCGCCGCTGACTCGTGAAGAATGGACTGCCGCTGATCAATAGCGCGCCGGCGCCCGCCTGGACGATCTTTGCGAACGCCGGCTCGAAATCGCGTGCGCTCGAAATTTGCAACGGCACGATTTGGGCCCCGAGCGCCCGCCCCGCCGCCTTCATATCCGGCAATTCCGCTTCGAACGAAGGATAATTCGAATCGCCGAGGATGGCGATGACGCCCGTATTAGGAACGAGCTCGCGCAGGAGCTCCAACTGCTTAATGTTGAGCCGGGCGCCGCCGAAGAACGTGATACCGGTGTTGTTGCCCCTGGGCTGACCGAGGCTCGCCACGAGGCCGAGCTTGACGGGATCGTCGCCCGACACGAAGACGATCGGAACGGTAGCGGTGACGGTGCGCGCCGCTTTCACCGCGATGATATTGCCGACGATGACCGCCGTTCGTAGCCGGACGAGATCGGCCGTCAGCGCGGGCAGCCTGTCGAGTTGGTTGTCCGCCCAGCGTTCCTCGACCACAACGTTGCGGCCGTCGACAAATCCCTCGTCACTCAATCCCTGGCGAAGTGCGATCGGGAGCCTCTTGAACGGCGCGGCGGGCGTGCTGCGAAGCAAGCCGACCACCGGAATCGCCGGCTGCTGGGCCCGCGCCGCGAGCGGCCACGCTGCCGCTCCGCCGAAGGCAACGAGCAGTTCGCGTCGCCTCATGTCCACCTCCAAGCCTTCGGAGCGTTATCGTAGCGGTTTCCGCGCGGGCTCCGATAGGGCGGAAACCGGCGGGAATTCGGCGGTCTGGTGTGTACGCGTCCGCATTAGCCTGAGACGATCCGCGCCGGAGTCCACAGCTTGCGCCGGCGCGCGCGGCGCTGCGATTCGTCCTCGCGGTCGTAGTTCATCGGCGTGGCCGTGCCGGTGAAGACCGCGCGCTCTTCGAACGCGTTGACGTTGAGAACCGCCCAGGCGCGATCGCCCTCCTCCATCACCGCCGCGAGATAAACGCCGCAGCGCGCGCAGACGAGATAATCCGCCGTGCCGAGCCCGAAGCGATAGCGCGCGAGCGCGGACGCGTCGGCGATGCGGATGTCCGCGAAGCCTTCGGGATCCGCCGTCGTGCGCGCGCCGTGCTTGCGGCAGAAGCTGCATTGGCATTCGCGCAGCGGCAGCGCCGCCGGCGCGCGGCGCGTGGTGAATGCGAGCGATACGGCGCCGCAATGGCAGCGCGACTCGAAGCGCCGCGCGGCGCCCTGCTCCATCGCCGCTATAGCGCCTCGCCGCGCAACAGGCGCGGCAGGTCGCCGACGGTGCCCATCGCGTGGCGCATGAACAGCTTCTTCAGCGGACCGAGCCTGTTGACGGCCGCCATGCCAAGATCGCGCGCGAGCCGCACCGGCGCGAGATCGTTCGAGAACAGCCAGTTCATCGAATCGGTGACGCTCAGCAGCACCTGGTTGTCGAAGCGGCGCCAGCGCTGATAGCGCTCGAGCACCGCCTCCGAGCCGATGTCGAGGCCGAGCCGCTTGGCCTCGACGAGAACTTCCGCGAGCGCCGCCACGTCGCGCAGGCCGATGTTGAGCCCCTGCCCCGCGATCGGATGCATCGTGTGCGCGGCATCGCCGACCAGCGCGAAGCGCGGCTTGATGTAGGCCTCGGCGTGCGCGAAGTGGAGCGGATAGCTCCACCGCCTGCCGATCACGCGCACCTCGCCGAGCCAGGGCCCGAAGCGACGGAACAGCTCGAACGAGAAATCGGCCTCCGAGAGCGCCAGCAGCGCGGGCGCGAGCGCCTTCTTCTCCGTCCACACGATCGACGAGCGGTGTCCGTGCACCGGATCGTCGGTCATCGGCAGCACCGCGAACGGTCCGGCCGGCAGGAAACGCTCGTGCGCGATGCCGCGATGCGGCTTCTCGTGCCCCATCGTGCAGACGATCGCGGTCTGCCCGTAATCCCACTGGGCGGAGGCGATGCCCGCGGCCCGGCGCAGCGCCGAATCGCTGCCGTCGGCCGCGACCAGCAACGCGGCCGCGATCTCGGTTCCGTCGGCGAGCGTGAGTACGGCGCTTTCCGGCATCACGATGTGGCGCGCGAGCGCGGCCGGCGCGCGGACGCGCAGCGTTTCGAGCGCGCCGAGCCGCGCGAACAGCGAGCGGCGGACCATGCGGTTCTCGACGATGTAGCCGAGCGGATCCTGGCCGAGCTGGCGATGGTCGTAGTGCAGGAACAGGAGCGAAGGACCGTCGGACACGCGGATGTCGAGGATCGGCTCGGCATGCGGCACAAGGCGCGCCCAGAGGCCGGTGGCCTGGAGCAGTTTGTGGGTCGCGTGCGCGATCGCGACCGTGCGCCCGTCGTGCGACTCCTCGACCAGCGCCGCGGGATCGGCGCGATCGATCAGCGCCACCGAGAGCCCCGCCCCCGCCAGCGCCGCCGCCAAGGTGCCGCCCACCATGCCGCCGCCGATGATGGCGACGTCGACCCGCTCGGTCATGTTGCGTCTTGCTCCGCCCTCGCGCGCCGCATTTGACGGCGTGGCTGGGCGCCGATCAAGCGCGCCCGCTGCGGCGCGGCGAAGCAAGCTCGCCCAAGATTTGTGCAGTGCATAGTTTTGCGCCAATTGCCCTTAACAGGCGCCCATGGAGGAATCGCGATGGGCGCAATTTCATCATTTTATTCCAATGCGTTACCGCATTGGCACAGTTCTTGACTCCTCTGTTACGGCCTCAAATGGGGTCGCGGCGGCGCTAGACGATTTCGGGGGAGCGCCGCGAAGCAGAGGAGCAGCGAATGAAGCTGGTGAGCGCAATCATCAAGCCGTTCAAGCTCGACGAAGTGCGCGAAGCGCTTCTCGGGCTGGGGGTGACAGGCATGACGGTGACCGAAGTGAAGGGCTTCGGGCGCCAGAAGGGCCATACGGAAATCTATCGCGGCGCGGAATACGCAATTGGGTTCCTGCCCAAGATCAAGATCGAAGTGGCGGTGAAAGCGGACGTGGCCGAACGCGCGGTGGAGGCCATCGCCAAGGCGGCCAAGACCGGCTCGATCGGCGACGGCAAGGTTTTCGTCTTCGACATCGAACAGGCGCTGCGCATCCGCACCGGCGAATCCAACGACGACGCGATTTAGGGGAGTTCCCACACTATGACCGCACTTGCACTGAAATCGGACTGGGCGCGTTGGGCGCGGCTGCCGCTGATGCTGCTGGCGCTGCTCGCCTTCGTCGCCTTCGCCAGCCACATGACGAGCAAATCCTGGGCGCAACCCGCGGACGTGCCGGCGCTTCAGGCCAAGACGGCGCCGGCCGATGGCGTCGTTCCCGCGCAGGACGCGAAGCCGGCCGAGCCGGCCAAGCCCGACGCGAAGCCGGAAGAGAAGAAACCGGAAGAGAAGAAGGCCGAAGAGAAGAAGCCCGTGCCCTCGACGCTCAACGCGGGCGACACGGCGTGGATGCTCACCTCGACCGCGCTCGTTCTGCTGATGTCGATCCCCGGCGTCGCCCTCTTCTACGGCGGCATGGTGCGCAAGAAGAACGTGCTCTCGGTGGTGATGCACGTCTTCGCAACCACCTGCCTGATCACCGTCGTCTGGGTCGTCATCGGCTACTCGCTGGCCTTCACCGGCGACGGCAACTGGATCGGGGGTGCGAGTAAGGCCTTCCTGAAAGGGGTCGGACTGAACACGCTGTTCCCGGAGACGGATTCGACCAACGCCATCCCCGAGACTGTGTTCGTGGTCTTCCAGATGACGTTCGCGATCATCACCCCTGCCCTCATCGTCGGCGCCTATGTCGACCGCATGAAGTTCAGCGCGATGGTTCCGTTCATGGTGCTGTGGAGCATCGTCGTCTATTCGACGATCGCGCATTGGGTGTGGGGCGGCGGCTGGCTCGCCGACATGGGCGCGCTCGACTTCGCGGGCGGCACGGTCGTGCACATCAACGCCGGCGTGGCCGGCCTGGTTTGCGCCGTGATGCTCGGCAAGCGCACCGGCTACGGCACCGAGAACATGGCACCGCACAACCTGACGCTCAGCGTCGTCGGCGCCTCGCTGCTGTGGGTCGGCTGGTTCGGCTTCAACGCCGGCTCGGCCGTGGCCGCGAATGCGAACGCCGGCATGGCGATGCTGGTCACGCAGCTCGCGTCCGCCGTCGCCGCGCTCGTGTGGATGTTCCTCGAGTGGATGGCGCGCGGCAAGGCCAGCATCCTCGGCGTGATTTCGGGCGCGGTCGCCGGCCTCGTCGCGATCACCCCCGCCTCCGGCTACGTCGGCGTCCTCGGCGCCTTCGTGATCGGCATCGCGGCGGGCGCGATCTGCTACTGGGCCTGCACCAGCCTGAAGAAGACGTTCAAATACGACGACGCGCTCGACGCCTTCGGCGTCCATGCCGTCGGCGGCATCGTTGGCGCCCTCCTCACTGGCGTGTTCGCCACGAAGGCGATCAAGGGCGGCGACGCCGCCGTCGGCTGGATCGACGGCAACGCCGCGCAGATGATGCCGCAGATCTACGGCGTGGTGGCGACGGTGGTCTTCACCGCGGTGGCCACGGCCGTGATCCTCTTCATCATCAAAGCCATTGTCGGCCTCAGGGTCGCGGTGGAGCAGGAACGCGAAGGGCTCGATCTCGCCGAGCACGGCGAGACGGTGCACTGACGCAACGAGGTGTCCTCAGGGGCGCCCGCCCTCAGCGGCGCCCCCACTTTCGGCGCCCGGACTTCGGTCCGGGCGCCGCTTTCTTTTTCGGGCCGTCGAATGACTTTGATTTGGGGCCTGGGCGAGCCACTCAGGTCTTGCGGTGGTCGTGCATGGCCTCTGCGAGCTGCTCGGCGTCGCGATTGTGGCGCGCCAGTTTTTCCATGAGCTTCTCGACAAACCGGGTTGAGCGCTCGGAGAGCCGTTCGCCGGCCCTGCCCTCGCTGCCGCGGTCTATGCCATTCCACAGGGTGTTGTCGCTCTTCATACGCAAATTACGCGTTCCCGGAATCGGGGTTCCACCCTCTCCTTCCCGCGCGGCAGATTTGATTTTTGATAACCAAATCTGAATCGTGGACTGATGTGCCTAAATTTTAGGCAAATCTACCGCATCTGAAATTGCGGCCCTCTTCTGCACAAAATAGAACCTTTCCGGCCTCTTTTTTGGCATTGTGCCGCAGCGCTCGGAGCAGCGCTTAGGCAAAAACGCCAAGGGGGAACGCCATGGAAGCCTTCAAAACCAGCACCGACGTCTTCTTCCTGCTGATCGGCGCGGTGATGGTGACGGCGATGCACGCCGGCTTCGCCTTTCTCGAGGTCGGCACGGTGCGCAAGAAGAATCAGGTCAACGCGCTGATCAAGATCTTCACCGATTTCAGCATCTCGACCGTCGCGTATTTTTTCATCGGCTACACGATCGCCTACGGCATCGATTTCTTCGGGCCGGCGCCGATGATCTCGGGCGCGGCCGAGAAAGCTCCCGAGGTGTTCGGCAAGAACGGCTACATGCTGATGAAATTCTTTTTCCTGCTGACGTTCGCGGCAGCGGTGCCCGCGATCATTTCGGGCGGCATCGCGGAGCGCGCGAAATTCTGGCCGCAGGCGATCGCTTCGGGGCTCATCGTCGCCGTGTTCTATCCGCTGTTCGAGGGCGTCGTGTGGGGCGAGCGCTTCGGCATCCAGAAATGGTTCGAGACGAGCTTCGGCGCGAAGTTCGTGGATTTCGCGGGCTCGATCGTCGTGCATTGCGTGGGCGGCTGGATGGCGCTGGCCGCCGTGCTGCTGTTGGGCGCGCGGCGCGGGCGCTACCGGAAAGACGGCACCGTCGTGGGCATTCCGCCGTCGAACATTCCGTTCCTGGCGCTGGGCTCGTGGGCGCTGACGGTCGGCTGGTTCGGCTTCAACGTGATGAGCGCGCAGAAGGTGGCCGACATCACCGGCCTCGTCGCCGTGAACTCGCTGATGGCGATGGCGGGCGGGCTGCTCGCCGCGACCGTCGTCGGGAAGAAGGATCCGGGCTTCGTGCACAACGGGCCGCTCGCGGGCCTCGTCGCGATTTGCGCGGGTTCGG
>CAYZSG010000215.1:0-9130 GCA_964481045.1 uncultured Candidatus Odyssella sp. | reverse complement strand
CGCGCCGAAGGCGCGCGAAGAGTTTCCTCCCCGGCTCCCCGGCTCCTGTTCACTTTACTTTCAATGCGCATGGTCGTGCTTGTGCGGATGATCGTGCTCGGCGTGGACGTGGCCGGCGACGTCGTGCACGTGGTCGTGCTTGTGGGCATAGACGGCAAATTCGCGCGAGGCCGGGCCGAACAGCGCGATGTATTCCGGGTGCCGCGCCACCGCCTCGGGGTGGCCGGTGCAGCAGACATGGCGGTTGAGGCACACCACCCTGTCGGTCGCGGCCATCACGAGATGGAGATCGTGCGAGACGAGCAGCACGCCGCAGCCGCGCCGCGCGCGCAATTCCGCGATCCAGTGATAGAGCTCTGCCTGGCCGACGACGTCGATGCCCTGCGCCGGCTCGTCCATGACCAGAAGCTCGGGCTCGGCGAGCAATGCGCGGGCGAGCAGCAGGCGCTGGAATTCGCCGCCCGAGAGATCCTGCACCGCGCGGCCCGCGACATGGCCGATGCCGAGCTCGCCCATCGCCGCGCGCCGGTCTTTCTCGCCACCGCGCGGTGCCAGCGCGAGGAAGCGCTCGGCGGTGAGCGGCATCGCGCGGTCGATCTGGAGGCGCTGCGGGACGTAACCGATGCGCAGGCCTGCGCGGCGCTCGACCCTGCCGGAATCGGGCTTCACGAGGCCGAGCAAGGTGCGCACGAGCGTGGTCTTGCCCGAGCCGTTGGGGCCGATCAGCGAGACGAGCTCGCCCGCGTGCACGGCGAGATCGACGCGCTCGAGGATCGGCGTTCCGCCCGGCGCCAGCGAAACGCCGTGCGCCGCCACGAGGACCGGCTGTGCCACGTTCATCTCGCGCGGCAGTTGGGGCAGAGGCCGGCGATCTCGACCGTGGCGCGGCTCACCGAGAATCCGATCTCCTTCGCGCGCTGGGCGATGGCGGCGCCGATCACGGCATCGTCGAGCTCGGCGGCCGAGCGGCAGCCGGTGCAGATCAGGAACTGGCCGACATGGCGCTCGGCCGGCGCCGCGCAGCCGACATAGGCGTTGAGCGATTCGATGCGGTGGATGAGCCCGTTCTCGACGAGGAAATCGAGCGCGCGATAGACGGTGGGCGGCTGCGCGCGCACGCCCTCCTCGCGCAGGCGGTCGAGCAAGGTGTAGGCGCCCACAGGCTCGTGGCTGTTCCAGATCAGCGCGAGCACGCGCCGGCGCTGCTCGGTGAGCTTGGCGCCCTTGGCCGCGCATTGCCGCTCGGCCGCCGCCAGCGCGTCGTCGACGCAATGCGCGTGATCGTGGCCCGGCGGCGCGAAGCCGGCGCGTTCCTTTTTCGTGTGTGCGCGTCGTGCGGTAGCCATCGGTGCCGCCTCGTCGATACGATTGTTATAATATAACACCACGCCGTGCGAAAGGCGAGAGCGCATACGCCGCGCCATCGTCGATGTCGGCGAGCGTCGCGATGCGCGCGTGTGTCTCGCCGGGCACGAGATTGGCGAGCGTATCGGCGAGGGCGTGCCGCGTGGACCAGCGCACGTCGTGGAAGAGATCGGGCATTGCATGGAGGCGGCGCTGCCCGACGAGCCAGTAGCCGCCGTCTTCGGCCGGGCCGAACACCGCGTCGTGGCGGCCGAGCGCCGCGAACGCCGCCGCGATGTGCGCGCGCGTGATCGCCGGGATGTCGCTGCCGATCAGGACGGCCGGCCCCGGCGGCAGACGCGCGAAGCTCCGCGCCATGCGCTGCCCGAGATCGCCGCGTCCCTGCCCGACCACCGCGAGATCGCGCGGCAGCCAGCGCCAGCGTCGCCGCGCTTCGCGCGCGAATGCATCGGGCGCCACCGCGAGCCAGCAGCGCCACGGCGCATCGCGGGCGACGCGCTGCACGAGTGCGTGCAACGTCTCCTCGTAGAAGCGCAGCGCGGCGGCGGCGCCGATGTCGCGCGCGAGCCGCGTCTTCACCGCGCCGAGCAGCGGCTCCTTCGCATAGATCATGAGATGCTGCTGCATCGCTAACGGCCGTAGAGCCGCGCCAGCCAGCGCGGCGGCACGCCGAGGAAATAGAGCGAGAGCAGCGCCACATTGCGCGCCGGACGAAGCCGCCACCCATCGCGCCGGTAGCGCGCGGCCGAGGTGAGCGCCGGATGATCGAGCGCGGCAAGCCGGCGCTTTCCGATGCGGCGGACGAGCGCCACGTCTTCCATCAGCGGGATCGCCGGATAGCCGCCGAGCGCGCGATAGAAGTCGCGCGCGATCAGCAGGCCCTGATCGCCGTAGGCGAGCCCGAGTGCACGGACGCGCCAGGCGACGCGACGCTCGATGCGCCGCGCGCGCGGATCGGCATCGTCGAGCGCGAAGCGGAACACGGCCGCCCGCGCCGCGTTCGCGGGATCGGCCGTGAAGCGCGCAGCCGCGGCGCGCCAGCCTGGCGCGGGCCGCGTATCGGCATGCAGGAACAGCAGCCACTCTCCCCGCGCCGCCTCGGCCCCCGCGCGCAATTGCAAGCCGCGCCCGCGCGGCGCCGCGATCACGCGCGCACCGGCACCAGATGCGACCTCCGCCGTCGCGTCGCGCGAGCCGCCATCCGCGACCACGATCTCAGCGCCCGAAAGCTCGGGCGCGAGCGCGGCGAGCGTCGGCCGAAGCTCCGCGACAGCATCGAGCGTGGGGATGACAATCGAGAGCAAGACGCGGCCGCAAGCTGTGACAGGACGGACGCGCTACCATATAAGGCGCGAGCGATTTCGCCATGTCCGATCCCGCCCTCATCGACGTTCTGCGCCGCGCGCTGGCCGGCGTGCCGCGCCTCGCCGGCCTCGCCGAAGCGCCGCTCGCGCCGCTGCCGGGGCGCGGAGTCGCGCACGATCATTTCGCGGCCGAGGGTGTGACGTTCGACGGCGTGCCGGTCGTCCTCCGCGTGCCGCGCGTGAGCCAATGGGGCCTCGCGCCCGAACAGCAGCTTGCCTACGAGGCGGCCGCTTTCCAGCGCGCCGAGCCGAGCGGCGTCACGCCGCGCTTCTTCGGTACGGTGCCGGCGCAACCCGGCCTTGCGATGGGCGCGCTCGCCGTCGAGCGCATCGCGGGGCCGAAGCCTGCGCTTCCGCGCGACCTTCCACTGATCGCGCAAAGCCTCGCGCGCATCCACGCGCTGCCGGTTCCGCCCGAGCGCGCGCCGCTGCTCGTGCACGCCGATCCGGTGGCCGAGACGCTGAAGGCGGTGCGCGAGCAGGCTTTGTTCGTGCGCGAGGCCGGCCTCGCGCCGATGGCCGCCGCCGCGATCAACGCCGAGCTTGCGACCGCCGAGAGCCTCGCGCTCACCGCGCGCCCGGCGCCGGTGCTGACGCTCACCGGCAGCGACACGCATCCAGGTAATTTCCTCGTGGCCGAGGGCCGCGCGGTGTTCGTCGATCTCGAGAAGGCGCTCTACGGCAATCCTGCCGTCGATCTCGCGCACGCGACGCTCTACACCTCGACGATGTGGGACCCCGATTGCGCCGCGCGTCTCGCGCCGGCCGATGTCGGCGATTTCTATGCGGCCTATTTCGCCGCGGTGACGCCGGCGCTGGCGACCGCGGTCCGGCCCTGGGTGCGGCCGCTCCGCCGGCTCATCTGGCTGCGCACGCTCACCTGGTGCGTGCGCTGGCGTGTGCTCTCGAAGCGCGCGGGCGGTTGGTCGAAGGAGCGCCTCGCACCCGACCACGCGGCGCACATCGAGCGGACCGTCGAGGACTACGTCGACCCCGACCGCATCGCCGCGATCCGCGAAGGGCTGGACGTCGAAACAGAATTGTTCCTTTCATAATCCGTTTTTGTTCTTGATTTATTCACAATTGTCCCTATGCTTGTGCGCATGGAGCGCAACAGCCGCACACCCGCGTCAGTACCGCTCGGCCTGCCGCCGCGCCAGATCCCGGCCGTGCCGCCCGAGGCGCGCAAGGGCCGCGGGGCCACGGTCAACCCGTCCGGCCGGTTCGAGCGCTATCGCCGCGAGGCTTTCGCCGACGACTGGTCGAACGCCGGCTGGAGCGACGGCGGCGGAACCGAATACGTGCCGCCGCCGATCCGCACCGAGGTGGGCGTCGATGCGACCAAGACGATCATCGCCTACAACAACTCGCCCGATATCGGCTTCGATCGCTCGATCAATCCCTATCGCGGCTGCGAGCATGGCTGCGTCTATTGCTTCGCGCGGCCGACGCATTCCTATTTCGGGCTTTCGGCCGGGCTCGATTTCGAGACCAAGCTGTTCGCCAAGCCCGAGGCGGCGAAGCTGCTCGAGGCCGAGCTGGCCGCGCCCAAATATGTCTGCCAGCCGATCGCCATGGGGACGAACACCGACCCCTACCAGCCGGTCGAGCGCAGCTTCAAGGTGACGCGCTCGATCCTCGAAGTGCTCGAGCGCTGCGACCATCCAGTCACGATCGTGACCAAGAGCGCGCTGGTGGCGCGCGATGCCGACATCCTCGCGCGCATGGCGGCGAAAGGCCTCGCCTGGGTCGGCGTGTCGGTGACGACGCTCGACAAGGAGCTGGCGCGGCGCATGGAGCCGCGCGCGGCAACGCCGGCGCGCCGCCTCGCCGCGATCCGCGCGCTTTCCGAGGCCGGCGTTCCGGTCGGCGTGATGGTGGCGCCGGTGGTGCCGGCCGTGACCGACCACGAGCTCGAGGCGATCATGGAGGCCGCTCGCGATGCCGGCGCCAGCGCGGCCGGCTTCATCATGCTGCGCCTGCCCCACGAGATCAAAGACCTCTGGATGGAATGGCTCGACGTGCATGCGCCGATGAAGAAGAAGCGCGTGCTGGAGCTGATCCGCGGCATGCGCAACGGCAAGCTCAACGACGGCAATTTCGGCTCGCGCTTCCGCCCCACCGGCGGCTATGCCGGCATGATCCGCCAGCGCTTCATGATCGCCGCCCGCCGCCTCGGCCTCGAACGCGAAGGCCGCCCGCTCGACTGCAGCCTGTTCAAAAAGCCCGTGCTGCCCGGTCAACAACTCGCGCTGTTTTAGTCGGCAGTAAGGATAGGGAACAGGAGGCGGGGAGACGGGGAGATATTTGAATGCTGGCGCGGTCGGTCCTCTCGGACGAAATCACGCAACGCATCATCGGATTTGCGATTGAAGTCCATCGCACTCTTGGCCCAGGCTTGCTCGAATCGGTCTACGAAGAGTGTCTGTGTTCCGAACTCGAGGCCGCAGCCTTGTCGTTCGAGCGACAGGTATTGCTCCCGGTATCTTACAAGGGAAGGGCCTTGGACGGCGGCTACAGAATAGACCTCGTGGTCGAGAAATCCGTTGTGGTGGAAATCAAAGCCGTCGAAGCACTGCTGCCTGTGCACCAAGCGCAGCTGCTGACATACATGAAGCTTTCCGGAATACCGACCGGACTGTTGCTGAACTTTCACGCCGCGTTTCTCAAGGACGGCATTCGCCGAATGACCTTGGCGCGCGCAGCGCAATCCTGAATCTCCCCGGCTCCCCGGCTCCTGTTCCCTTTCTTCGCTTCACCGGCTGACAGGCGCGGCCTTCGCGTACTAACTTGCGCGGATGCACGGCCCCGGCGACCTCACCGGATTGGCGCTCGTGATGGGCGCCGCGCTGCTCTGCGGCCTCGGCATGCGCCGGCTCGGCCAGCCGCCGATCGTGGGCTACATCCTGGCCGGCGTGCTGCTCGGCCCCTCGGGCTTCGCGCTCGTCGGCGATCGCGCGACGGTGGGCTTCCTCGCCGAGCTCGGCGTTCTCTTGCTGCTGTTCCTCGTCGCGATGGAGATGAGCCTCTACGCCTTCCGCGAGGTGTGGAAGGTGTCGGCCGCCGCCACGGCGCTGCAGATCGCGATCAGCGTGGCGCTGCTGCTGCCGTTCGTCTGGTTCGGGCGCCTCGCCTGGGGCGAGGCGGCGGTGCTCGGCTTCATCATCGCGCTCAGCAGCACCGCCGTCGTCATCAAGATGCTGGAGCAGACGAACATCCTGCGCCAGCCGGTGGGCCGGCTCGTCATCGGCGTGCTGATCGCGCAGGATCTCGCCGTGGTGCCGCTGCTGATCGGCGTGAACTTCCTGGCCCTCGGAACGGTCAGCGCGCTGGTGGCGCTGAAGTTCGTTGCCGCGCTGGCCGCGGTCACAGCCCTGGTGTGGTTCCTCGCGCGGCGCAAGCGGCTCGTGATCCCCTACATCAACGAGAACACGCCCGCGGAGCTGGTGGCGCTCGGCGGCCTCGCCCTCTGCTTCGGCGGCGCGGCGCTGACCGGCCTCGCCGGCCTCACGCCGGCGCTCGGCGCATTCCTTGCCGGGCTCGTGATCGGCAACAGCACGGCGCGCCACCCGATGATCCTCAGCACGCGGCCGATCCAGGCCGTGCTGCTGATGGTGTTCTTCCTCTCGGTCGGCCTGCTCATCGATTTCAAGTTCCTGGCCGAGCGCTGGGACGTGCTGATCGTGCTCGTGCTCGCCGTCACGATCCTCAAGACCGCGCTCAACATCGGCATCCTCGCATTGCTGCGCGAGCCGTGGCCGCACGCGTTCATCGCCGGCGTGCTGCTCGCGCAGATCGGCGAATTCTCGCTCGTGATCGCCGGCGCCGCCGAGCGCGGCGGCATCATCTCGCGCGATCTTTCGCAGACGATCGTGGCGGTGATGGCGTTCTCGCTGCTGCTGGCGCCGCTGTGGCTGTTCGCGACGCGGCGCCTGCTGCGCGTCGTGATCCTCGGCATGACGTCGTTCCACGACACGATCGACGCGATCCGCAGCCGACGGGTCGCCGCCGCATGGCGCGCGGTCGCCGCCGTCGTCGCGTTCGCATGGCGCATCCTGCGCGCGGTGGCGCGCGGCATCGCGCGCCTGTTACGCCGCCGCCCGCGCGCCGAGACCGGCGGCCGCGCCCACCGGCCCGGCGACACGCTCACGCCGCGCGACCGCGCCGTGACGCCGCGCGGCGTCGCCGACCCCGATGACGCGCCGGAAACGCCGCGCTATCCGCCGCCGGATGGCCCGCCGCCGGCGCCCTCGAGGCCCATGAGCGCGCCGACTTCGGCTACGTCGCAAGCGACCGAAGAACCCCGCACGCCGCCGGCCGAAATCCTCGAGCCCGGCACGATCCCGCGCCGCGATTCGCCGTCGTCGGCGCTGCGCCGAACGCCGACGGGCCCGGCGCCCGAGGCGCCCCGCTATCCCGCGCCCGACGGCGCCGCGCACGGCGATGCGCCGCCGGCGGAGAAGAAAAGCGAATAGCCGCGCTGTGGATTGCGGGCATCGGGGCCGCGCGAGGCTCGCGCCGCGAACCGCGCTCGCCTAGACTCGCCGCGCTGAACCGAGGGCGGCGTGCCGGACCGGAGGCTGGAAAAGACGCTGGGGGCGCTGGTGTGCGGCGTCGACGAGGCCGGGCGCGGGCCGCTCGCGGGGCCGGTCGTGGCTGCGGCCGTGATCCTGCCGGCGCGCCTGCCGCGCGGCCTTTCCGCCGGCATCGACGATTCGAAGAAGCTCGCGCGCGAACGGCGCGAGGCGCTTTTCCCCGGCATCCTGGAATGCTGCGCCGTCGGCATCGGCGAGGCGTCGGTCGCCGAGATCGACCGGCTCAACATCTTTCACGCCGCCATGCTCGCGATGCAGCGCGCGGTGGCCGCGCTGCCGGCGCCGCCCGCGCACGTGATCGTTGACGGCAACCACGCGCCGCGGTTCGCCTGCGCCGCGACCGCCGTCGTCGAGGGCGATGCGCGCTGCCTTTCGGTCGCCGCCGCCTCGATCGTCGCCAAGGTGACGCGCGACCGCTTCATGATCGCGCGCGCCGCCGAGTATCCTGGCTATGGCTGGGAAAAAAATATGGGCTATGGCACGGCCGAACATCTGGCCGGCCTCAAGCGCTTGGGGCGCACGCCGCTCCACCGCGCACATTTTGCGCCCGTGGCACAGCTCGAGCTGGCTTTGGTTAGCGCTGCCGAGTAGCGCCTAAGCCTTTGACTCTTGACGCGGATTCCGCAGGGACTCATAAAAGGTTGAGTTTCCGCCGCAGCGCCCGCAGCAAAGCGGCGGACATCGGGGAGCCGCCATGTCCGAACTGCAAGCGAACCGCGTTTTGCGCGGCGATTGTGTCGCCGCGCTCGAATCGCTGCCAGCCGAGTGCGCCGATCTCTGCTTTGCCGATCCGCCGTACAATCTCCAGCTCGGCGGGGAACTACATCGGCCCGACAACAGCCGCGTCGACGGCGTCGACGCCGCGTGGGACCGCTTCAGCGATTTCGCGTCGTACGATTCGTTCACGCGCGCCTGGCTCGGCGCCGTGCGCCGCGTGCTGAAGCCCGCGGGCTCGCTGTGGGTGATCGGCACGTATCACAACATCTACCGCGTCGGCGCCGTGCTGCAGGACATGGGCTTCTGGCTCATCAACGACATCGTGTGGCGCAAGGCCAACCCGATGCCGAACTTCAAGGGCACGCGCTTCACCAACGCGCACGAGACCTTGCTGTGGTGCGCACGCGACCCGGAGGCGCGCTACACGTTCAACTACGAGGCGCTCAAGGCCGCGAACGACGATCTCCAGATGCGCAGCGACTGGTTCCTGCCGATCTGCGCGGGCGGCGAGCGGCTCAAGGATCCGTCCGGCAAGAAATTGCACCCGACACAGAAGCCCGAGGCGCTGCTGATGCGAATCATGGCGGCAGCGACGAAGCCGGGCGATCTCGTGATCGATCCGTTCCTCGGCAGCGGCACCAGCGCCGCGGTGGCCAAGCGCCTCGGCCGCCGCTGGATCGGCATCGAGCGCGACGACGCCTATGCCGACGCGGCCGAGAAGCGCATCGCGGCCGTGGAGCCGATCGCCGATCCTTCGCTGTTGATGCCCGCCAGCAAGCGCGAGCAGCCGCGCATTCCGTTCGGCTGGCTCGTCGAGCGCGGCCTCATCGAGCCCGGCGAGATCCTCATGGACGAGCGGAGGCGCCACACCGCGAAGGTGCGCGCCGACGGCACCGTCGTCGGCGCCGAAACCACCGGCTCGATCCACCGCGTCGGCGCCGCCGTGCAGGGTGCGCCCGCCTGCAACGGCTGGGCCTTCTGGTTCGTGAAGCGCGAAAGCGGCCTCGTGCCGATCGAATATTTCCGCCAGAAGCTGCGCGCGGAGTTGTTCTAGTCGCGACCAGCGGCCACTCTCAAAGGCCGTCATCC
>CAYZSG010000214.1:0-9212 GCA_964481045.1 uncultured Candidatus Odyssella sp. | reverse complement strand
TCGATCTCACCGAGGTCAAGCGCCACGAGGCCGCCGCCGATGAGCGCGCGCGGGTGCTGCAGGCCCTGCTCGAGAATCTCGAGGAGGGCGTGGGCCTGATCGACCAGGATCTGCGCGCGATCGCGTTCAACCGGCGCCTGTTCGAATTCCTGCGGCTGCCTTTCGACTCGTTCGCGCCCGGCGATCCGCTCGAGAAGATCCTGCGCGGCCTCGCCGCGGCCGGCGAGTATGTCGGCGAGGATCCCGAAGAGGCCGTCCAGCGCCGGCTCGCCTATTCCCGCACCGGCAAGCCGGTGCTGTTCGAGCGCACGACGCCGGACGGGCGCATTCTCGAGATCCGCACCACGCCGATTCCGGGCGGCGGCTTCGTGCTGCGCTACACCGACGTGACGGACGCGCGCCGGCGCGACGCCGCCGTGCACCAGGCGCAGAAGATGGAGGCGCTCGGCCAGCTTACCGGCGGCATCGCGCACGATTTCAACAACCTGCTCACCGTCATCATCGGCAGCTCGGAGCTGCTGCGCGAGACGGCGGACCCGGCGCGCCAGAAATCGATGGCCGACACGATCCTGCGCGCCGCCGAGCGCGGATCGGAGCTGGCCAAGCGCCTGCTGGCCTTCGCGCGCCGCCAGCCGCTGGCGCCGAAGACGATCGACATCAACGCCCTCGTCGCCGGCATGCAGGGGCTGCTCCAGCAGAGCCTGGGCGAGCACATCGAGGTGCGCGTGGCGGCCGATCCGAAGCTGCTCGCGGCGCATGCCGACGCGGGCCAGCTCGAAACCGCGATCCTGAACCTCGCGATCAACGCGCGCGACGCGATGCCCGAGGGCGGGCGGCTCACGATCGAGACGCGCAATGTGCATCTCGAGCCCGGCTTCATGACCGGCGCCGGCGATCCGCCGCCGGGCGATTACGTCATGGTCGCCGTCGGCGACACCGGCACGGGCATGCCGCCCGAGGTGAAGGCGCGCGCGTTCGATCCGTTCTTCACGACGAAGGATTTCGGCAAGGGCAGCGGCCTCGGCCTCAGCATGGTCTACGGCTTCGTGCGCCAGTCGGGCGGATACGTCACGCTCTATTCGGAGCCCGGCCTCGGCACGACGGTGAAGATGCATTTCCCGCCGGCGGGCGGCGCCGCTCCCGGCGACGAGGAGATGCACGCGGGCGCGGCCGAGCCGCGCGGCAGCGAAACCGTGCTGCTGGTCGAGGACGACGCGATGGTGCGCGGTCACGTCGAATCGCTGCTGAAGGCACTCGGCTATCGCACCGTCGTCGCCGAGAACGGCTCGGCGGCGCTCGCCGTGCTCGGCGGCGGCGAGCGCATCGACCTCGTCTTCACCGACATGGTGATGCCCGGCGGCATGAGCGGGCGCGATCTCGCCGCGGCGGCGCGGCGGGTGCGGCCCGGCGTCAAGATCCTGTTCACCTCCGGCTACACGAACGAGATGTTCGCGGCGGTCGCGCCCGCGATGGACGTCGATTCGAACTTCCTCGCCAAGCCCTATCGCCGCCGAGAGCTGGCCGCCAAGCTCCGCGCGGTGCTGGACGCGCCGATCGCCGAGGCCGATTCCGCATAACGCGGCGGCGAAGGCGGCGGTGCGCATGCAGGTATTAACGACGATTTCCTTTCACGCATTGTTAGCGAATGTTGCAAAGGAATCTGAAAGGGGACAAGATTTGAACCGCGTAGGACCGGGTTCGGGCAAGGACTCGCGGCCAATCATGGAAGACACACGGGCAAGCAGCGGCGCCGTCGCCCACGATGGCGGTCCGGGGCACGACAACGGTTTCACGTTCGCGGCCGATGTGGCGGCGGGCGCCGCGGCGCCGCGCGGGCGGCCGCCTGAGCTTCCGTCGCTGCCCGAGCTGCGGGCGGAGATTTCCGCGTTGCTCGCGCAGAATCCGGCACTGCAGGCCGAGGATTCGAGCCTGCTGGCGCTGATGGGGCTGCACGATGCCGGCATCGCCGCCGCGCTGGCCAAGCTGCCCGAGCGCGACGGCAGCGGCGGCGCCGCGCTCGCGGCGCTGGTGCGCAAGTATCGCGGCGCGATCGATCCCTACAAGACCGCGTGCGAGGTGGCGACGACTCTGATCTTCTGGCCCGAGCCGGTGCCGGCCGACGAGGCGCTGGCCGAAGCCGCGCTGCGGCTCGCCGAGTTCAACATCGATGCCGCGCGCGAGCTGGCGCGCGCCCATGTCTTCCTCGGCCCGCGCTTCGTTCTCAAGAATTCGCTGCGCGTGCTGCTCGAGAAATACAGCATCCCGCAGGCCACGTTCGCATCGTCCCACGGCACGCCGATGGATGGCGCCACCGCGGCCGGCGTCGAGGCGATGCTCGCCCAGGGCCAGCTCGACACGCTCAACGAGCTGCTGAAGCCGTTCGAGATCTCGATCCGCCAGAAGATCGGCACCGTGAAGCCGGTGTTCTCGCTGGTGGAGAAGAACAATGGCCGGGCCGTGATGCCCACGCACGAACTGCTCGAGTTCCTGCGCAAGCGGAACGTGTTCGTGTAGGCGCCGCGGCCGCCCGCGCGGCCGCGAGATTTACCCTCCATTAACCATGGCGACCTAGCGTTCTCGGCGACGCCCAAGGGGGATCGCCGGGAAGGGGGCGCCTTATTCGGGGGTAATGCCATGCTCGCGTGCACGGTCAATGACGACCCGTCGATGGAATCGATCCTGACGGAAGTCCGCCGCATCCTTCTGGAAGAGGAGGCCGCGCGCCTCGCGCCGCCCGCGAAGGCGGAGAAGGGCGCACCGCTGCTTCTCACCCGAATGCTCGCCGCCGACGGCTCCGTGGTCAGCATCGCGCCGAGCACGAAGGCGTATGAGGCCATCCGGCCGATGGCGCGGCCGCGCAACGCGTTTGCCGAGATCGACGCGCTCCGAAGCCACGTTTCGGAGCTGGTCGGGGCCGGTGCGGGCGGGGCGGAGCGAGCGCGCGACGCGGCATGGAAGACCGTATCGGAGACGCAGCGGATGCTCGCGGAAGCGGCGACGGTGAGCGTCGCCACGATCAGCGCGGCGCCGTTCGTCGCATTCGAGGATCAGACCGTGTCCATGGGCGGCGCCGTCGCCCGGACGGAAAATCGGCCGCCGCTCGCGCCCAAGGGAAGCGACTGCAGCGGCGCGCCGGCCGAAGCGGCGGGCGCCGACAGTTCGCGCGATCCGGCCGTGCAGATCCAGCGCATGCTCGCGCATCAGATGGCCGCCGCCCACGAGGCGGTGATGTCGCTGACCAGCGCCGCGGTGGAGCAGATCCGCGGCGGCGAGGACGAGGCGCCGCTGCCGGCGGCGCGGGGGCGCGTGCGCGCGATGCGTAGGCGCAAGGACGGCGACGAGGCCGCGCGCCTCGCCGATACCGCCGTTCGCATGATGCAGGCCTACAACACGGCGCTCACGACGCTGATGTCGCTCGGCGGCGAGCCGCCGATCAGGCCCGCCCGAGCCGGCGCGCAAAAGAAGCGCGGCGGCGCCCGCCGCGCCGGCGCGAAGCGGCTGAAGCATCGCAAGCCCGTCGCCGCTCGCCCGCGGCCGGCGTTGAGCGCGGCCTGATCGCCGCACGTGCGGGCAGTCGTTTTCCGCGCCGATATGCGCTAGACTGCCGCGCGTTATCGCACCGGGTCTTTGGCCGATGAGCCGCAGTACACGTTTCGCATTCGCCTTCGGCGGCGTTCTGCTTGCCGCTTCTCCCGCTCTCGCGGACGCCATCGACGGAAACTGGTGCCGCGCCGACGGCAAGCGGATGTCGATCGACGGGCAGGCGATCGTGACGCCCGGCGGGCACAAGATCACCGGCGACTACTCGCGGCACGCGTTCTCCTACGTCGTTCCGGGCGGCGAAGCCGGGGCCGGGGCCACGGTGTCGATCCAGTTGCTGAGCGATTATCTGGCCCATGCGCGCCAGGGCAGCGGCCCGGTCGAAGAATGGCGGCGCTGCCCGCCCGGCGTGAGCTGAGCGGCGCCAAGCGGCCTAGAGCCCCGCCTTCGCCAGCGCGTCCTTCTGCCGTTTCGCGAGCGTCTTCGCGTCGAAGTCGCGGATCAGCTCGTGGAACAGGCGGTACCAGTTGATCTCCGCCTTCAGGCGCATGAACACCGAGCCGAGCCCGATCGCGGCGCGGTCCATCAGGACGAATTCGCGCGGCGGCTTCACGCCGCCGATCTTGCGCAGTTCCGCGTGCACCTTGCCGGCCACCTCGGCGCCGTAGCGCGTCGAGTTGTCTTCCTGGATCGCCTGTGCGCGGTCCTTCATCAGCGGCGCATAGACGTAGCGCGCCCAGATGTTGAGGGTGTCGATGACCGGCTTCCGGAGATCGGTGAAGCCCCAGGTCTCATAGGCCTTGATCGCGAGCTCGGGCTTGTCGTCGCGCAGCGCGAAGTAGAGATCGATCACGCCCTCGACGAATTTCGGCGGAAACACGCGGATGCAGCCGAAATCGAGCAGGTTGATCGAATGGTTCTCGCGCGCCGTGTAGTTGCCGAGATGCGGATCGCCGTGGATCACGCCGTACTCGTAGAACGGCACATACCAGGCGCGGAACATGTTGTGCGCGATCGCATTGCGCACCTCGGCCGGCGCCTCGGTGAAGTCCGAGAGTGGGCGGCCCTCGATCCAGTTCATCGTCAGCAGCCGGCGCGTCGAGAGCGCCTCGACGGCCTCGGGCACGTGCACGCCCTTTTCCTTTCGCAGCATGTGGCCGTAGAGCCGCATGTGCTTCGCCTCGCGCGCGTAGTCGAGCTCCTCGCGCAGGCGCTCCGAGATCTCCGCGTGGATGTTCTCGGTCGAGATCGCGCTGTCGTAGCGCTCGTAGAGGCGGAAGATCACCTTGAGCTGGCGGAGATCGGCCTCCACCGCCGAGGCCATGTCGGGATACTGCAACTTGCAGGCGAGCGGCACGCCGTCGCGGCCTTCCGCGCGGTGCACCTGTCCGAGCGAGGCGGCGCGCGCGGCCGCGTGCTCGAACCGCCCGAACTTCTTCTCCCAGCCATCGCCGAGCTCGGCCATCATGCGCCGGCGCACGAACGGCCAGCCCATCGCCGGCGCGTTGGATTGCAACTCGGAAAGATGCTGCACGTATTCCTTCGGCAACGCGTCCGGAATCGTCGAGAGAAGCTGCGCCACCTTCATCAGCGGGCCCTTGAGCCCGCCAAGCGCCTCTTTCAACTGCCGCGCGTCCCGCTCGCGATCGACCTTGAAGCCGAGATAGCGCTGCCCGGCCGCCCGCGCCGCCAGCCCGCCCACCGCGCGCCCGACGCGCACATAGCGCCCGAGCCGCCCGCCGAACGAATTGCCCTCGCCGTTGCTCATCGCGAGCCGATCAAAAAGGAAGTGAACAGGAGCCGGGGAGCCGGGGAGAAGTCCCGTAGCCACAAAGACACGAAGACACGAAGTCGAGATTTCTCGCGCGCCAAAGGCGCGCAATTCTCATCTCCTTCGTGTCCTCGTGTCTTCGTGGCGAATCTCACTTGCTTCTCCCCGGCTCCCCGGCTCCTGTTCCCTTCACTTCCTTCCCTTTCACTTCGCCGTCTCGAGCTCGTCGATGAAGCCCTCGACGACGCTCAATCCCTTGCGCCAGAAGGCCGGGTCGGAGGCGTCGAGGCCGAACGGCGCCAGCAGTTCCTTGTGCCGCTTCGTGCCGCCGGCGCGGAGCATCTCGAGATACTTCTCGGCGAAGCCCTTGTCGGCCTGCTGATAGACCGCATAGAGCGAGTTCACGAGGCAATCGCCGAACGCGTAGGCGTAAACGTAGAACGGCGAATGGATGAAGTGCGGTATGTAGCACCAGAAGTGCCGATATTCCTCGGCGAAATCGAAGGCCGGGCCCAGGCTCTCGGTCTGCACCGCCATGAAGATCTCGCCGAGGCGCTCGGGCAAAAGCTCGCCGCCGCGGCGCTCGTCGTGGACGCGGCGCTCGAATTCGAAGAACGCGATCTGGCGCACGACCGTGTTCAGCATGTCTTCCACCTTGCCGGCGAGCATCGCGCGCTTGCGCTCCGGATTCGTTTCGCCGTCGAGCATCGCGCGGAAGGTCAGCATCTCGCCGAACACCGAGGCGGTCTCGGCCAGCGTCAGCGGCGTGTCGGCCATCAGGTGGCCCTGGCGGCCGGCCAGCACCTGGTGGACGCCGTGGCCGAGCTCGTGCGCGAGCGTCATCACGTCGCGCGCCTTGCCCTGATAGTTCATCAGGATGTAGGGGTGCGCCGAGGGCACGGTGGGGTGCGAGAACGCGCCCGACTGCTTGCCCGGCCGCACCGCGGCGTCGATCCAGCCCTCGTCGAAGAACCGCCGGCCGATCGCGGCCATCTCGGGCGTGAAACGCGCATAGGCGCCGAGCACCGTGTCGCGCGCGTCGCGCCACGGGATCGCGCGCTCGGGCGCCGCCGGCAGCGGCGCGTTGCGGTCCCAGTATTGGAGTTTCTTCAGCTTCAGCCAGCGCGCTTTCAACGCATAGTAGCGGTGCGAGAGCCGCGGGTACGACTGGCGCACGGCCGCCACGAGTGCCTCGACGACGGCATCCTCGACGTGGTTCGCGAGATTGCGCGCGGAGACGGGGCGGGCGTATTTCCGCCACTTGTCTTCCACCTCCTTGTCCTTGGCCAGCGTGTTGTGGACATGGGCGAAGAGGCGGATGTTGTCGCCGAACACCTTGGCCAGCGAATGCGCCGCGCCCTCCCGCACCTTGCGGTTGCGGTCGCCGAGCAGATGCAGCGCCTCGGCTTCGGTCAAATCCTTGCCGCGCACCCTGAAGCGCAGCTTGGCCAAAGTCTCGTCGTAGAGCCGCACCCAGGCGCCGCGCCCGGCCACGGCCTTGTCGTGCAACAGTCTCTCCATCTCGTCGGCGAGCACGTGCTCGCGGAACGCGCGCACGTCGCGCAGCCAGGGCGCGTAGCGCGCCAACGCCGGCGCCGCGCGCTTGGCGTCTTCCAGCTTCGCCTCGTCGAGCTTCGTGATCTCGAGCGTGAAGAAGATCAGCTCGGAGGAGATCTCGTTCACCTTCTCCTGCATCGACTGGAAGAAGCGCCCGATCTCGGGGTCGCTGACGTTGCCGGCATAGGTGAGCGAGGCGAAGCTCATGATGCGCGAGAGCGTCTCGTCGAGCTTCTCGTAGCGCGCGATGGCGGCGGCAAGCGCGGCGCCGTCCCGGGTTGCCAGTTTTCCGGAATAGTCGGCGCGGAACGACTTGGCCTCGCCGGCGGACCAGTCGAGATCGCGCTTCAGCTCGGCCGCGTCGCGCGCCTTGTAGAGATCGTCGAGCCGCCAGGCCGG
The DNA here is from genome assembly GCA_964481045.1 of uncultured Candidatus Odyssella sp. Taxonomy (GTDB): domain Bacteria; phylum Pseudomonadota; class Alphaproteobacteria; order Bin65; family Bin65; genus SBBV01. The sequence continues at coordinate 1,945 of CAYZSG010000214.1, read as the reverse complement.
CAGCGGTCCGAGCTTCGCCTTGCCGGGGGCCGCCCTATTCTTGCGCAACGCCGCCTGTGCCATAGTTTGCTCCAGAAAAACTCCGCGCGACCGATATAGGGCGGGCCAACGCGATCTCCAAGCCGCGCATTGCGGGCGCGCGTTTCGCGGAGAAGAAACGGGTGAGGGAGGACGGAATGTCGGGGCGGCACGGGCCGGAGGAGGTGGACTCCGCGCGCAATCTTGCTGCGCTGTTCTTCGCGCGCGCCGCGGAGCTCGGCGACAAGCCGTTCCTCTGGGCGAAACGCGGAGGCACCTGGTCGCCGATCACCTGGCGCGAAGCGTGCGCGGCCGCCAGCCGGCTTGCCCGCGGCCTGATCGCGCTCGGCGTCGTGCCGGGCGACCGCGTCGTGATCGCGATGGAAAACCGCCCCGAATGGTGCATCGCCGAGATCGCGATCCTCGCGATCGGCGCCATCGCGGTGCCGGCCTACACGACGAACACCGCGGCCGATCACCAGCACATCCTCGACAACGTGCGCGCCAAGGCGGCGCTGGTCTCGACCAAGAAGCTCGCGGCGCAGCTTCTGCCGGCGGTGCTGCGCTCGGGCGCCTGCGAGTTCGTTATCGCGATCGAGCCGCCCGGCTCGGGCCAGCAGCAGGCCCTCGCCAAGCCCGTGCATCTCTGGGACGACGTGCTGAAGAAGGGCGATTCGCTGCCCGACGACATCGAAGCGCGCGCGAACGAGAAGACGCGCGCCGACACCGCCGTGATCATCCACACCTCGGGCACCGGCGGCGCGCCGCGCGGCGTGATGCTCCATCACGGCTCGATCCTCTGCAACGTGGCGGGCGCCTGGAAGCTGCTCGTCGATCACATCGTCTACAACGAAGAGAAGTTCCTCTGCTTCCTGCCGCTCTCGCACGCCTACGAGCACGCGGTGGGCCAATGGGTCGTGATCGCGATCGGCGCCGAGGTCTATTACGCCGAGGGGATCGACGCGCTGGTCGGCAACATGGCCGAGGTGAAGCCCACGATCATGACCGCGGTGCCGCGCCTCTACGAGGTGATGCACGGCCGCGTCGCCAAGGCGATGGCGGCGATGAAGGGCCTCAAGAAGAAGCTGTTCCTCGAGGCGCTCGCGGTCGGCACGAAGCGCTACGAGAAGAAGCCGCTCACGCTCGGCGAGCGCCTGATGGATCCGCTGCTCGACCGGCTCGTGCGCGGGAAGGTGCGCGCGCGCTTCGGCGGGCGCCTCAAATTCTTCGTCTCGGGCGGCGCCGCGCTCAATTACGAAGTGGGCATCTTCTTCACCGCGCTCGGCGTCGTGCTGCTGCAGGGCTACGGCCAGACCGAGGCGGGGCCGGTGATCAGCGCGAACCCGGTCGAGGGCATGAAGATCCACAGCGTCGGCCCGCCGCTGCCCGGCGTCGAATGCAAGATCGCGGAAGACGGCGAGATCATCGTGCGCGGCGAGCTCGTGATGCAGGGCTATTACGGCGACCCCGACACCAGCGCGCTCGTCGTGCGCGACGGCTGGCTGCACACCGGCGACATCGGCCTGATCGACGCGGACGGGCACCTCGTCATCACCGACCGCAAGAAGGACATCATCGTGAATTCGGGCGGCGACAACGTCTCGCCGGCGCGCGTCGAGGGCTTTCTCACGCTCCAGCCCGAGATCGCGCAGGCGATGGTTTACGGCGACAAGAAGCCCCATCTCGTCGCGGTGATCGTGCCCGATCCCGAGGCGGCCGCCGCGTGGGCGCGCGCGCACGGAAAGGAACGCGACCCTGCCGCGCTCGCCGCCGATCCGCAGTTCCACGACCATGTGAGCAAGGCGGTGGAGCGCGTGAATCTCGCCCTTTCGCAAACCGAGCGCGTGCGCCGCTTCGTGCTGGCCAAGGAGCCGTTCGGCACCGAGAACGGCATGATGACGCCCTCGATGAAGATCCGCCGCCACGT
>CAYZSG010000213.1:0-9270 GCA_964481045.1 uncultured Candidatus Odyssella sp. | reverse complement strand
TTCGAGAGATCCTGGATCCAGCCGAAGAACGGCGCGTGGCGCATCTCGATCGCCACGAACAACACCTTGTAGAGCGCGAAGAACACCGGGATCTGCAAGAGGATCGGCAGGCAGCCGGCGGCCGGATTGATGCGCTCTTTCTTGTAGAGCTTCATCATCTCCTGGTTCAGCGTCGCCTTGTCCTGCGCGTAGCGCTCGCGCAGCCGCTGGATCTCGGGCGAGAGCTTCTTCATCTGGCTCATGCTCTTGTAGCTCTTGTTCGCCAGCGGGAAGAACAGGAGCTTCACGATGATCGTGAGGATCAGGATCGCGATGCCGAAATTGCCGACGTGGCCGTAGATCCACTTGAGCGCGAACAGGAACGGCTTGGTGAAGAACCAGAACCAGCCGAAATCGATCGCCCAATCGAACTTCTCGACCTTGAGCTCCTCGCCGTAACGACGGAGCAGATCGACCTCCTTGGCGCCGGCGAAGACGCGGTGCGTGGCCTCGGCCTTGCCGCCGGGCACGATCGTGCGCGTTTCGCCGATGTAGAACGCGCTGTAGGTGTCGGTGGGCTTCTCGTGGCTGTAGGCGACGCGCTGGCTCTTGTCCTGCTGCGGAATCAGCGCCACGAGCCAATAGTGGTCCGTGAAGCCGAGCCAGCCGCCGAAGCTGGTCTGATCGATGCCCTTGTCGCGGACGTTCTCGTAGCTCGGATCGTTGATCACCGCGCCGTCTTCGGCCGTCTTGCGGAAGACCCCGATCGGGCCTTCGTGCAGGATGAAGAAGCCGAGGCCCTTGGGCTCGCCGACGAGTTTGGCGACCGAATAGGGCGCGAGCTGCACCGGCTCGCCACCGGCGTTCTCGACCGTCTCGTGCACGGTGACGAGGTAGTTGTCGTCGATCTCGAAGCGGCGGCTGAACTTCAGGCCCTGCGGGTTGGTCCAGGTGAGCGTGACGGGCTTGCCGGGTGCGAGCGGGCCGCCCTCGGCCTGCCACAGCGTGTTGTCGTCGGGCAGCGTCACCGGCTTGGCGCCGGCCACCGGCTGCCAGCCGAAGACGACGTAGTAGGCCTTGCCGTTCTTGCCCGCGGCCGCCGGGTTGAGGATGTGGATGTTGGCGGCGTTCTTCTGCAGCGTTTCGCGATAGTCGCGCAGCGTGACGTCGTCGAGCATGCCGCCTTTCAGCGAGATCGAGCCGGTCATGCGCTTGGCGGCGATCGGCACGCGCGGCGTCGCCTTCAGGATGTCGTCGCGCGACGCGGTCTTGGGCGGCACGGCCGGCGGCACCGTGCCCGGCGCCGGCGGCTGCGTTCCCTGGGGCGGCGTGGCGGCGGGCGGCGCCGTGCCGGGCGTTCCGGGCGCACCGGGCGTCGTCGACGGGGTCGCGGGCTGCGTCGTCGCTTGCGGCGCGGCCGGCCGCTGCGGCGGCGCGATCACGAGCTGGAACGCGAGAATGATCGCGACCGACAGCACGATGGCGAGGATCAGGTTTTTCTGGTCGCCCATGGTCTCTCGCTAAGGCAGACGGCAGCGCCCGGCCGGGGCGGCGGGCGGAGTGGAGCCCACGGGGGGCACAGCGCCTTTGGGAGGCACAGGGTCGTAGCCTGCCGCGGCAAAAGGATGGCAGCGCAGGATGCGGCGCAACGCGAGCCAGCCGCCCTTGACGCCGCCGTGGCGCTCGAGCGCCTCCATGGCGTAGTGCGAGCACGTCGGCAGGAATCGGCACTGCCGGCCGAGCAGCGGCGACAGCACGAGCTGGTAGGCGCGCACGAAACCGCGGAAAAGATGTGCCAGCGGGCTCACCGGTCCGCCCCTTCGGGCAGCTTTTCGAGCAGGCGCAGGCGCTTCAGCGCGACGCGCATGTCGCCGCGGAGCGCGGCGTAGTCGCGCGTGGCGGTTTCGGCACGCGCGATCAGCACATAGTCATAGCCCGGCGCGGCTTCGCCCGCGATCACTTCGCGGGCAAGCGCGCGCAGCCGGCGACGCGCACGGTTGCGGACGACGGCGCCGCCCACTTTCTTGCTCGCCGTGAAGCCGACGCGGATCGCTTGCGCTTCGCTCACATTCGCTCCCGGTTCGCCTGCGCGCGGCGCGCTTTCGGCGCTCCGGGGACAGGCCTGCAGGACCAGCCCGGCCGTCGCCCACTTCGTTCCCCGGCCTGCGACGCGTAGGAAGTCCGCGCGCTTGGCCAGGGTGGTGAGCGCCCGCCGGGCGCCGGCCATCGCTAGACCGACAGCCGCTTGCGGCCCTTGGCCCGGCGGCGCGAGAGCACTTTTTGCCCGCCCTTCGTCGCCATGCGGGCGCGGAAACCGTGGCGGCGCTTGCGGACCAGCTTGCTGGGTTGATAGGTACGTTTCGGCACGGGAACACTCCGGATGGCGTGGAAACAGGACCCGCGCCCACAACGAAAACAGCCGCATCGCGTCACCGCTGCGCGGTGATTGGCGATCCGGTTTCGTGGGATAACGCGCTAGGCGGCGCCTCTATACGGGGCGCGCTTCGGCCAAGTCAATGCGGCCAATGCCGCCGGCAAAGGGGCCTGATCCAAGGGTTTAGGCCTTACGCGGCATCGCGAAGCTGGCAAATGCGCGGCCCCGCGGCGTCACGCGAGCGTGAAGCACGGCGACCGAAGCTTCATTCCCGGCGGCGCCGGTTGGCGTGTTAGCGTGCGCGGACTGCGGGGCTTCGCGGGGAGCGGGAAAAAAGACTGCGCCATGTCCGCCAAACACGCCTCTCTGCTGCCGCCCTCGCCCCGCCCGCCGCCCAAGCCGCTCTGGCTCCGCTTGCTGCCGCTCGCGATCCTCTGCGCGGGCTTCGCCGCCTTCTTCGCGCTCGGCTGGCATCGCTACGTCTCGTTCGAGACGATCCGCGTTCACCGCAGCATGCTCATGGACTGGGTCGGCCGCTGGGGCCCGATGGCGGCGCTCGCCTATGTGGCCGGCTATGCGCTGATGACGGGATTCTCGATTCCCGGCGGCGCGCTCGCCACGATCGCCGGCGGCTACCTGTTCGGCCTTTGGTTGGGCGCCGCGGCCAGCGTGATCGGCGCCACGCTCGGCGCCATCGCCGTGTTCCTGGCCGCGCGCACCGCGCTGGCCGATTTCCTGCGGGCCCGGACCGGGGGCGCGCTCAAACGCATGGAGGAAGGCTTCCGCCGCGACGCGTTCAGCTACCTCTTGGTGCTACGGCTCGTGCCCGTATTTCCGTTCTGGCTCGTGAACCTGGTGCCGGCGTTCTGCGGCGTTTCGCTGCGCACTTATGCGCTGGCGACGCTGATCGGCATCGTGCCGGGCAGCTTCGTGTTCGCGAGCGTCGGCAGCGGCCTCGGCGCGCTCCTCGACCGCGGCGAGACGCCCGACCTCAAGATCGTGTTCCAGTGGAACGTCCTCCTGCCGATCCTCGGCCTCGCGCTGCTCGCGCTGTTGCCGGTGATCGTCAAGCGGCTGCAGGCGCGGCGGGCCGCGCGGGCGGGCCGCTGAGGCCCGCGCGAGTGACGCGGGACGCGGCTGCGCCTATATATTCGCGGGCCTGAGGATACTGGATGCCCGCCACCGCACCCCGCCTGCCTTCGATCCGCCGCAGCCTCACGACGCGGCTGCTGCTGTGGACGATCGCGTTCGTGATGATGGCCGAGATTTTCATCTACGTGCCCTCGATCGCGCGCTACCGGCTGCAATCGCTGCGCGACACGGTGGCCGACGCGCATCTGGCCACGCTCGCGATCGATGCCGCCACCGAGGCCAGGACCGCGATCAGCCCCGAACTGGTGGACAAGCTGCTCGGCCATGCGCGCGTGCTCGCGGTGGTCCGTTTCCAGGATGGCCAGCCGCGCCGCGTCGCGCTGGGCGAGGTGCCCGAGGGCATCGACGCCACCTACGATCTGCGCGAGGCGACCTTCTTCAGCCTCATCTGGAACGCCTTCGCGACCCTGGCGGCGCCGAAGGCGGGGCCGGTGCGCGTTATCGAGCGATCGCCGCAGGACGGGCGCGTGCTGCTTGAAGTGTTCCTGCCCGAGGGCCCGCTGCAGAAGGACATGATCTCCTATTCCGGGCGCATCCTCGTGCTCTCGGTGATCATCTCGATCTTCGCGGCCTGCCTCGTCTATCTCTCGCTGCACTGGCTCATGGTTCGTCCGCTCAGGCGCATGACCGAGAGCATGGCGGATTTCCGCGACGCGCCCGAGGACGCGGCGCGGCTGATGCGCCCCTCGGCGCGCGGCGACGAGCTTGGCTTCGCCGAGCGCGAGCTGCGCGACATGCAGCTCGGCCTGCGCGCGGCACTGCGCCAGCGCGAGCACCTCGCCGCCCTCGGCACGGCGGTGACGAAGATCAACCACGACCTCCGCAATGCCCTCTCGTCGGCACAACTCGTCTCCGACCGCATCGCCGACAGCGCCGATCCGGGCGTGCGCCGCGTGGCGCCGACCCTGGTGCGCGCGATCGACCGCGCCGTGGAGCTGTGCACGCAGACGCTCGAATACGCGCGCGGGCAGGAGCACGAGCTGCAGATCACCGCGTTCGATCTCGCGGCGCTCGTGGACGAGGCGATCCAGGCGCTGGCGCCGGCGGCGCCGGGCGCTTCGCTCGTGAACGACGTGCCGCGCCCGTTTCCGATGAAGGCCGACCGCGGCGAATTCGAGCGCATCGCGGCGAACCTCATGCGCAATGCCAGCCAGGCCGGCGCCAAGACCGTGACCGTGCGCGCCGCGCGGCCGCTGCCCTCGGGCATGGAAGGCGCCGTGATCGACGTGATCGACGACGGGCCCGGGCTTCCGCCCGAGCTGCGCCAGCGCGTGTTCGAGCCCTTCGCCGCGGGGCGCAAGGGCGGCACGGGCCTGGGGCTTGCGATCGTGCGCGACCTCGTGCAAGCGCATGGTGGCAGCGTGCGCATCGTCGATGCGTCGGCGGGCGCGCATTTCCGGATCGAATTGCCGCGGGCATGAGCATGGCGGAGACGACGAAGACCGTGCGCACCGTCGCCGCGCTGCGCGCCAGCGTCGCGGCGTGGCGGCGCGGCGGCGAGAGCGTGGGCGTGATCCCAACGATGGGTGCGCTGCACGAGGGACATATCTCGCTGGTACAGGCGGCGCGCGCCGCCTGCCGGCGCACGATCGCGACGATCTTCGTGAACCCCAAGCAGTTCGGCCCGCGCGAGGATTTCTCGCGCTATCCGCGCCAGGAGGAATCCGACCGCGCGATGCTCGCGGCGGCCGGATGCGACCTGCTCTTCGCGCCGCCGTTGAGCGAGATGTATCCCGAAGGTTTCTCGACCACCGTTTCGCTCGCCGGCATCACCGACCGCTGGGAAGGCGAGGCGCGGCCCGGCCACTTCGCCGGCGTCGCCACCGTGGTGACCAAGCTGCTGCTGCAGGCGATGGCCGACAAGGCCTTCTTCGGCGAGAAGGACTATCAGCAGCTTCAATGCGTGAAGCGCATGGCGCGCGACCTCGACATCCCGTGCGAGATCGTGGGCTGCGCGACCGTGCGCGAGGCCGACGGGTTGGCGATGTCGTCGCGCAACGTCTATCTCACGCCGGCGGAACGCAAGGCCGCGCCCGCGCTCCATCGCGCGATCACGGCGCTGGCCGCCGCCGCGCGCGACGGGCAAGACATCGCCGCCGCGACCGAGGCGGGAAAGTCGACTTTGCTGGGCGCCGGATTCTCGGCCATCGACTACCTCGCCGTTGTCGATGCCGAGACGCTGGCACCGCTCGCGAAGCTCGACCGCCCCGGCCGCGTGCTCGCCGCCGCGCGCCTCGGCGCGGTGCGGCTCATCGACAACGTGGCGGCTTAGCGCCGCTACGCCGCGGCCGGCCGCGGCGCGGGCCGGAAGATCACGAGCGCCACCGCCGAGAGCACCAAGGCCAGCGCCGCGACTTCGCGCCAGCCGATCGGCTCGCCGAGCAGCAGCGCGCTGCTGCCCATGCCGATCACCGGCGTCACCAGCGCGCCGATCGAGGCGATCGTGGCGGGGAACAGGCTCACCACCTTGAACCACACCGCGTAACCGAGGATCACGCCGACGAACAGGATGTAAGCGCCGGAGAACAGCGCCACATTGCTGGCCTCGTGCAGCGCGAAGCGCTCGGTGAACAGCGCCACGATGCCGATCGGCGCCGCCGCCATCAAAAGCTGCCAGCCGGCGAGTGCGTTCATGCCGACGGACCAGGGCCGGCGCTTGATGAGCACCGTGCCGATGCCCCAGCTCATCGCGGCGATCAGCACCAGCCCGAGGCCGAGCGGATCGGCGCCAAGCGCCTTGAAATCGTGCGATGCCAGCACGCCCACGCCGCCCATGCCAAGCGCGAGGCCCAACAGAACGCGCGGCGTGAGCCGATCTTTGAGGAAGAAGGCGCTCAGCAAGGCGGTCCAGACCGGCAATGTGTAGCACACCACCGCCGCGTGCCCCGCGCCGATCATCTTGAGGCCGTAGCCCGAGGTGATGTGCCAGACGGTCATGTTGAACACACCGGCGACCGCCAGCGGCAACCAATCGCCGCGCGCGAGCCGCACCCGGCCGCCGGTGAAGCCGGTGATCGCCAGCAGCGCGACGCCGCCGAGCGCACACGTGACCGCCCGGAACTGCCAGACCGGCACCTCGATGAAGACGGTGCGCATCGCCGGCCAGCTCGTGCCCCACACGATCCAGAGCGCCGCGAGCCAGAACCACGGCGGCAGCAGGCCGCGCGCCGCCATGGGCGGAACGCTCATTCGCCGCGCGCGGCGGCCGGCGCGGTGCGCGGCGACGCGGCGGCCGCGGACGGACGCTCGGGCGGCTGGAACATCACCAGCGCGACGGCGCCGACGACGAGAACCAGTGCCGCCATCTCGCGCCAGCCGAACGGCTCGCCGAGGAACAGCGACGAGCTGGTGACGCCGACGATGGGCACGAGCAGCGTTCCGATCGCCGAGATGTGCGTCGGGAAAATACGCACGACCTGGAACCACGCGTAGTAGCAGAAGGCCAGCGCATAGATGACGAGATAGATCGTGGCGCCGAGCACCGGCCAGCTCGCCTGGTGATAGACGAAGGGCTCCGCGAACATCGCGATCACGATGATCGGCAAAGTGCCGAGCGCCACCTGCCAGCCGGCGAGCGGCAGCGGCTCGACGGCCCATTTCACGCGCTTCTGGATGTGCACGCCGATCGCCCAGTTGAAGGCGCCCGCGAGCGTGATCAGCGCGCCGAGCGGGCTCGCGCCGAGCGCCGTGAAGTCGTGTGACAGCAGCACCACCACGCCGACCGCGCCCATGCCGAGCGAGGCGAAGCGGCGCGCGCTCATGCGTTCGCCGAGCGCCACCATGCCGATGAGCGCGGCCCAGATCGGCATCGTGAAGCCGATGATCGAGGCGTGGCCCGAGGCCATCAGCTTCACGCCATAGGCGATCAGCACGAACCACGAGGTGACGTTGAACAGCGAGGCGGCCACCAGCGGCAGCCACTGCTCGCGGGGCAGCGCGAGTTTCTGGCGCAGCATCCGCGCGAGCGCGAACAGCAGCAGCGCGCCGGCGGTGCCGGTGACGGCGCGGAACTGCCACGGCGGCACTTCGCCCACGATGATCTTCATGGCCGGCCAGTTGAGGCCCCAGCCGAGCGCCACGCCGATCAGCATGACGAGGCCGAATCCGCGCGAGGGAACGGCGCTAACGGCCAACGCGCTTGCCCGCGATCGGCGCCACGTATTGCGGCTCCGTATCCCAGGGGAAGTGGATCCAGGTATCCTGGCTCACCTCGGTGATGTAGGTGTCGACCAGCGGCTTGCCCTCGGGCTTGGCATAGACGGTCGCGAAATGCGCCTTGGGCAGCAGCTTCCGGACGAGGCGCAGCGTGGCGCCCGTATCGACGAGATCGTCGACGATGATGAGCCCGGTGCCGTCGCCTTCGGGCGCTTTCAGGATCTTCACTTCGCCCTGAGTCTGGTGCTCGTAGCTGGCGACGCACACCGTGTCGATCAGGCGCATGTCGAGTTCACGCGCCACGATCGCCGCCGGCACGAGCCCGCCGCGCGTGATCGCGACCACGGCCGTGAAGTCGCCCTTTTCGGACAGCCGCCAGGCGAGCGCCTTCGCGTCGCGGTGCAGCTCCTGCCAGGAGACCGGGAAGGATTTCTCGAAGCGTGTTTTTTCGTCGCTCATGGGGCGGGAGCTATAGCCCAGCCCCGCCTGCCCCGTCCACGCGCTCCGGGGAAGGGTGCCATGCGGCGGCGCGGGCCGCCGCGCCTATTCGATGATCGACTCGCGCTGCAGAATCGCGGGGCCGGTGGCAACGCCGCGGCGGATCTCGTCCTCGAGCGCATCGAGCGCGCTGCGCTGTTCGGCCATCCATTCGACGAACGCGCCCACCATCGCATCGCCGTCTTTCTGCATGCGGTCGATGCCGGCGATGCCGTCGGCGAGCGGCTTGGCCAGCGGCTCGGCCGCCTTGCCGCCTTCCTTGACCCCCGCCAGCGCGCGCTCGGCCTGCGCCTTGCCCTGATCGCTGCGCTGGAGGATGCCGTAGATGGAGAGCACGTCGCCCTGGATGCGCGAGAGCGCCTGGCGCGCGGCGGCGAGCCGGGCCTGCGTGGTTCCGTTGAACGGCGGCAGCGGCTGGCCGACCGAGGGCCGGAGCCGCCCCGCGGCGGCCATGTATTCGTCGCCGCCAATGCGCAGATAACGCGCGCGCAGCTCGTAGTCGCTGGCGCGGTCGCTGAGCGCCTGGCGCGCGGCCGCGGCGGCCTCGCCGGCCGCGCCGGCCTGCGCATCGGGCAGCACCGGCGGGCGATACCCAGGCTCGGGGACGCGCGGATAAGCACGGCCGAAGCGTGCCGAGGGGCCGAAGCCTGTGTAGAGCGGCTTGTCGCCCGGCGCCTCGCCGACCAGCGCCAGGAACACGACGCGATCCGAGTCGGCGCACGCGGCGAGCGTGGCCAAGGCGAAAGCGGCGGCGGCGAGCATGCGCCGATGCGACATGAATGAAGCCCCCTCGGAACCGCGAGCCGGTTCCAGCGGCGCGAAGCTTGCCAATCCGCCCCCGCCGGGGCAAGGCCGGTTTCCGGCCTGCGTGCGCGAGACGGAAGCGCGCAGGCGAGCCGGCCCGCTGGACTCGCCCGGCCCGCGCGGCTAATGTCCGCGCGCTTCGACGGGCCGCCCTTGCGCGGCCTTCCGCCGATGCCAATATCAGCTTGCCGCGATCGGTTCACGACGTGGCCCCGCTGTATCGGACGGCATGCGCCCGTAGCTCAACTGGATAGAGCACCAGACTACGGATCTGGGGGTTAGGAGTTCGAATCTCTTCGGGCGCGCCA
>CAYZSG010000212.1:0-9316 GCA_964481045.1 uncultured Candidatus Odyssella sp. | reverse complement strand
GAGTCGCGGCCCCGCGGGGCGCGCCGATTGGACTCTCGGGCGCATCCTCGCTCAGTACCCGCGCCTGGCGGAGCGCAGCCGCAAACTCGGGCTCCAGCTTTCCGGCGGCGAGCAGCAGATGCTGTCGATCGGCCGCGCGCTGATGACCAATCCCTCGCTGCTGCTGCTCGACGAGGCCACCGAAGGATTGGCACCGCTGATGCGCAAGGAGATCTGGTCGGTGATCACGGTCATCAAGGCCGCTGGCGTCGCCACCCTGATCGTCGACAAGGATATCCGCGCTCTGGCGGCGGTGAGCGATCGCAGCGTCGTTCTCGCGAAGGGACGGATCGTGTTCGAAGGCAAGACGACCGAACTCGCCGTCCGCCCGCAACTTCTCAACCGCTATCTCGGAGTCGGCGCCGATACGCTCGATGCCGACGAAGCGGCCTGAAGTCGCGCCGCCGCAGTCTCAGGCCAGGGCATGCGCGAAGGCCAGGCGCTGCGCGGGCGCGAATCCGCGGTGATAGAAGAATCCGAGCAGATCGAATTGCTCGCGCGCCACCTCTGTTTCGACGCGGTCGATCGCGAGCCCGCGCAGGTTCACGACAAGTTGGGAGAGCAGGGCCTTGGCGACGCCGGCCCGGCGGAAGTTAGGATCGACGCCGATCGTGTCGATCACGGCCACCGGCTCGGTGCGGCCGAACTCGCCGAACTCCATCTTGGCCATCGCGAAGCCGACCGGCGTGCCGTCGAGTTCCGCCACCAGCGAGATGCGCACGCCCGAGCGGTCCAGGGCTTCCACCATTTTCGCGCGGATATACGCATTACGCTCGCGGCCGAGCGCGTTACGGTCGATGCGCAGCACGGCGGCGAAATCGTCGGCGTTCATCGATCGCACCGGAATGCGGTCGCGGGCCGGCGAGCCTGGGTCGGCGGCGGGCTCGCCATAGTCGATTTCGTGCGGCTCGGCCTGGATGCCGGCGGCGGCGAGGGCCGCGGCGTCGCTTTCGAGCGCGGCGCGTGGGCCCGTGAGATCGAAGCTGATCACATGGCGTGGCGCGAGCGCGAAGCCGGAGCTATCGATGAAGCCGAGCAGGGCGTGATTTCGCCAATCGGCGCGCGTCGTTTCGCTCGCGATGCCTTTGCGGCGCAAGATGGTTCGCGCCCGCTCGAGCAGCGCCTCCGCGATGCGGTTCCGCCGCCGCTCGGGCACGACGCCGATGGTTTCGAGCGCGGCGGTGCGTCCGTTCGCCCCGAACTCGCCGGCTTCGATGCGATACATGAGGAAGCCACCGAGCGTGCCATGGGCGTCCTCGGCCGCGAGCTGAACGTGCTGTTCCGGCGCGCGCAGTGCCGCTTCCAGCCGGCGGACGAAATAGCTGCGGCGTGGCCGTCCGCCGATGCGCGCATCAAGGGCCGCGACGGAGTCGAGATCACTGGGCCGCATCGCCCGCACGGTATGGTTGCCAGCCATCGTCGGTGCCAATCGAGCCGTCATCATGGCGCACTCCCGGGTTTCCGATCGTCCGCTCAGGCTGTCGCCAGATAGCGGTTGAGCATCTCCGCATCCTGCTCGGGCTCGAGCATGTCCTCGAGAACGGGCAAGAGCGACATTTCTTCCTTCTGAATGTGCGCGACCTGGCGCTCGATCAACTCCAGCGCCATCTCGCGCAGCGCGGGCCAGCCTTGGGTCGAACCTCCCGAGGTGAACGCGCGTAAGGCTGGAATCATGCGCTTTGCCAGCGCGAGGATCGCCTCATGTTCTTCCGCCAGCAGCGCGGCGATGTCGCGGTCGCCGCCGCTTGCGAGGAGCGGGAAGAGCTCGTTCTCCTCGAAATCGAAATGGCGCCCGATCTCGTTGGCGAGGTTGGCGTCGAGGTCGCGCAGCAGCCGCGCCCATGCGGCATCGCCCGGCGCCGGCGCCGCCTTGGCCTTCGCCAGCGCCGCCTCGATCCGCTCGAGCAGCCCGAGCGTCTCGACGTGCTCGCGATGGATGCTGGCGGGAACTTGGCGGGCGAAATCCATGGCTGCCCCTAAATCGGTATGACAGTACCAAATTACCTATTTAGGCTTGAGCGGGTCAATCGGTCGATGCGGCCCGCGCGCAAATGCCGCTACCCGCCGAGCAGTGCGCGGCCGTCCGCGGTGATGCGCTCCGGCGACCAGGGCGGGTCGAAGGTGACGCGGATCTCGACCGGAACGGCGCCCGCCACGGCGGCCAGCGCCTGCTCGGCTTCTTCGGCCAGGCGCGGCCCCACCGGGCAGGCCTCGGTCGTGAACGTGATCAGGGCCACGAGCCGCCCATCTTCGAGCGCGATGTCGTAGACGAGGCCGAGGTCGACGATATTGAGCCCCGCCTCGGGGTCCATCACGGATTTCAGCGCATCGCGCGCGCGGTCGACGAGATCGGACACGTATTTCTCTCTTCGATCAAGGGGCGCGCCGCATGCGCGCGAGCGTTCCGATGAAGAACCAGGCGAAGGCCGCGGCGCCCGCGGCGCCCACCGCGCCCGCGACCTGTACCACAATCGGCCAATCGCCGGCGATGCCAGCGATAAGCCCGGCCACGGCCGCGAAATGGCAGTAGCGGTGAATCGCAAGCGGGCGCTCCGCCGTCAGGCTCGACACCAGCGGCGGCGCGCGACCGGGTCCGCTCGCATGCATCGACGCGAGGAAAGGCACGATCCGCTGGAGCATGCCAAGGAGAAAAGTGAGCAACCAGCCGAGCAAGGCGAGGGCGCCGAACAACGCTGGGCCGCGCCAGGGCCAAAGGTCGAGCGCCATGAGCGCGCCCAGAATCAACGAGAGCGGCAGACATGCCCAGGCGATTCGCACCAGCAGGAACGAGGGGCCGAGCCGTTTGCGCATCCGCGCCCGCATGGCCGCGGCCATGAGCCGGAGGTGCAGGACGATCGCGCCTAACCCCGCGGCGGCGCCTACGGCCATGATCAGGGGTTGGGCGAGCAATGCGCCGGCGACGCCGAGCGCGAGCCCCGCCGCCGCGAGCGCAGAGCTCGCCATGGCCGCGCGCGTCGAAGGCGCCGGCGCCAGCCCGAACATCGGCACCAGCACATAGCTGAAACCGAGCGCCAGCATGCCCATGAAGCCGTAGATAGCGAGGATCGCGTGCGCGGCGCCGATCCCGTTGCGATCGGCCAGCAGGCCATGATGCTGATCGACGACGAGGAGGAATCCGAGCGCGGCCAGCGCAAACAGGCTGGCGACCGCGGCCCAACCGTGCACGACCACGCTGGCCATGCCGCGCGCGCGGGCGAGATTGTCGGCGAGTAGCGCGCCCGCGAGCATCACGCCCGCGGCCGACAGCAAGCCGCCGAGCGCCGCCGGTGTGTGGAGCGCCTCCGCGATACCGACGGCGAACAACACGATTCCGGGAAACAGGAGCCATGCGACGAGCCGGGCGGGCCATTCCGCGCGCAAGGGCTGCTTGGTCGCCACCGGAAGAAGCTGGAACGCCGCGCCGAATGCCGTGGCCGCGAAGACGCCGAGAGTCAGCAGATGCAGCACCGCGAGCACGCGGCCGGGCCCGATCACGAAATCGGGGACCTCCGGCGCGGCCCAGACGACGCCGAGCCAGAAGGCAAAGTGAAACAGCACTGCGCCGCCAAAATAGCGCAGCGGGATCGAGGCCGGGAGGAGCCGGCTCTTGGCGCCGCCGAGGAAGTTCGCCGCCGCGGGCTTGGCCGGCCTGTTCATGCCGCGCGCGTCAGGCGCAGCCGCACTTCGCCCGGTTCGCCCTCGACGATCTCGTGGCGCCATCCGCGTTCGGCGAGTTCAGGATAAAGGAACATCGGCTCGCGCTCGTGATGGACGATCACGCTCGTGCTGCAGTCGGGCTGCTGGAGCAGGCGAAGGATCGCGAGCATGGGCTCCGGCGGGTTTAGGCCGCGCACGTCGATATGAGCGACGCCGCCCTCGCGCCAGATGCGCGGCGCTGTGGGGGCAGCCGCCGCGGTGGGGCGTGCGGTTCCCGCCGCCTTCCGGAAATAGACCCGCCAATGGTCCGGCGCCAGGCATTCCGCATGTTCGGAGAAGCCCTTGCCCGCAAGCACGCGGCGGAGCGGGGCGGGATCGAACGGCGCATCCAACACCAACACGGCGCCGGGTGCGAGCTTCGCCACCACGGCCATGATCTTGGCGAACGGATCCTCGCCGGAGGACAAGAGCGGGCGAACGTCGAGGCTCGCGGCCGCGGCACTGTCGAAAGTCGGCACCCAATCCGGTGCAGCGGCGCTGACGGCGGCCTGAGTCTCCGTGCCTGCCGATATGGTGCCGGGCGGTGTCGCGACAGGGACGCCATTGGCGACGTCGAGCAGCGTCTGGAGCGGAACGCCGGCCACGCGCGCGGCATCGGCGAAGCTCGCGAGCCGCGCCATCGTCCGCCGGAGAATGGGATTCCTGAGCTTGCGGAAAACCGGATTCAACGCGATGAGCCGGTCGACGAGATCCGGATCCGCCGCAAGCGCGCGGGCGATCGTGGTGTGTGCGGTGACCTGGGGCGCGGCCATGGTGCGGCTCCGATGTGGAATTCTGCGTCGATCGTCTAAATACGCATTATAGTACCATTATTGCCGCAATGCCTGCGACCCATTCGCCCGCAGGCTTGGCCTGCGGCATCCGGCCTTGCCGCCGCGGCCCAAAGCAAATACGGTACGATAATACCAATTTCAGGAAGCGCCGTCGCGATGAGCAGCAGAAGCCAAACGCGCCGCAGCCCCGGCGCCCGCCCGGCCGCCGAAATCCGCATCCGGCCGTTGATGCCGCGGGACCACCGCGCCATCGTCGCCCTCGATGCCGCCAACACGGGCGTGGCCAAGCCGCGCTATTGGCGCGAGCTGTTCGCGGACTACGGGCGGCGCCGGAAGACGCACTTCTTCCTGGTCGCGGAGGAGGGGAGGAAGCTGGTCGGCTTCATTGTCGGCGAGATACGGGCCTGGGAGTTCGGGTCGGTCCCCTGCGGCTGGGTGCTGGCGGCCGAAGTCGATGCCAATGCGCGGCTGCGCCGCATCGGGACGATGCTCGTCGAAGCGATTGTCGACCGCTTCAAGCAGGCCGGCGTAAGCAAGCTGCGCACGATGCTGTCCCGCGACGACCTGCTCAATCTTCGTTTCTTCCGCAGCCAGGGAATGATGGCCGGCCCTTTCATCCAGCTCGAGAAATTGCTCACCTAGGACCAACACGGGATTCCCAAGCTTCATGAAGCTCCAAAAGGCGACGCAATTCGCGCTCTACTCGGTCCTGGAGTTGGCGCTCGACCCTGAGCGCCAGCTATCCGCCGGCGAGATTGCGGAGAAATTTGGCATCTCCAACAATCATCTCGCCAAGGTGCTGCGCGATCTCGGGCGCGCGGGCCTCGTCGAATCGACGCGCGGCGTCGGCGGCGGTTACCGCTTCGCCGGCAACGCGAAGCGCACGACGCTTCTCGACATCATAGAAATGTTCGAGGACATCGGGACCCAGTCGTCCGACGCCGGCGACCGCGGCGCGCGCACCGACATCGGGCGCAGCCTGCATCCGGTGTTGAACGAAATCGAGCAGATCGCGCGCGCGACGCTCGATTCGATCACGATCGAGACGCTCGTGAATCAGATCAAGCGCAACGCCGGGCGCGGCACGGAGGCGGGCGTGGCGTCCGCGCCGCGCATGGCCGCGCGCGCCGCCAAATAGTCGCACCGGCCGGCACATCGGCGCCATTGACAGGCGAGATCGGCGCCCGCCAAATAGGCAATAGAATACCAGAATGCGTAAATACGCCGAACGGCTGCCTTGGGGATCGGGCGGTCTGGGCCAACCAGGAGGAACGACCATGCGATCCCCGCTGATACGCGCCCTGATGGGCGGCGCCGCCCTTTCTCTCGCCGCCGGTATCGCCGTAGCCGAGCCGCCCACGATCAAGATCGGCAGCTTTCTCTCGGTCACCGGGCCGGCCGCCTTCCTCGGCGACCCCGAGGAGAAGACGCTGAAGCTGTATGTCGAGAAGCTCAACAAGGCGGGTGGCGTCATCGGCCGCAAGATCGAGCTCGTCGTCTATGACGACGCCGGCGACAGCGACAAGGCTCGCACCTTCGCGAAGCGCCTCATCGACCAAGACAAGATCGACGTCATCATCGGCGGCACCACGACCGGAACCACGATGGCGGCCCTGCCGCTCGCCGAGCAGGCCGGCGTGCCGTTCATTTCGCTGGCCGGCGCCGTCGTCATCGTCGAGCCGGTGAAGAAGTGGGTGTTCAAGACTCCGCACACCGACCGCATGGCCTGCGAGAAGATCTTCGCTGATATGAAGGCTCGCGGCATCGCCAAGATCGGCATGATCGCGGGCGCCGGCGGGTTCGACCGCTCGATGCGCCAGGAATGCCTCAAGGTCGCGGGCAAATACGGCATTTCGGTCGTCGCCGACGAAAGCTACGGCGCGAAGGACAGCGACATGACCGCCCAGCTCACCAAGATCAAGAACGCGGCGGGGGTGCAGGCGGTCGTGAATCCCGGATTTGGCCAGGGCCCTGCGATCGTGACCAAGAACTTCCGCCAACTCGGCATGGCCGTGCCGCTCTACCAGTCGCACGGCGTCGCTTCGAAGGAGTTCATCAAGCTCGCCGGCGAAGCGGCCGAGGGCGTGCGGCTGCCCGCCGCCGCGCTGCTTGTCGCCGATATCCTCGCCGCCAACGATCCGCAGAAGGCCGTCGTCGTCGGATACAAGAAAGAATACGAGACGAAGTACCGCTCGGACGTCTCGACCTTCGGCGGCCACGCCTATGATGGTCTCTTCCTCGCGATCGACGCCATCAAGCGCGCGAAGAGTACCGACAAGGCCAAGGTCCGCGACGCGCTCGAGGCGACCAAGGGCTATGTCGGCACGGCCGGCGTCGTGAACATGACCGCCGCCGACCATATGGGCCTCGATCTCAGCGCCTTCCGCATGCTCGAGGTCAAGAAAGGCAACTGGACGCTCGTGAAGTAGCACGTCGGCGCGCTGCGGCGGCGCTGCCAAGCGCCGCCGCTTGTGCCGGCGGAGGAGCGGCGCGGTGGCGGAACTCCTGCAATTCGTCTTTTCCGGATTGACCGTTGGCGCCACCTACGCGCTGGTGGCGCTCGGTTTTGCCATCATCTACAACGCCAGCGGCGTCATCAATTTCGCCCAGGGCGAGTTCGTGATGGCGGGCGGCATGGCCTCCGCCTTCCTCGTCGCGGCCGGGGTTCCGCTGCCGCTCGCCGTCGTCATGGCAGTCGCGGCCGGCGTCGCGATCGGCGTGGCACTCGAAAAATTCGCCATCGAACCGGCGCGTCGCGCCCCGGTCGTAACCCTCATCATCATCACCATAGGCGCTTCGATCGCGATTCGCGGTCTGGCGCAACTGCTGCTCGGCAAGCAATTCCACACCGTGCCGCCCTTCACCGGCGATCAGCCGATCGCCATCGGCGGGGCCACGCTCCTGCCCCAGTCGCTCTGGGTGATGGGCGCCTCGGTCGCCGTCGTGATCGGCCTCAGCGCCTTCTTCGGCCGCACCAAGCTCGGCAAGGCGATGCTCGCCACCGCCAACAATCGGCACGCGGCGCAGCTCGTCGGCATCAATGTGCGCTTCATCCTGCTGTTGAGCTTCGGTCTCTCGGCGCTGCTCGGCGCTTTGGCCGGCGTGCTCATCTCGCCGATCACGCTCACCTCCTACGATGTCGGGATCATGGTGGGCCTGAAGGGCTTCGCCGCCGCAATGCTCGGCGGTCTCGGCAACGGCATCGGCGCCATCGCCGGCGGCCTCCTGCTCGGCCTCGTCGAGGCGCTCGGCGCCGGCTACCTCTCCTCCGCCTACAAGGACGTCATCGCCTTCGTCATCATCCTGGCGGTGCTCGTGTTCATGCCTGGCGGGCTTTTCGGCAAAGCCAGCGCCGAGCGCGTTTGATGAATCGGGCCCTCACCATGCTGCGCGGACGGCACGGCGGGCTCGCCGTTCTCGCGCTCGTCATCGCGCTGCTGCCGCTCGCGCTGCCCAACCGCTACTTCTACGACGTCGCCATTCTCATTGGCCTCAACGCCATCGTCTGCGTCGGGCTCAACTTGCTGATCGGCTTCGCCGGGCAGATCAGCCTCGGCCATGCCGGCTTCTTCGGCCTCGGCGCCTATGCGTCGGCGATCCTCAGCACAAACTATGGTTGGCCCTCGCTGGTGGCGCTCGTCGCCGCGGCTGCACTGGTGGGCGTGCTGGCGCTTGCGCTCGGCCGTCCGATCCTGCGGCTGAAAGGTCATTACCTCGCGATGGCCACGCTCGGCCTCGGCATCATCATTGCCGTCGTCATCGCCACCGAAGAGCGCCTGACCGGCGGGCCCGACGGCATGTCGGTGGCGCCGCTCGGCCTGTTCGGGGCCGCGCTCCAGGGCGAGCAGGTCTGGTACTGGGTCGTCGGGGCGTTGCTGGTGGCCACGGTTTGGCTCGCGTTCAATCTAATCGATTCGCCGCTCGGGCGCGCGCTGCGGGCGATCCACGGTTCGGAGGTGGCGGCCGAGGCAATGGGCGTCGATATCGCGCGCGCGAAGATGTTGATCTTCGTGGTCTCGGCCGTGCTCGCCGCGCTCGCCGGCAGCCTCACCGCGCACTACGCCGGCTTCATCACGCCCGGCAAGGTCGGGTTTCTGCATTCCATCGAGTTGGTGACGATGGTGGTGCTGGGCGGAATGGCCTCCACCTACGGCGCGGTCGTCGGCGCGGCCATCCTCACGGCGCTGCCACAGCTTCTGACCGTGTTCAAAGACTACGAATCGCTCGTGTTCGGCGTCGTGCTGATGGCGACGATGATCTTCATGCCGCGCGGCCTGGTGCCGACGCTGGCGCGCCTGATCGGGCGGCGCACATGAACGAGCTGCGCCTCGAGCAGGTGAGCAAGAGCTTCGGCGGCGTCGCCGCCGTCACCGATGTGAGCTTCACGGTGGCGCCGCGGCAGATCTTCGCGCTGATCGGGCCGAACGGCGCCGGCAAGACCACGCTCTTCAACCTCATCAGCGGAGTATACCAGCCCTCGGCCGGTCGCGTCTTCCTAGCCGGCGACGACGTCACCGGCCGGCCGCCGCACATGCTCGCCCGCCTCGGCCTCGCGCGCACATTTCAGACGCCGCAAGTGTTCCTCAACATGAGCGCTGTCGAGAACGTCATGGTCGGCGCGCACCGCCACCTCAGATCGGGCCTGTTGCCGGCGCTCGCGCGGTTCGGCGGCTTCCGCGCCGCCGAGAAGACGTGCCGCGCCGAGGCGACCGCGCTGATGGAGCGGCTCGGGCTCGGCCATTTTCGCGACGCCGAGGCAGGATCGCTGCCCTACGGCGCACTGAAGC
>CAYZSG010000211.1:0-9340 GCA_964481045.1 uncultured Candidatus Odyssella sp. | reverse complement strand
GGGTAGTCGTCGGTGACACTGTAGCGCCCGTGCACCTCGATGTCGGGATGCAGGCGATAGAGGGCCTGCAGGATCGCCGTCTTGCCCGATTCGTTCTTGCCGACGAGGCAGGTGATGTCGCCGATCTCGAACGCGCCGGAATCGCGGACGCTCTGGAATTCGGTGACGTGCACGCGGGCAAGCTTCATCGGCCCCTCATCGATTCGATCGGCGATGGCGCCGTTATCCGCGCCGAGTGTGGCAAGTGCAAGGCCCGGCGCGCGAGCTATCCTCGGAATTCTTTCGCGCGCGCGCCGCGGAACTCCGCGCCGCGCCGGACGTTCGAATCGGAACGCCGGCGCCCTAGCGCCTCCGGCGTCAGCGCTTGTCGTCGATCGAGCAATAGCCCGAAGGCGGATTGGTGCCGCACCATTGCGCGTGGCCCTGCAACGCCTCGTCGGCCGCGACGCCCGGCGGAGGCGGCGGCTGCGTACAGCCCGCAAGCGCGGCCGCCAGCAGCAGGAGCCCGGCGGCGTACCGCGCGGCCTTCGTCGCACTGTCGTTCCACATTCCGCGCCCTCCGGGTCTTGGGGTTCAGCGGTGATCGGCGCCGACCGCCTCGCCCGCCGCGGCGAAGCCGTCGCGCCGAAGCAGAGCGGCCAGCTCGCGCTTGATGCGCGCGACCAGCGCCGGCCCCTCATACACCAGCGCCGTATAGATTTGTACGAGCGATGCGCCCGCGCGCATCCTCTCATACGCGTCGGCGCCGCTGGCGATGCCGCCGACTCCGATCAGCGGCACGCGGCCCTCGGTGCGGCGGTACATCACGCGCAAGATTTCCAGTGCGAACGGCTTGAGCGGCGCGCCAGAAAGCCCGCCCGCCTCGCCGCGATGGCGGCTTTTCAGCGTCTCCGGCCGCCGGATCGTGGTGTTGGAGACGATGAGGCCGTCGCACTGTCCGTCCAGCGCCACCGACGCGATGTCGGCGAGATCATCCTCGCCGAGGTCGGGCGCAATCTTGACCAGCAGCGGGTGCCGGCGCGGCGGCGGGGACGGCGCCTCGGCCAGCTGCTTGCGTCTCTCCGCGAGCTGCTCATCGGTGAGAAGCACGCCGCCCCACTTGTGCCCGGCGAGAGGATCGGCCAGCGCACGCCGCACCCCGGCGAGGATCGCGCTCAACTCGGCGCGTCCCTGCAAGGCCCTGAGGCCCGGCGTGTTAGGCGAGGAGACATTGACCACGAGATAAGTGCTGAAGCCGCCCAGCGCCGATGCGACTTCGGCAAAATCGTTCGCGGCCCTTTCGGCAGGTGTGTTCTTGTTCTTGCCCAGGTTGGCGCCGATCACCACGCGGCGCCACAGACCCGGCGCGCGCACCAGTTGATATTGCAGATTGCCGCGTGCGTGCGCGGCGCCGACGCTGTTGAAGCCGTAGCGGTTGATCACGGCCCGGTCTTGGGCAAGGCGGAAGACGCGCGGGAGCGGATTGCCGGGTTGCGGCTGCGGCGTGACACTGCCGATCTCGACGAAGCCGAAGCCGAGTGCCGCCAGCGCAAGCGGCACTTCTCCGTGCTTGTCGAAGCCGGCCGCGATGCCGACCGGGTTCGGGAAATCGAGGCCGAACACACGCGTGGCGAGGATCGGATCGTCGGGCGCGGGCTTCCGCGGCCGCGTCCGCTTCAGCGCCCAGACCGTGAGCCGATGCGCCGCCTCGGCGTCGAGCGCCATCACCAGCGGGCGGAGCAGCGGATAGAGGTTCATGTGAGAGGTGGGAACACGTGGAGGCCATCGGCGCCGAGCGGCAGGTCGTGCACGGCGATCACCGCTTCCACCGGCAGCGGGCCATAGAGATGCGGGAACAGCGCGCCGCCGCGCGACGCCTCCCACTTCAGCGCCGCGCCGAGCCGCGCTTCGTCCACCGCCAGCAGCACGAGGCCCGTCTGCCCCGCGCGGTGCTTCGCGGCGCTGGCCTTCACCTGATCGGCGCCGGAGAAGTGGATGAAGCCGTCGGCCTTGTCCTGCGACGAGCCGGGATAGCGCCCGGCGGCGCGCGCCGCATCCCATTCCGCGCGGCGGCAGATGTGATAGATCGTGGTCATGGCCGCGAAACTATCCGAGCGGCCGCCCCCTTGTCTCGCGCCTCGGGAACCCCGCATGTCCAAAGTCCTCGTCGAGAAGAAGGACCGCGTCGCGGTCGTCACGATCAACGCGCCCGAATCGCGCAACACGATGACCGACGCGGCGATGATCGAGGCGCTGCTCGAAGCGCTGCACGACGTCGAGCAGGATCGCGCGATCTCGGCGATGATCCTGACCGGCGCGGGCACGGCCTTCTCGGCCGGCGGCGACGTGAAGGCGATGGCCAACCGCACCGGCATGTTCGCCGGCGCGCCGCGCGACATCGCCGAAGGCTATCGCGACGGCGTGCAGCGCATCCCGAAGGCGCTCTATGGCCTCGACGTTCCGACGATCGCCGCCGTGAACGGCCCCGCGATCGGCGCCGGCTGCGACCTCGCCTTCATGTGCGACCTGCGCCTGGCCTCGACCACGGCGCAGTTCGGCGAGGTGTTCGTGAACCTCGGCATCATCCCGGGCGACGCCGGCTCGTGGTTCCTGCCGCGGCGCATCGGCTATCAGCTCGCCGCCGAGATGACGTTCACCGGCCGCATCGTCGGCGCCGAGGAGGCGCTGGCCAAGGGCCTCGTGCTGAAGGTCGTGCCGCCCGAGGCGCTGCTGGCCGAAGCGAAGGCGCTGGCCGCAACGATCGCGTCGAAGCCGCCGCGCGCGGTGCGCCAGGCCAAGCGCCTGCTGCGCGCGGCCGAGGCGATGGACCTCGCGAACTTCCTCGAGCTCGCCGCCGCCAACCAGGCGCTGGCGCACCACACCGGCGATCACATCGAGGCCGTGAAGGCGTTCCTCGAGAAGCGAAAGCCTTCGTTCAAGGGCGGGTAAGCGCGCCCACAGCTCAATGTTGGATGTCGTCCCGGGTACTGCGCAGCATGGCGCGCCCCTGCGCGACATGATGCGCCGCGCCCGGGACGACAGCGGACATTGATCCGCGTCGACTGGATGGCTCCCTACTCCGGCACGCCGGCCTTCTTCAAACCCTCGATGAACACGTCGCGATGCGCGAAGTTCGCGAGGTTGCGCCTCAGGACGCTCAGGCGGATCGGCGGCCCGATCTTGTTGCGCACGGCGATGTACTCGTTCGCCTCTTCGAGCAGGCCGAGATGGCCGCAGCAGCTGATGAGCGTGTTGTGGTGCCCGAGAAACCCGGCAAAAGCCGAAACCGATCGGCGCAGCAGCGGCAGCGCGTCGGCGAAGCGGCGCGCGCCGAGCAGCGCCAGCGCATGCGTCGCCGTGTAGAAGCCCGAGAAGCTGTCGGCCGGGCTGAGGTCCAGCGCCTGCGCCGTTTCGGAGATCGCCGCGTCGAATTGCCCGGCGCGGAGCAACGCCCAGCCATAGGTCATGTGGCCGAGCGCGAAGCTCGGGTTGAGCGCGAGCGCCTCGCGCAGCTCGTCGAGCGCGCGGTCGTGCTGGCCGACATTGCTGAGGCTCAGGCCGGCGGCCATGCGCGCCCAGGGATCGGAGGGATCGAGCGCAATCGCTTCCAGCGCATGCACCCCAGCCTCGCGGTAGCCCGCCTGCATGTCAGGCACCCACGAGCAGTGTGCTGCCCACCATGTCGCCCAGCCGAGCAGTGCGTGCGCCCGCGCGTATCGTGGCTCCATCGCGATCGCCTCGCGCAGCAGCCGCTGCGCCTCGTCGTTCTGCCCGCGCTCGACCTTGTTGATCATGCTCAGCGCGCGCACGACGAGGCCCCAGGCATCGACGCTGCCCGGCGGCTTCGTCGCGGCCCGAAAGCCCTCCTCGTCGTAGAGGTGCGGCTCGACCGCGGCGACCACGCGCTCGGTGATGTCGTCCTGCACCGCGAACAGGTCTTCCAGCACGCGGTCGTATTTCTCGGCCCAGATGTGCTTGCCGGATTCGGCCTCGATGAGCTGGCCGGTGATGCGAATACGATTGCCGGAAACGCGCACGCTGCCCTCGAGCACGTAGCGCACGCCGAGCTCGCGCCCGACCTGGCGCACGTCGACGCCGCGGCCCTTGTAGACGAACGAGGAATGCCGCGCGATCACGAACAGCCAGCCGAGGCGCGCGAGCCCGGTGATGATGTCCTCGGTGATGCCGTCGGCGACGAAGTCCTGCTCGGCGTCGCCGCTCATGTTCGTGAACGGGAGCACCGCGATCGAGGGACGCTCACCCGGCGGCGTCGCGGCCGCCTCGCCGGCCAGCATCGGCCTGAGGGAAAGGCCCGTGTGCTTCTCGACGACCGACAGCGTGCGCTCGGAGAACAGCCCGGTCAGCAGCTTGTCGACCGTGGACTTGCCGAGCTTGGTCTTGAACGCGAACTGCTCGCGGGAAACCCGCTCGCGCGCGAGGTGATCCTTGATTGCCGCCGCGATCCGCTTCCGGCCGTCCATCGCCCGATCCGCCACCCGGCCTCGCCCCGCGCCGCCGGCGCTTTCCCGGAAAGAACCGGAAAGAATTGAGGGAAGCCACGGAAAGGCCCGCGCCCTACATCCCCGCCGTCTCGAAACGCGATGGCGGAGGATTAACCCCATGCGAAAAGCGGTTGTCAAACTCGCCCTGCTGGCCCTTGCGCTGGCGCTGGCGGGGCCGGTCGTCTCGGCGAGCATCCAGGCCGCGGCCGACGAACGGGTGAAGCGCGGCGAATACCTCGCCGCGATCATGGATTGCACCGGCTGCCACACGCCGGGCGCCTTGCGCGGCAAGCCCGATCTCGCGCGCGCGCTCGCCGGCTCCGACGTGGGCTTCGAGATCCCCGGCCTCGGCATCTTCTACCCGCCGAACCTCACGCCGGATCGCGAAACCGGCCTCGGCGCGTGGAGTGCGGCGGAGATCATTGCCGCGATCCGCACCGGCGCGCGGCCCGACGGCCGCGTGCTCGTGCCGGTGATGCCCTACCACAGCTACGCGAAGCTCACCGACGCCGACGCACAGGCGCTCGTCGCCTATCTCAAGAGCCTGAAGCCGGTGCGCAACCCGACCCCGCCGATCACCGGGCCGGGCCAGAAGGCGCCGGCGCCGTTCTTGCGGGTGGTCGTGCCCGAGTGAGGCCGCACGGGAGGCGCCGGCGGTGGCTGAATTCGGCTCATCGATCAGTTGCCAAAACCTCATTTGCCTTGTCGACCCGGCCCCCCACCTTTCTCGCCAGCGCAACAACGCCGTGAGCCAATCCATGATCATCACGTCTCTCTCGCAGTCGGTATCGGGCACGGTCATAGCGCGCGCGGACCCGCGCTACGACGCGGCCTGCGACCGGCTGCTCTGGAACCTCCGCAAGCCCGAACGCGATCCCGCGCTGATCGTCCGGGCGCGTTCGACGAGCGACGTGCAGGCGGTGGTGCGGTACGCGCGCGCACGCGGGCTCCGTGTCTCGCCCCGCGGCGGCGGCCACAATTGGTCCGGCATCGCGCTCCAGAGCGGCATCGTCCTCGATCTTTCCATGCTCGGGCAGTTGAGCATCGACGCCGGGGCACGCACCGCGGAAGCGGGTCCCGGGGTGACCAATCGCGCGCTCGCACGGGCGCTCGCGCGCCACGGCCTTGCATTTCCGGTCGGCCACTGCGGGACGGTGCCGCTCAGCGGCTACCTGCTGGGCGGCGGACTGGGCTGGAACATGGGGGCGTGGGGTATCGCCTGCTTCGCGGTCGAAAGCCTGGAGGTGGTGACCGCCGAGGGCGAAATCCGGCACGTCAGCGCGCACGAAAATCGGGAACTGTTCTGGGCGGCACGCGGCGGCGGGCCCGAATTTTTCGGCGTGGTCACGAAATACCGCCTGCGCCTTCAGCCCCTGCCCCGCGCGATCACGACGAGCGTGTGGACGTTCGATCTCGACGAGATCGGAAAAGTCGCCGACTGGATGTCGGAGCTCACGCCGCGTCTGCCGCGCAACGTGGAATTCACGGTGCTGATGTCCGGCGCGCGGCCCGGTCTGGCCGCGCGCGCCGCCAAGGTCGCAACCGCGGCCGCGACCGTGTTCGCGGATACGGACGGCGAGGCGCGCGCGGTGCTGGCGCGCATCGCCGCCACCGCGCCGGGCGGCGCCCTCTCGGCGGAGCAGAATCTCGCCACGCCGTTCGAGACGCTGTTCGACATCATGGCCACGTTCCTGCCCGACCGGCGGCGTTACGCGGCGGACGATTTATGGTCCGCCGCGCGGCCGGGCGACGTCGTCGAGACGCTCGCCGGCGGGATCCGGCGCGCGCCCTCGCCCGACTCCGTGGCGCTCGTGGCGGCGCTTCATCCGCACGCCGCCGACCTGCCCGACGCCGCATTTTCCGTGGCCGCGCCGGTGTTCGGCGCCTTCTACGCCGTATGGCGAGATGCGGCCGGAGACGAAGCGAACCTTCGCTGGCTTCGCGAGACCGCCAGCGCGGTGGGGCCGCTCGCCAACGGCCACTACGTCGGCGAGGCGGATCTGGAGAGCGGCCGCCTGCGCACGTCGTTCTCGCCCGCCGCCTGGGCAAGGCTCGACGCGTTGCGGGCCAAATACGATCCAGCCGGCGTCTTCGACAATCCCTCCAACCCCAATCGGATCAAGGCAGCATGAACACGATCACGCTTCCCGCAGGTACGGCTGTCCTCGGGCGAACTGGCGCCCCGGTCCTGTTGCGCCCGGGGCGTCCCGCGGACGCCGCCGCGATCGGGCGGATTTGCTACGAGGCGTTCTCGGCGATATCGGACGCGCACGGCTTCCCCGCCGACTTTCCATCCCCGGCCATGGCCGCGGAGACCCTCGGACGGTTGCTCGCACACCCCGGCTTCCATTCCGTCGTGGCGGAAATCGACGGTCGCGTCGTCGGCAGCAATTTCCTCGATTGCCGCGACCCGGTCGCCGGCGTCGGGCCGATCACCGTCGATCCCGCCGTGCAGGACGGCTCGCTCGGGCGGCGGCTCATGGAGGCCGTTCACCGGCACGCGCAGCAGCGCGGCGCCGCCGGCGTGCGCCTCGTGCAGGCGGCCTATCACGGCCGCTCGCTCGCGCTCTACACGAAGCTCGGCTACGCGGTGCGCGAGCCGCTCGCCTGCATGCAGGGCAAAGTAGTTTCTGCGGTGCCCGCCGGCTGCACCATCCGGCCGGTGCGGGCGGGCGACCTCGCCGAATGCAATCGCCTCGCGGCGCGGGTCCTCGGCCACCCGCGCGGCGGCGAGCTTGCCGACGCGGTCGCGCAGGGCACGGCGAAGCTCGTCGAGCGCGACGGTCGCATCACGGGCTACGCCACGATCATCGGCTTCTTCGGCCACGCGGCCGGCGAATCGAACGCCGATATCGTCGCGCTGATCGCGGCATCGCGGTCGATCGCCGGGCCGGGCCTGCTCGCGCCGATGCGCAACCAGGGCCTGTTCCGCTGGTGCCTCGATCACGGCCTGCGCGTGGTGCAGCCGATGACCCTGATGACGATGGGCGCCTACGAGCCGCCCGAGGGCGCCTTCCTGCCCTCCATTCTCTACTAGGAGACAGCGATGTTCCGCCGTGAAAGACCCTTGTGGAACTTCGAGCCGCGCCGGCACGAATTGGCCGAGCGGCTCGGCCCGCTGATCCTGAAAGGGGTGTGCGGGCTGCTGGCGGCGGTGATCGCCGTTCCGCTGCTGCTCAACCTGTTTGCCGCGCTGCTCGTCTGATCGGGAGAAGCATAATGCCCGGCACGCACACCGGCTCGTGCTTCTGCGGCGCTGTCGCAATCGAGGCGACGGGCGCACCGATGGAGATGGGCTACTGCCATTGCAAATCCTGCCGCGCCTATTCGGGCGGGCCGGTGAGCGCGTTCCTCCTGTTTCGTTCCGAGAATGTGCGGGTGACGCAGGGTGAGTCGCTGCTCGGCCGCTTCAATAAGACCGGCATGAGCGAGCGCACCTTCTGCACGAAATGCGGCGGCCACCTGATCACGCGCCACCCGGACCTCGGCCTGACCGACGCGCGCCCCGCCGTGCTTCCGGGCATCGCGTTCAAGCCGTTCGTGCATCTCAACTACGCCGAGACCGTGCTGCGGATGCGCGACGGCCTGCTCAAGCTCAAGGACTTCCCCGCCACCGCCGGCGGCTCGGGCGAAACGTTGCCGGAGTAGCGCGATTGGGGCGCGGCCCACCGCGCCGCGCCGCGCTTGATCGCGCCGCACTGGCTGGCATGCCAGAACTGGGCTATGTAATAGGGAGTGAAGGCGCCGCCCGCAGCGGCGCCCGATCGATTCCCTAAGCCCATGCGGTAGCAGGCAAATCGGCGATGATCGCGACGGTCAAGTTCACCCTCGACGGAACCGAGGTCGAAGCCCAGGCGGGCGAGACGATCTGGCAGGTGGCGCGCCGCCTCGGCACCGAGATTCCGCATCTCTGCTACGCGCCCGAGCCGGGCTATCGCGCGGACGGCAATTGCCGCGCCTGCATGGTCGAGGTCGAGGGCGAAGGGGCGCTCGCCGCCTCCTGCATCCGCAAGCCCGCCGCCGGCATGAAGGTGAAGACCGCATCCGAGCGCCCGAAGCGCGCGCGCCAGATGGTCTTCGAGATGCTGATGGCGGATCAGCCGAAGAAGGCCGCGGCGCACGATCCGGACTCGAAGTTCTGGCAATGGAGCGAAAAGCTCGGTGTCGCTGACAGCCGCTTCCCCGCCCGCGAGGCCGAGGCGGCCGACCCCAGCCATCCGGCGATGGCGGTGAATCTCGACGCCTGCATCCAGTGCAATCTCTGCGTCCGCGCCTGCCGCGAAGTGCAGGTCAACGACGTGATCGGCATGGCCTATCGCGGCCATCATGCGAAGATCGTGTTCGATTTCGACGACCCGATGGGCGCCAGCACCTGCGTGGCCTGCGGCGAGTGCGTGCAGGCGTGCCCCACCGGCGCGCTGATGCCGGCCTCGCTGATGGCCGACAAGGCGGGACCGCGCACCGTCTGGGCCGACAAGCAGGTGAAGAGCGTCTGTCCCTATTGCGGCGTCGGCTGCCAAATCACCTACAACGTCAAGGACGGTAAGATCGTGTCGGTCGATGGCCGTAGCGGCCCGGCCAACGAGAATCGCCTGTGCGTGAAAGGCCGCTTCGGCTTCGACTACGTCAATCATCCCGAGCGGCTTACCAAGCCGCTGATCCGCAAGCCCGGCATTCCCAAGGATGCCCACCACCCGCTCGATCCGTCGCGCCCGCTCGACTATTTCCGCGAGGCGACCTGGGAAGAAGCGCTCGAGGTGGCCGCTTCCGGCCTCAGGAAAATCCGCGACCAGCATGGCGGCCGCGCGCTCGCCGGCTTCGGCTCGGCCAAGGGCTCGAACGAGGAGGCCTATCTCTTC
>CAYZSG010000210.1:0-9469 GCA_964481045.1 uncultured Candidatus Odyssella sp. | reverse complement strand
GCGCATCGGGCGGCCGGTCTGCGTCGTCGGCATCGTGAACGGCGTCGGCAAGGGCTCGGGCCGCTCGATCGCGGGGGCGGATCTCGGCGCCGCCGTGATCGCCGCGCGCCAGGCGGGCCTGCTGGTGAACGGCGGTGGGCACAAGATGGCCGCGGGCTTCACCGTGGCCGAAGACAAGATCGAGGCGTTCGCCGAGTTCGTAGCCGAGCGGCTCGCGCCGGCCGTGGCCGCCGCCGGCGGCGTGCCGCCGCTGACGATCGACGCGACTGTGTCGGCCGACGGCGCCACGCGCGATCTCCTGGCGCATTTCGAGCGGCTCGCGCCGTTCGGCGTCGGCAATGCCGAGCCGCGCCTGGCGCTCGCGGCCGCGCGTATCGGCTTTGTCGATCCCGTGGGCGAGCAGCATCTCCGCGTCGCGATCCCGCTGGAGCGGGGCGGGCGCTTGAAAGCCATCGCCTTCCGCTGCGTCGGTCAGCCGCTCGGCAATGCGCTGGTCGCGAATCGCGGCGGCGCGCTGCATCTCGCCGGCCACCTCCGCGCCGACCGCTGGAACGGCCGCGACGACGTGCAGTTCGTCATCGACGACGCGGCGGCGGTGAAGAATTAGCCACCGGGTTTGTCGTCCCCGCGCAAGCGGGGACCCATGTCTCCGGCGACGGCTGCGAACCGCAGAAGCCAATTGTGCGGAGACGCCGTATGGGTTCCCGCTTGCGCGGGGACGACAATTGAGAATGATCGGCTGGCCCCATCAACGCCCCGATAGCGCCATGTACAACCCCAAGCACTTCCAGGAATCGCGCCCCGAAATCCTCGGCGCATTCATGCGCGCGCATCCGTTCGCGACCTTGGTTTCGCTCGGCGGCGACGGCCTCATCGGCACTCACCTGCCGACGCTGTGGGACCCCGCGCCCGCGCCGCACGGCACGCTCACCGGCCACATCGCGCGGCCCAATCCGCACGGCAAAGGCGTGCGCGAGGGCGTGGAATCGCTGGCGATCTTCCACGGCCCGCAGGCCTACATCTCGCCCAACTGGTATCCCTCCAAGCGCGAACACGGGAAGGTCGTGCCGACCTGGAACTACGTCGCCGTGCACGCTTACGGCACGCTCCGAATCATCGACGACGCCGAATGGCTGCGCCGCCTCGTCACGCGCCTCACCGACCTGCACGAGGGCTTCTCGGCCGTGCCGTGGAAAGTCACCGATGCGCCCGACGCGTTCATCGATCAGATGCTGAAAGGCATCGTCGGCGTCGAACTCGTGCTCACGCGCGTCGAGGGAAAGTGGAAGCTCTCGCAAAACCGCCCCGAGCCGGATCAGGCGGCCACCGTCGCCGGCCTCGACGCGCGCGGCGACGCGGATTCGCACGCGGTGTCGGTTGCGATGCGGGCGGTGCGAAACAAGTAGCTGACGCAAGTTCCCATGAATTGTCGCCCCGGGCGCGGCGCAGCATGACGCTCTTCGCGCCATGGTGCGACGCAGACCCGGGACCCAAACGATGCGCCGACGCAGCGCGGCGGCGACAAAGGATGGCGTTTATGCCTCGTCTTGGTCCCGGGTTAGCAGCGCATCATGCCGCGCAAGTGCGCGCCATGCTGCGCAGCACCCGGGACGACAACAGACAATAATCGCTAGTTGAGATACCTTCCCAACCGCACCGCCGTCTGCCCGGGGAGAAGGCGGCGCGACGGCATGATCAGCACGCATTCGTCGTAGGGTGTCGTCACCGGCTCGGTGCCGTCGTAGGCGAGGACCGACCCCTTCTTCGGGATCACTTCGAGGCCGCGATAGTTCTCGGCGAAGCGGAATTCGGGCGACTTGATCGTGACGGCGTGTGTCACTTCGATGAGCCGCTGCCGCGCGGGCTTCGCCTTCGGCAGGTGGCGTTTCACCCATGCGGCGTCGGCAACCCCGGCATGAGCGAGGAAGCGCACGAGCGTTTCCTTGGCGACCGTTTCGCTGGCCGTTTCCCAGTGCTGGCCGCATTCTACTAGTAGAGAATTCGCTTCCAACGCCGGATCGCCGAACGCGCCGTAGTCGCGCATGCGGCGGCCGCCGGCATGGCCCTCGTCGCTGACCACGAGCGCCGGGAACGCGATCTCGCGCGCGAGGCGGCGGCCCTTCTCGAGCGGGCCCGAGATCGTGAGCGCCGGAGTCTTGTGCTGCATCGAGTGGATGTCGAGCAGCAGATCGGCCGCCTCGACGACCGGCACCAGTTCGCGCGCGCGGCGCAGCTCCACCGAATTGCCGCTGCTGCCGAGGCGCTCGGGTGACCAGACGCGGTTGAAATCCTCGTCCATGAAGCGCGAATCGCCGGGCGCCTCGCGATCGAAATGCTGGTAGGCGACGACGTTGCAGAAGGCGAGCGTCAGCGTGCCGCGCGCCGGGCGGAATTTCTGCCGGAACAGCCAGTCGAGCGCGATCGCGCCGCAGATCTCATTGCCGTGCACGAGCGCGGTGACAAGAACGTGCGGCCCCGGTACGCCCGAAGCGAAGCGGTGAACGTAGTCGATGCCGATGTTGCCGTCCTTGTAAGGCGCGATGTCGGGCGCGACGAGCTCGACGGGATAGAGCTGCGGCAGGCGGTTCACAGCGCGGACCCCGAGGCGGCGGCGGCGACGCGGCGCAGGAACGTCTCGCACGCGGCGAGCTGCGCGAGCGCCACGAACTCGTCGGGCTTGTGCGCCTGGTCGATGTGGCCGGGGCCGCAGATCACGGTAGGAATTCCGGCGGCGTCGTAGAGCCCGGCCTCGCAGCCGAACGCGACCTTGCCGGCCGAATTGCGCCCGGTCGCGCGCTTGGCGAGCGACACGATCTCGGCGTCTTCGCTGGTGTCGGCCGCGGGGAATGAGGAGAGCTTCTCCCAGCGGAAGCCGGTGTCGGGGTGGATCGCGCGCATCGCCGGCGCCAGCTCGCGCGCGGCGAAGCCCTGCGCCGCGTGCAGCATCGCCTCGGGATTCTCGCCGGGCAGGTGGCGGAATTCGAAATCGAAGCGGCAATCCTTGGGCACGATGTTGAGCGCGGTGCCGCCCTGGATCGTGCCGACATGGACGGTCGTGTGGGGAATATCGAACGCGCGGTCGAACGGTCCCTCGGCCGCGAAACGCCGGCCCATCGCGGTGAGATGCGCGATCATCGCGGCCGCATACTCCACGGCGTTGACACCGCGCGGCGCCAGCGAGGAGTGGCATTCGAAGCCGCGCACATGGCAGCGATAGGAGAGTTTGCCCTTGTGCGCGCGCACCACCTCCATGTGCGTGGGCTCGCCGACGATGCAGGCCGCGGGCCGGATGCCGGAAGCGGCGAGGTCGGCGAGGAGGCGGCGCACGCCGATGCAGCCCACCTCTTCGTCATAGGAGAAGGCGAGGTGGAGCGGCGTCGCCAGCGGCGCCTTCGCGAATTCGGGCACGAGCGCCAGCGCAACGGCGATGAAGCCCTTCATGTCGCAGGTGCCGCGGCCGTAGAGGCGCCCGTCGCGCTCCTCGATCGCAAACGGATCGCTGCTCCATTCCTGGCCGTCGATCGGGACCACGTCGGTATGGCCGGAAAGCACGATGCCGCCGCCGCTGCCGTTCGCGCCGATCGTGGCGAACAGATTGGCCTTGCGGCCGCTCTCGTCATGCACGAGGCGCGAGTCGATGCCGTAGCCGGCGAGATAGTCGCGCACCCAATGGATGAGCGCGAGATTCGAGTCGCGGCTCGTCGTGTCGAACGCGACGAGGCGGCGCAGCATCTCGACCGTGGCGGGGCGCGGGGTCATTCGGCGTTCCGTGGCGAAACGCCGACACTAATTCGGCCGCGTGCCGAGGGGAAGCGCAGGAAGTCTCTAGCGCAGCGGCCACACGAGCATGATCAGCGCCGTACCGGCGACCGCCACGATGATCGAGAGCGGCAGGCCGAGCCGCCAATAGTCGCCGAATCCGTAGCCGCCCGGCCCCATGACCAGCGTGTTGCACTGGTGGCCGATCGGCGTGAGGAAATCCGAGCCCGCGCCGACGGCGACCGCCATCAGGAACGCATCGGGCCGCAGGCCGAGATTCTGCGCGAGGCCGGCCGCGATCGGCGCCAGCACGAGCACGGTCGCGGCGTTGTTGAGGAACGGCGTCACCAGCATCGCGACGACCATGATCAGCAGCACCGCCGCGAACGCCGGCAAGCCCTGCACGGCCGCGCCGAGGCCGCCCGCGAAAAGGTCGGTGACGCCCGTCGTGCGCAGCGCGTCGCTGACCGGAATGAGCCCGGCCAGCAGCATGATCAGCGGCCAGTCGATGCTGTCGTAAGCGTCCTTGATCGGCAGCGCGCCGCTGGCCACGACGAGCACCGCGGCGCCGAAGAACGCGATCTCGGTCGGAACGAAGCGCCCGACGGCCAGCGCCATGCCCACCGCGAGGATTCCGATAGCGAGATACTTCCGGCGGCCCTGGGTGAGCTGAAGATTGCGCTCGGCCAGCGGCAGCAGGTTGGTCGCCGTCATCGCCGCGATCACGTCCTCCTCGCGGCCCTCCAGCACGACGACGTCGCCGGGCTGGAACCGCACGCGGCGCAGGCGTTCGCGGATCACCTCGCCGCTGCGGCTCAGCGCGAGCACGTTCACCGCGTGGCGCTGGCGCAGGCGAAGGTAGGGGAGGGAGCGGTTCACGAACGCCGACTCGGGCGTGACGACCGCCTCGAAGATGATGAGCTCGCCGGGCTTCGCCTCGCCCTCGGCGGGCTTCTTGCTGGCCACGAAGTCGAGCTCGGCCTCGCCGGTGATCTGCTTGAGGCGCTCGGGATCGGCCTGGAGCATCAGGATGTCGCCCGCGCCGAGGCTCCAGTTCGCGGCCGGCACATAGCGCTGCCCATCGCCGCGGATCAGTGCCACCACCGCGATCTCGCCATCGGCGAGGCGCTCGAGATCTGCCACC
This sequence comes from uncultured Candidatus Odyssella sp., assembly GCA_964481045.1. Lineage (GTDB taxonomy): Bacteria > Pseudomonadota > Alphaproteobacteria > Bin65 > Bin65 > SBBV01. The sequence continues at coordinate 4,566 of CAYZSG010000210.1, read as the reverse complement.
GTCTTGCCCGCCATGCGCGAACCCTCGCGCACGCGCACCTCGGTCGAGTAGTCGGCGATCTCGAACGGGCGGTCGGTGCGCGCGGTGCGTTTTTCGGGCAGCAGCCGCCAGCCGACGGTGAGGAACAGCAATCCCAGCACCGCCACGCCGATCCCCACCGGCGCGAAATCGAACATCGTGAACGGCTGGCCCACGAGATCCTGGCGCAAGCGCGAGACGACGATGTTGGGCGAGGTGCCGATCAGCGTGATGAGGCCGCCCAGCAGCGCCGCGAACGAGAGCGGCATCAGCACGCGCGAGGGCGAATAGCCGTTGCGCCGTGCCATCTGCACGGCGACCGGCAGGAACGTCGCGAGCGCGCCGATGTTCTTCGTGAACGCGGAGAGCACGGCCACGATCGTGCCGAGGATCGTGATCTGCGCGCCCGCCGTCTTCATCAGCGGCATGGCCGGGCGCAGCCACGCCTGCACGATGCCCGAGCGGCTGATCGCGGCGCTCAGCACGAGCGCCGATGCGACGATGATGACGATCTGGTCGCGGAAGCCGTCGAACGCCTTCTGCGGCGGAACGATGCCGATGCCGACGGCGACGACGAGGCCGAGCAGCGCCACAAGGTCGTAGCGCAGCCGATTCCAGACGAACAGCACGATCATGGCGCCCAGAATCGAGAGCGCCGCCGCCTGGTCGAAGGTCATCCGTTGTCCCGCCCTTGCCGCAAGCGATCAGGTCGGATCGCAAACGCACTTCGCTGCGCGGTGGTTCCTCTCCGGGCAGTCTCTGCCCGGCTGCAACCACTTGAGCCGGCACGGCCGGGGCGTCAAGTGCGCCGGCGCGGCTCCCGGCCCGTTGAGCGCCGGGCGGGGCGCCGATAGGATGCGCCAACGCGCGTATCGGCGCGCGAGGGATCAGGGAGCAAGCCACATGATCGCAGTATTGCGGCGGACCGCGCTCGGCCTCGCCACGGCCGGGCTGCTCGCCTCCGGAGTCGCGGCGCAGGAGCTCAGCATGGGCATCAGCGCCAGCGTGACCTCAGCGGACCCGCATTTCCACAATCTCACGCCCAACAATAACATCGCCTCGCACATCTTCGATCGCCTCGTGCACATGGACGAAAAGATGCGGCCGGGGCCGGGCCTCGCCGAATCGTGGAAGACGATCGACGACACGACCTGGGAGTTCAAGCTGCGCAAGGGCGTGAAGTTCCACGACGGCAGCGACTTCACCGCCGAAGACGTCGTCGCGACCCTGAAGCGCGTGCCGTGGGTGCCGAACAGCCCGTCCTCGTTCCGCCTCAACACCCAGGCGATCGACAAGGTGGATGTCGTCGATCCGCACACGATCCGCTTCAAGACCAAGGCGCCGGCGCCGCTGCTGCCGATCGATCTCTCGAACGTGCGCGTCATCAACAAGAAGTTCGTCGAGGCGCCGACGGCCGATTTCAACAGCGGCAAGGCCGCGATCGGCACGGGGCCGTTCAAGCTCGTCGAGTTCGTTCCGGGCGACCGCGTCGTCTTCGAGCGGTTCGACGCCCATTGGGGCCCGAAGCCGCACTGGCAAAAGGTGACCGCGCGCATCCTCACCAACAACGCCGCGCGCGTGGCCGCACTGCGCGCCGGCCAGGTGCAGATCATCGAGCAGGTGCCGAGCGCCGATCTCGCCTCGCTGCGCTCGGATGCGAACATCACGCTCCACCGCATCGTCGGCAACCGTATCATCTATCTGCATATCGACAGCTTCCGCGACGAATCACCGTTCGTGCAGGACAAGGACGGCAAGCCGATTAAGCCCAATCCGCTGAAGGACGCGCGCGTGCGGAAGGCGCTGTCGCTCGCGATCAACCGCCCGGCCATTGTCGACCGCCTCATGGAGAAAGAGGCGATTCCGGCCGGCGGCCTGCTTGCCGACGGCTTCTTCGGCGTGAGCCCGAACCTCAAAGCCGATCCGTTCGATCCCGATCAGGCGAAGAAGCTGCTCGCCGCGGCCGGCTATCCGAACGGCTTCAAGCTCACGATCCATGGGCCGAACGATCGCTATCTCAACGACGAGAAGATCCTGCAGGCCGTGGGCCAGATGTTTTCGCGTGCCGGCATCGACACGCAGGTGGCGACCCTGCCGTGGTCGAAATTCGCGTCGGACGCCAGCAACCCCAAATACTCGTTCAGCGTGATGCTGGTGGGCTGGGGCGCCGACACCGGCGAGGTCTCGAACCCGCTGCGCTCGCTGATCGCGACGGTGGGGCCGGGCCGCGGCGTCTCCAATCGCGGGCGCTACTCGAACAAGGAGGTGGACGCGCTGCTCGACCAGGCGCTCTCCACCGTCGACGACGGCAAGCGCGAGAAGCTGCTGTGGCAGGCCAGCGAACTGGCGATGAAGGAACAGGCGCTGATTCCGCTGCACTACCAGATCAACATTTGGGCGACGCGCAAGGGTATCACCTACGCCCCGCGCGCCGACGAGAACACGCTCGCGCAGTTCGTCCGGCCGCAGTAGTGGGCGGGGTGGCTGAAACAGCCGGCGATGACGCGCGATAACCATTCATGTCGTCCCGGGTGCTGCGCAGCATGGCGCGCCTCTTGGCGCGGCATGGTGCGCTGCTAACCCGGGACCCATGCGAGGCGATGGAGCCAAGCTTGGACACCGCACTGTGTCGGCGCCTCGTCTAGGTCCCGGGTCTGCACCGCAGCACGGCGCAAGAGCGCCGCGCCGCGGAGCGCCCGGGACGACAACGAAGTTTGCGCTTGCGCCGACTATTGCCGGGCCGCAGGCGTGACCGTCTTCGTCATCCGCCGCCTGATGCAGAGCATCCTCGTGCTCTTCGCAATGTCGGCGATCGTGTTCTTCGGCGTCTACGTCGTGGGCGATCCAATCGAGATCCTCGTCTCGCACGAGGCCGACGAGGTGGAGCGCGCGCGCGTGGCAGCGGCGCTCGGCCTCGACCGGCCGGTGTGGGCGCAGTATCTGGCGTTCGTCGAGAACCTGCTCGGCGGCGATCTCGGCAAGTCGTTCGTTTTCGGCATACCGGCGATCCAGCTCATCCTGCAGCGGATGCCGGCGACGTTCGAGCTCGTCATCGTCTCGTTCGTCATCGCGGTGGGCCTCGGCATTCCGCTCGGCATGTATGCCGGCTACCGGCCGAACTCTGGCGGAGCCAAAGCGATCATGGCCGGCTCGATCCTCGGCTTCAGCCTGCCCACCTTCTGGGTCGGGCTCATGCTGATCATGGTGTTCGCGGTGGAGCTGCAAATCCTGCCGGCGGGCGGGCGGGGGCCGGTCGCCTCGTTCCTCGGCATGCAGAGCAGCCTGTTCTCGTGGACCGGTCTCGGCCACCTGTTCCTGCCGGCGCTCAATCTCGCGCTGTTCAAGCTGGCGCTGGTTATCCGCCTCGCGCGAGCCGGCATGCGCGAGACCCTGCTGCTCGACTACGTGAAATACGCGCGCGCCAAGGGCCTCACGATGCGCCGCGTCGTGTTCGTCCACGTGCTCAAGAACATCATGATCCCGATCGTGACGGTGCTCGGGCTCGAGCTCGGATCGCAGATCGCGTTCTCGGTCGTCACCGAGACCGTGTTCGCTTGGCCGGGCATGGGCAAGCTCATCATCGAATCGATCGACAAACTCGACCGGCCGGTCATCGTCGCATACCTGCTGGTCATCGTCGTGATCTTCGTCTTCATCAACCTGGTGGTCGATGTGCTCTATTCGGTGCTCGATCCGCGCGTGCGGCTGGCGGCGAAGGCATGAGCGCCGCGCACGACGCCGCCTTTCCCACCGAAGCGGCGCCGATCCGCGCCGAGGCGAATTGGTTGCGCATCTGGCGCGAATTCGCCGAAAGCCGAATCGCGCTCGCGGCGCTGGCCGCCGTGATCCTCGTGGTGCTCGCGGCCGTGCTCGCGCCGTTGCTGGCGCCGCAGGATCCCTACGATCTTCGGCAGCTCGACATCCTCGGCAATCTGCTGGCGCCGGGCGCCAAATCGAGCGTGGGCTACACGCACTGGCTCGGCACCGACGACCAGGGCCGCGACATGCTTTCCGGCATCCTCTACGGCCTCCGCATCTCGCTCGGCGTCGGCGTGATCAGCGGCCTCATCGCGCTCACGGTCGGCATGACGATCGGCCTGTTCGCGGCCTATGCCGGCGGGCGCGTGGATGCGTTCGTCATGCGCATCGTCGACGTGCAGCTTTCGTTCCCGGCCGTGCTCGTGGCGCTGATCCTGCTCGCGCTGCTGGGCCGCGGCGCCGAGAAGATCGTCCTCGCGCTCGTGATCGTGCAGTGGGCGTATTACGCGCGCACCGTGCGCGCCTCGGCGCTCGTCGAACTCAACAAGGAATACGTCGCGGCCGCGCGCTGCCTCGCCTTCAGCCCCGCGCGCATCCTGTTCCGCCACATCCTGCCGAACTGCCTGCCGCCGCTGCTCGTGGTCGGCACGATCCAGACCGCGCACGCGATCGCGCTCGAGGCGACGCTCTCCTATCTCGGCATCGGCATGCCGCTGACCGAGCCCTCGCTCGGCCGCCTGATCGCCAACGGCTACCAGTACATGCTCTCAGGCAAATACTGGATCAGCG
>CAYZSG010000209.1:0-9561 GCA_964481045.1 uncultured Candidatus Odyssella sp. | reverse complement strand
ATTTCGGCCGCGTCGTGGCGCTGATGCAGCACGACATGTATCACGTCTACACGGTGGACGAGCACACGATCCGCGCGATCGGCCTCCTGCACGAGATCGAGAGCGGGCAGCGGAAGGACGATCACCCGCTCGCCTCCGAGATCGTGCACAAGGTTTCGTCGCGCCGCGTGCTCTACGTGGCGCTGCTGCTGCACGACATCGCGAAGGGCCGCGGCGGCGATCATTCGGAGCTCGGCGAGCAGATCGCGCACGTGCTCGGGCCGCGCTTCGGCCTCACACCCGAGGAGACCGAGAATGTCGCCTGGCTCGTGCTGCACCACCTCGACATGAGCAAGACGGCCCAGAAGCGCGACATCGACGACCCCAAGACGATCGCGGATTTCGCGACCTTCGTGCAGTCGCCCGAGCGCCTGAAGCTGCTGCTCGTGCTGACCGTCGTCGACATGCGCGCGACGAGCCCCAAGATCTGGAACAACTGGAAGGCCTCGCTGCTGCGCGAGCTCTATTTCCGCACCGAGGAGGTGCTGGCCGGAACCCCCACCGGCGCCAACGTGGCCGCGCGCGTGGACCGCGCGAAGGAAGCGCTGGTCAAGCGCCTCAAGGGGTGGCCGGTCGCCGAGATCGAGGAGCATCTCGCGCGCGGCTATCCCGCCTACTGGCTTTCCGAGGACACCGACACGCAGCTCCGCCACGCCGAGCTGGTGCGCCGCGCCGCCAGAAGCGGCGAGCAGATCGCCGTGGATGCGCGCCACGACGCCAAGCGCTCGGTGACCGAGGTGACGATCTACACGCCCGATCACGCCGGCCTGTTCTCGCAGATCGCCGGCGCGATGGCGCTGACGCGCGCGAACGTCGTGGATGCGCGCATCTTCACGCTGACCAACGGCTGGGCGCTCGACACCTTCTATGTGCAGGACGCCGAGGGCCGGCCTTTCGCGGACGAGGCCAGCCTCGAGCGCCTCAGGTCGCGCATCGCCGCCGCGCTTTCCGGCACGATCAAGCTCAACCGCGAGCTCGCGGGGCGCGAATCGCTGCCGAAGCGCGCGCACGTGTTCCAGGTGCCGCCGCGCGTGTTCATCGACAACGCGGCGAGCCGGTTCGCGACCGTGATCGAAGTGAACGGCCGCGACCGCCCCGGCCTGCTCTACGATGTGACGCGCGCGCTGACCGAATGCGGCCTGCAGATCACGAGCGCCAAGGTTTCCACCTTCGGTGAGCGCGTGGTGGACGTGTTCTACGTGAAGGACGTGTTCGGCATGAAGGTGGAGCACGAGCGCAAGCAGGAGCAGGTGAAGGCACGCCTGCTCGAAGCGCTCGGCGGCGCCGAGCCCGCCAAGCAGCCAGCCGAAGTCAAGGCTGCGGAGTGAAATCTCCTCGATACGAAACGGGGTGTATAAGCGCGCCGGCGTTTTCCTTTGTTCTCCCCGCCTCCCCGTCTCCCTGCTAACGTCGCCGCATGGCCCTCCTCCGCTCGTCGCTGATCGTCGGCGTCAACACGCTGCTCTCGCGCGCGCTCGGCTTCGTGCGCGACATCCTGATCGCGCGCGCGCTGGGAACGACCGGCATCGTCGAGGCGTTCGTCGTCGCATTCCGCTTCCCGAACCTGTTCCGCCGGCTCGTGGCCGAGGGCGCCTTTTCGGCGGCCTTCGTGCCGATGTTCGCGAAGAAGCTCGAGAAGGAGGGCAAGCCGGCGGCGCTGGCTTTCGCCGGAAACACGCTGTCGTGGCTGCTGCTGATTCTCGTCGTCTTCACGATCGTCGCCGAGATCTTCATGGAAGCGATCGTGACCGTGCTGGCGCCCGGCTTCCGCGACCAGCCGGCGCTGTTCGAGGCCGCCGTTCTGTTCACGCGGCTGACGCTTCCCTACCTCGTGGCGATGACGATCGTGGCGCTGATGAGCGGCGTGTTGAACGTGAACTACAAGTTCGCGATGGCCGCGGCGGCGCCGACCCTGCTCAACGCGATCATGATCCTCGGTCTCGTTTTCGCGGTGCCGTGGTTCAAGAGCGCGGGGCACCTGCTGGCCTGGGCCGTGGCGATCGCCGGCATCGCGCAGTATCTCTGGCTCGGCTATGCGTGCTGGAAGGCGGGCCTGCGCATCTCGCTGCCGGTGCCGCACTTCACGGCTTCGACGAAGCGGCTGCTGAAGCTGATGGTGCCAGGCATCATCGGCGGCGGCATGACTCAGATCAACCTGCTCGTCGGCACGATCATCGCGAGCTTCATCACCGGCGCCGTCTCGGTGCTCTATTTCGCCGACCGCATCTATCAGTTTCCGCTCGGCATGATCGGCATCGCGATCGGCACGGCGCTACTGCCCGAGCTTTCGCGCCGGATCCACACCCAGCCCGTGATCGCGATGTCGCTGCAGAACCGCGCGGTCGAGCTTTCGATGCTGCTGACGTTGCCGGCCGCGGCGGCGCTGGTGGCGGTGGCCGAATCGATCTGCATCGTGATGTTCCAGTATGGCCGCTTCACGCCGGCCGATGCGCACGACACGGCCGTGGCGCTCGCCGCCTTCTCGGTTGGGCTGCCGGCCTATGTGCTGATCCGCGTGTTCGCGCCCGGCTTCTATGCGCGCGAGGACACGCGCTCGCCGGTGATCTACTCGGTCGCCTCGATGCTGACGAACATCGTGCTTTCCGTAGTGCTCGTGTGGCCGCCGTTCGGCCTCTGGCCGGCCCTGGGCTTCCTCGGCATCGCGATCGCCACCGCCGTGGCCGCCTGGGTGAATGCCGGCCTTCTCGGCATCATGCTGGCGCGGCGCGGGCACTGGAAGCTCGATGCGCGCATCAAGGCGCGCATGCCGCGCCTCGTGCTGGCGGCGCTGCTGATGGCCGTGGCGCTGGTGCCGCTCGCGATGGCGCTGGCGCCGTGGATCCGCGGCGCGGTGTGGGAGCGCGTGCTGGGCATGGCCGCGCTGGTGGCGGCCGGCATGTTCGTTTATGGCGGGCTCTGCCTGCTGTTCAAGGCGGCCGATCTCGGCGAATTGCGCCAGATGCTGAAGCGCCGCCGTGGCGGGAAAAAAGAAGAGAAGGGCGCGCCGCCGCCGCCGAGCTTCGATTGAGGCACCCGCCCGGCTCGGCTTGACCACCCGGCGCCCGCGGGGCTATCTCGCGCGACTTTTCTTCAACCCACGCATCCTCCGACAGACATGAAACGCATCTTCTCGGGCATCCAACCCTCGGGCGGATTCACGCTCGGAAACTATCTCGGCGCTATCAAGAACTGGGTGGCGCTGCAGAAGGATTTCGAGTGCATCTACTGCATCGTCGACCTGCACGCGATCACGATGTTCCAGAAGCCCGAGGACCTGCGCGCCAATTCGCGCCTCGGCGCCGCGACCTTGCTCGCCGCCGGCATCGACCCCCGCAAGCACAAGATCATGCTGCAAAGCATGGTGCCGGCCCATGCGCAGCTCGCCTGGGTGTTCAACTGCGTGGCGCGGCTCGGCTGGATGAACCGCATGACGCAGTTCAAGGACAAGGCCGGCAAGGACCGCGACAGCGCCTCGCTCGGCCTTTACGCCTATCCCTCGCTGATGGCGGCCGACATTCTCGTTTACAAGGCGACGCATGTGCCGGTGGGCGAAGACCAGAAGCAGCACCTGGAGCTGACCCGCGACATCGCGCAGAAATTCAACCACGACTACGGCCTCGACTTCTTCCCGCTGACCGAGCCGCTGATCTTCGGCGAGGCGACGCGCGTGATGAGCCTTCGCGACGGCACGAAGAAGATGTCGAAATCGGACCCCTCCGATTTCTCGCGCATCAACCTGACCGACAGCCCCGAGCAGATCGCCGACAAGATCCGGAAGGCCAAGACCGACCCGCACCCGGTGCCCGACGCGCCGCCGGCCTCCGAAGAGGTGCGCGCCCAGCGCCCCGAGGCCTACAACCTCATGGGCATCTACGCGGCGCTGGCCGACACGTCGATGGCGGCGGTGGCCAAGGAGCATGGCGGCAAGCAGTTCTCGGCGTTCAAGAACGCTCTGACCGAGCTCGCCGTCGCCAAGCTCGGCGCGATCACGGCCGAGATGCGACGGCTCGAAAACGATCCCGGCGCGGTGGACGCCGTGCTGCGCGACGGCTCCGAGCGCTGCCGCGCGATGGCCGACCCGATCCTCGAGGAGGTCTACAAGATCGTGGGCTTCCTGAAGCCGTAGGGCGCGGCGCGGGCGTCAGGTGTTCGCGCCCGGCGCATCGTCGCCGCCGAGCCATTCGGTGCGCCCGAGATCGCGCATCGTTTGCCGGACCTCGTCCGGATCCGCGTAGCACTCCAAGAGCGGGCGCGTGTTCACCTTGTTGAGCGGGCCGGGCGCATCGATCGGCGGCAGACCGAGGAAGCGCCACACCGGTTCGAGGCCCACCGGCGTCAGCGTTTCCCGATATTCGAGCTCGATGAAGCGGTGCGTGTTCCGACGCATGCCTTCCAGGATCGCGGCGTGCGCCGTCAGCTCTTGCCCGGCGAAAGCCAGGAACCGCGCGCGGTCGAACACGAGATGATGCTGGCGGTTCGCAGGAACCGCATCGCCGGAACGCTGCCATACGCCGGTTTCAATCGCCAATCGGAGCGACGTGTAGCAGGCGAAAAGGTTGTCGCGGCGCAGCACGATCTTGCTCAATCGCGCGCTCGGGCAGACGATCTGGGTTGCGGCGCCGACTTGCCTGTCGTTGAGCAGCACTTTGAAGCCGTGCCACGTGCGGCCTTGGAACCATTCTTCCGCGAAATCCAGAAACCGATCGAGGAAGGAAGCGGGATCCGCGTCGCGCCGGCTCCGGTCCATCACCTCGAGGCCGCGATCGCGCGGAAGATAGGCCTGCACCTCGTGCGGGTGAAAGATCTCCTGCTGGCAGGCGATCGCCGGATGGCGGCCCAGGATTTCGCACAGCCGGGTGGACCCGGACCGTGGCATGGCGACGACGGCGAAATGCTGCATGGCCGACCCGGCACGCCCTGCTAGCGCTCGGACGCCGCGATCTCGCGCCGGACGCTGGTGGCCGTGATCTGCTCGGTGGCCTCGTCGAGAACGAGGCGCTCGACGGCGTAGCCGACGTCGCGGCCATAGAACACGTGGCTGATGTTCGGCACCGGCACGACGACGAAGCGGCCGCGGTGCTGCCAGAGCGCGGCTTCGATGCGCGCCTTCACCGTTTGGAAATCGAACGGGTTCTTCTCGTCGGTGCCGTGCGTGTCGCGCACGGCGATACAGGCCTGGCCGGTGCGCTTCAGCCCCTCTTCGATCAGCCGCTTGTGGCCGTCGTGAAAGGGCTGATAGCGGCCGATGAACAGCGCGGTCGGCGCTTTCGGATTGAAGGTGGGCAGCAACTGCTCGTGGATGCGGTGCGCCCAATAGGCCGGCGTGCCCTCGGCCGTCACGCGCACGTCGCAGCGCTCGGGCGGCACGAACATGCGGTTCGTGTCGGCGAAGGTGCCCTCCTTGATGCGGTCGACCCAGACGACGAAGGCCTCGCCGAACGCCGCGCGCGTCTCGGGCGTCGGGCAGATGAAATCGGCGACCGCGAAGGCGCCGGCTTCCACAACGCGGTCGCACAGCCAGCCCATGCGCCGCGCCTGCTCGATGCGGTCGGCGAGGCCGAAACCGAGATCCTTGTTGACGTTGGCCCGAACCGCATCGGCATTGAAGTGGACGGCGTTCAGGAGCGGCACGAGCGCCTTGGCGAGCGTGGTCTTGCCCGCGCCCGGCAGGCCCATGACGAGGATCTTGCGCTTCATGGCGGGCGGCCTCTGGCGATGTTCGGCGCCCCTGATTAGCACCGCGGGCCGGACCGGCGAAACCTTTGCACGATTGAGAGGATTTGCGCGTATCGCTGTTGGCAGGGCGGGAGGCGCCGCGTAGGGTAGGCGCAAAATCCGGCCCCGGGGCGCGCGCCGTTCGATGCAAGTCTATCTGCCCATCGCCGAAGTCTCGGTCGACGCGTTCATGCTGCTCGGCCTGGGCGGTCTGGTGGGGTTCCTGGGCGGCCTGTTCGGGGTGGGCGGCGGCTTCCTGATGACGCCGGCCCTGATCCTGATCGGCATTCCGCCGGCCGTGGCGGTGGCCTCGGGCGCCAACCAGATCGTGGCCTCGTCGATCTCGGGCGCAGTCAGCCAGTGGCGCAAGGGCAATGTCGACGTCACCATGGGCATGGTCCTGCTCGTCGCCGGCGTGCTCGGCACCGGCGTGGGCGTGCTGCTGTTCCGCCTGCTCCAGCGCGCGGGGCAGATCGATCTCGCCGTTCAGCTTTCCTACGTGGTGCTGCTCGGCGTCGTCGGAACGATGATGGCCATCGAAAGCGCGCGCGCGGTGCTACGCCGGCGCGGCGCACGCCCGCCGGCCCGGCTGCACCAGCATTTCTGGGTGCATCGCTGGCCGCTGCGCATGCGCTTTCGCCGCTCGAAGCTCTACATCAGCGCGATCCCGCCGGCCGCGATCGGCTTCGTCGTCGGCATCCTTACCGCGATCATGGGCATCGGCGGCGGCTTCATCATGGTGCCGGCGATGATCTATCTGTTCGGCATGCCGACCTTGACCGTCGTCGGCACCTCGCAGTTCCAGATCGTGTTCGTGACCGCCGCGACCACACTGCTGCTGGCGGCCACGACGCATACGGTGGACGTGGTGCTGGCGATCCTGCTGATCATCGGCGGCGTGATCGGCACGCAGATTGGCACGCGCATGGGCCAGCTGTTGCGCGGCGAATACCTGCGCGGGCTGCTGGCCGCGATGGTGCTGGCGATGGCGATCAAGCTCGCCTGGGACCTGGTGGCGACGCCGCTCGATCTCTTCTCGATCGCGGTGGGCAAGTGATGGCGGGGCAGCGTGCCGCGCTGGTCCTGGCGCTGCTGGCGGTAGCGGCGCTCGCATCGCCCGCCGCGCGCGCGCAGCAGGTGATCGCCGATCTCTCGCGTCACCTCGTGGCCATCACCACCGGCTTCGCCGGCGCCGAGGTGTTGTTGTTCGGCGCCGTCGACGGCGAAGGGGACGTGATCGTGACCGTGCGCGGGCCCGAGGGCGACATCGTCGTGCGCCGCAAGAGCCAGGTGAACGGCATGTGGATCAACACGCAGTCGGTCACGTTCGGCGCGGTGCCCGGCTACTACGCCGTGGCCGCGACCAAGCCGATCGACGAGATCGTCACGCCGCCGGTGGCCGAACGCGAGCAGATCGGCGCCGAGCGGCTGCGCTTCGAGCCCGAGCGCAACCTGCCGCCCGAGACCGTGGCGCTGTTCCGCCGCGCCTTGCTGCGCAACATGGAGCGCGACGGCCTCTTTCAGGCGCGGACGGCGACGATCCGGTTCCTCGGCCAGCGCCTGTTCCGCGCCGACATCGTGTTTCCGGCCAACGTGCCGACCGGGCTCTATACGGTGAACGTCTATCTCGTGAAAGGCGGGCAGGTGGTGAGCGCCGCCACGACGCCGCTCTCGGTGAGCAAGGTCGGGCTTTCGGCCGAGATTTTCGATTTCGCCCAGAACCGCGGCTTCAGCTACGGCCTCATCGCCGTGGCCTTCGCCGGTGTCGCGGGTTGGGCGGCAAGCCGCCTGTTCCAGCGCGGATAACGAGGGGAGGACGCGATGGCCGACACCGAAAGCGCCGCGGCCAAGGCCAAGCGCCGCAAGCAGCAGGAGCGCATCTTCCTCGTCGTCGTCGACAGTTCCGACGAGATGCGCGTGGCGCTGCGCTATTCCGCGCTGCGCGCGAAGGCCACGGGCGGGCGCGTGGCCCTGTTCACGGCCATCGAGCCGGCCGAGAGCCACACCTGGCAGGCGGTGGCGGACCGCATGGAGGAAGAGCAGCGCGCCGAGGCGGAAGCGATGATGCAGCGCTTCGCCGAAGAGGTGGTGAAGCTTTCGGGCAAAACGCCGGTGATCTTCATTCGCCCTGGGGTCGCGCGCGACGCGCTGCTCGCCCTCATCGAGGAGGAGCCGACGATCTCGATCCTGATCCTCGCCGCCGGCACCGGACGCGGCGGGCCCGGCCCGCTGATCTCGGCGCTGACCGGCAAGTTCTTCCCGAAGCTCACGATCCCGCTGACGATCGTGCCGGGAACGCTCACCGACGAGGAGATCGACGCGCTGACGTGACGGCAGGAACGGCCGGAAGGCGCGGAATGCGTCGCCGCCGGCCGCCTAGGGTTTTCCGCGCGCCGCGCCTCAATTGTTCTTGCCGCCGTACTTGAACGACAGGGAAACGCGGGCGCGGTAGGCCACGACCTTGCCGCGATCGACCTTGCAATCGAGCTTGGTGATCTCCGCCACGCGGAGGTCGCGCAGCGTTTTGGCCGCGGTCTCGACCGCGTTCTTCGCGGCGTCTTCCCACGACGTCTTGCTGGTGCCGACGATTTCGGTGATGCGATAGACGCCAGTTTCCTTGTCCGCCATCGAGCGCTCCTCCAATTGGTTTTGGTGGCGTGCGCACCGGCCGGACGCCCGGCCCATCGCGCGCGCGTCACCAAAATATTATAAAGGAATTGTGCGCCCTCGGCGAATCGCGGCGCGGCGCGCGCTTCACTCGGGCTTGATCATGCGGCCGAGCGGCTGGCCGCCGAAGATGTGGATGTGGAGGTGGGGCACCTCCTGATGCGCATGTGCGCCGTTATTGGCGAGAATGCGATAGCCGGGCTCGGTGACGCCGAGCAGCTTCGCCGTTTCGCCGATCGCGCGCACGAAGCCCTCGATCTCGGCCGCCGATGCCTTGGCCGCGAAGTCGGTCATGCTCACATAGGCGCCCTTCGGGATGACGAGCACATGCACCTTGGTTTGCGGGCGGATGTCGTGGAATGCCAGGGCGTGCGCGTTCTCGAACACCTTCTTGCACGGGATCTCGCCGCGCAGCAGCCGCGCGAAGATGTTGTTCGGATCGTAGGCCATCGTTGTTTTCCTCAATGCCGATTGGGATTCGGCTTACGCCGTTTTGGGTCAGGATTTCGGCCGCGCCGCCTTCTCCGCCAAGCCCGACGTGCCCTCGCGGCGCGCGAGCTCGGCCCAGACCTCGGCCGGCTTTACCCCGGCGGCGGCCCACAGCACGAGCAGGTGATAAAGCAGATCGGCGCTCTCGCGCGCCACCTCCGCCGGCGTCCCGGCCGTGGCGGCGATGATCGTTTCCGTCGCCTCCTCGCCGAGCTTCTTGGCGATCTTCGGCTTGCCGTCGGCGAGGAGCTTCGCCGTGTAGGATGAGGCCGGATCGCCGCCCTTGCGGCCTTCTATCACTGAGAACAGTCGTTCCAGAATCTCGACAGTGTGCACTGCGCCTGCCATTTCGCCTCGCCTATCTCGCAATTGCGAGATGAACTTTGCTGCGCTCATGTTGCGCGGTAAGAATTTGAATCGGCTACATTCTTACCGGAATGCCCGCCTTGGCCATGTGAGCCTTGGCTTGGTGGATGGAGAACGTGCCGAAGTGGAAGATCGAGGCCGCGAGCACGGCCGAGGCGTGCCCCTCACGCACCCCCTCCGCCAGATGCTCCAGCGTACCGACGCCGCCCGAGGCGATGACCGGAATCGGCACCGCATCGGCGACCGCGCGCGTGAGTGGCAGGTCGAACCCGATCTTGGTGCCGT
>CAYZSG010000208.1:0-9585 GCA_964481045.1 uncultured Candidatus Odyssella sp. | reverse complement strand
ACCTTGGCGGTCGCCATCTTGCGCGGCCTGAGGCGCTTCACCGCGCGCTCGCCGGCGCGGCGGCCGACCGCGGCGGGATCCTCGAGATCGCGGCCATACACCGCGCTGTGCCATTCGTAGTCGCGCTCCATGCCGGTGCCCTCGCCGGCCAGCACCGAGGCGGAAACGCTGTGCGAGCTGCGCCGGTAGTGGCCCGAGAAGCCGTTGCTGGCCGCGAGCCAGACGCGCGAGGCGCCCCAGCTCGCCTCCGCGCCCTCCGAATTGGTGACGCCCTTCACGGCGCGCGCCGCCTCTTCGGCCGCGCGGGCGCGCGCGATGAGCTCTTCGGCGGTGGGCTCGGCGGGATCGAACATGTCGATCGCGGGCACTGTACGCGCGATCTCGCCGGGCTCGGCGAGGCCGCAGAACTCGTCCTCCGGCACGGCGCGCGCCATCGCGACCGCGCGTTCGGCGAGGGCCGCGACCGCGGCCGGCGTGAGCTCGGTGGAGGAGACGCTGGCCTGGCGCTTGCCGATGAAGACGCGCAGGCCGAGATCGCGCGCCTCCGCCCGCTCGAGCTTCTCGATCTTTCCGAGGCGCTGGCCGTGCGACAGCGCATCCGTTTCCGCATAAAGCGCATCGGCGGCGTCGGCGCCGGCCGCCTTGGCGCGCTTCAGGAGATCGGCGAGGAGTTCGAGCGGATTGAGCATGGGCTTTTCCGATGGCGAGACGCGCAATATTGGCGCCGCGGCGGCGCTTTGCTAGGGGCTAGGTCTTGAGCCTTCCCTCGTAGAACGCGCGCAGCGCCCAGAACACCGCGCACCAGGCCAGCGCGGCGAGTATATCGGCCAGATAGAACTCGCTCGGCGCGCCGGTGAGCTTGCCCGACTGCATCATCATCTGGTGGAAGCCGCCGATGCCGAAACCGAGCGCGAGCACGAAGGCCAGCCCGCGGAAGAGCAACGCGGCGCCGAGCGCCATCAGCACGATATCGGGCGCCGCCAGCGATTCGATCGCATATTCGGGCACGCCGGCGAGGCCGCGCTCTTTCACCGCCTCGCGCTCGGCGAGCTCGGAATCGATCGTGCGCTTCACCGCCTCCATCTCGGCCGCCGACGCGGAGAACAGGAACGCGAAGGCGTAGGGGCGATAGCGCGGCTCCAGCGCCAGGATCGGCCGCTCGGTGCGCTGATATTCGAGCGCGCGGCGCACCTGATCGGGCGTCATCGCCTGCGAGGTTTCGGGCACCGCGAGAATCGCCCGCAGCACCGCGCCCGCGCACAGCAGCAGGATGCCGTAGAAGATGGGCGAGCGCAGCCAGGCCATGGCGGCGCTGATATCACCTCCGCGCGGCAACGCAAGTGCCTCCCCGGCGTATGGACCTGCGCCGGCGCGAATTGACAGGCGCGCCGCGCTCATCGAGCGTCGCCGCCGCATTCCGGGGAAGAATCCATGGCCACCGTGCTGCTGCTCTCCGCCTCCAACATCCTGATGACGATTGCCTGGTATTGGCATCTGAAGCACAAGGATTGGCCGCTGTGGCAGGTGGTGCTGATCAGCTGGGGCATCGCGTTTTTCGAATACACTCTGGCCGTGCCGGCGAATCGCCTGGGCCACGGCACGTTCACCGCGGCGCAGCTCAAGGTGATCCAGGAGGTGATCGCGCTCGCGGCCTTCGCCGTGTTCGCGCTGTTCTATCTCGGCGAGCCGATCCGCTGGAATTACGCGGCGGCCTGCCTGTGCGTCGTCGCGGCGGTGTTCTTCATCATGTATTTCTGAGCACCGGGAAACTGCGGATTGCACGCGGCGCGAGGCGATGCGACAGTGCCGACGATGCGCGCGGCCACCCGGGGACTCAACCGGCCGGCGCGCCAACTTGGGGAGTACCATAATGCTGAAGCTTGCTGCCCGCCTTCTGGCGGTCCTCGGCCTTGCGTTCACCATCGCGCCCGCGGCGCAGGCGCAGAGTTCGCCCTGCCCGGGCAACATGTCGAGCTATTTCAACCTGAAGAACGGCGAATCGATCAAGTGCACCTGCCCCGCGCTGTCGGGCGGCCGCACCGTGTGGGGCACGGCGCGCTATACGATCGATTCCGACGTCTGCCGCTCCGCGGTGCATGCCGGCGCCGCGCCCGCCGCCGGCGGCGAGGTGACGGTCTATCTCTCCGAGGGCTGCCCGATCTTCCGCAGCAATGCGAAGAACGGCGTGCAGAGCTCGAACTACGGCCCGTACGGGCGCACCTACCACTTCGTCAAGGACGCCCCGGCCTGCGAAGTGCAGACCAAGGACGATCCGCTCGCGGATTGTCCGTTCTCGATGTCGGTGTTCGCGCAGATGAAGCCGGGCCAGACCTGGCGCTGCAAATGCAGCGAGCAGCGCATGAAGAGCGCCGGTTCGGTTTATGGCGACGGCCGCTACACGACCGACTCCAACACCTGCACCGCCGCGAAGCATGCCGGCGTGCTGCAGGATGCGGGCGGCGAGGTGACGACCTACACCGACGAGGGCTGCAAGCGCTTCGCCGCCGCGGCCAAGAACGGCGTGAACTCGCGCGAGTGGGGCGCCTACGCGATGTCCTACGCCTTCGCGAAGCCGCTGCCGGCCTGCATGAACTGAGCGGGCCTCGAGAAACACGGACGGGCGCGGACAGTCGACCTGTCCGTGTTCGTCCGTGTTGGTGCTTGGCGGCGCATCGGCTAGAATCGCCGCATGTCCCGCGTCCGCATCAGCGAAAGCGCGCTGGAGTTCGAGGACCTCACGATCCCGCTCACGGTGAAGCGAAACCGGGCGGCGCGGCGGATTTCGCTGCGCATCGACGTGCCGCGCCGCGGCGCCGTGCTCACGCTTCCCGCCCGTGCCGGGCTTTCCGCCGGCCTCGATTTCGTCGCCGAGAAGGCGATCTGGCTGCGCAATGCCTATGCGCGGCTGCCCGAGCCGGTGCCGTTCGTGCACGGCGCGGTGATCCCGCTGCGCGGCCGGCCGCACCGCATCGAGCACCGCCCCGCGGCCCGGGGCGGCGTGTGGCGCGAAGGCATCGGCGATAGCGGTGGCGTCGCGGACGCCATCATCGTGACCGGCGCCGCCGAGCACCTGCCGCGCCGGCTCGAGGATTGGCTGCGGCGCGAAGCGCTGTCGCTGCTCGATCTGCGCACGCGCGCCAAGGCGGCCGAGGCCGGCCGCGCGGTGGCGCGCGTGTTCGTGCGCGACACGCATTCGCGCTGGGGAAGCTGCGCGCGCGACGGCCGCGTGCACTATTCGTGGCGCCTCATCCTGGCGCCCGACTTCGTTCTCGACTACGTGGTGGCGCACGAGGTTTCGCACCTCGTCTACATGAGCCACGGCCCGCGCTTCCGCGCCACGGTGGACCGGCTCACGCCGCACCGCGCGGAGGCCGAAGCGTGGCTGCGCGTGCACGGCTCCACGCTGCTGCTGGTGGGCGCAAGCTTCGGATAGAAGGGACGCGGCGGGAAACCTAGGTTGGCGGCAGATGAATGCGAAACCGACGAGAACCGCCATGCCCGACACGATGCTCGCTCCGGAGACCCGCATGAATGGCACCGCCACGCTCGCCACCGCGCAGATGGAAGCCGTGCGCCACGCCTGCGCGATGATCGACGCGGCCGAGGACAGCCCGCCCACGCTCGAAGAGCTTTCGCGCGCCGTCGGCATCAGCCCCACGCACTTCCAGAAGATCTTCAAGCGCGCGACCGGTGTCTCGCCGCGCCAATATGCGGAGACGCGGCGCGTGGCGAAGGTGAAGGCGCTGCTGCGCTCGGGCGAGGCGGTGAGCTCGGCGCTCTACGGCGCCGGCTACGGCTCCTCGCGCGGACTCTACGAGACCGCGCACGCCACGCTCGGCATGACGCCGGCCACCTACCGGAAGGGCGGCGCCGGCGCCGCGATCGGCTATGCGTTCGGCCGCTCGCGGCTCGGCGAGGTGCTGGTGGCGGCGACGCCGCAGGGCGTGTGCTTCGTGGCGCTCGGCGACTCCAAGGGCAAGCTCGTGGCCGAGCTGAAAGCTGATTTCCCGGCGGCGACGTTTCGCGAGGACGCGGGCCGGCTCGGCCAGTGGCTCGACGAGGTGCTGCGCCGGATCGAGGGCGCCGAGCCGGCGTCGGCGCTGCCGCTCGACATCCGCTGCACGGCGTTCCAGCGCCGCGTGTGGCAGGCGCTGACCGAGATCCCGCTCGGCCAGACGCGCACCTATTCCGAGCTTGCCGCCTCGCTCGGCGCGCCCAGGGCGCAGCGCGCGGTGGGCCGCGCCTGCGCCACCAACCCGGTCTCGATCCTCGTGCCCTGCCATCGCGCCGTGCGCGAGGACGGCGGCCTCGGCGGCTATCGCTGGGGACTCAAGAAGAAACAGGCCCTGCTCGCTGCCGAGCACGCCGGCGATTTCCCCGCGCGGCGCAGCGGACGCTGAGGCGCCTTTCATTTCAACCGCGTCATCCCGACCGACGCCTCGCTTTGGTCGGGATGACGATGTGGTGATGGCGAAGAGAGATAGGCTTGCTGCTTCTGGCGCGGCGGAGGTAGCCTGCCGCGCATGAAATCTGTCGCCGTACTCGTCCTTCTCCTACTCGCCTCCCCCGCCCTCGCGCAATCGGCGGACATCTCGCTGGTCTGGCGCGGCGGCCTCGCGAATGCACGCGATCTTCACACCCACCCGCAGATGGCGCCGGTGCTGGAGCGGCTGCTCGGTGCCCGGCGCGCCGCGTTCGAGGCGGCGACCGCGAAGCCCGATCTGCTCGTGCGCCATGCCGGGCAGATCGTCGTCGGCACCGCCTGCGCGCAACAATGCGCGGCGGGCGGCGCGTTCGTGGTGGCTGACACGCGGCGCGGCGAGGTGCTCGTGCTGCTGGTGGCGCCCGGCGCGCGCAAGGTCGAGCGCTTCGAGACGCCCGGCTTTCCGTTTCCTTCGGAGAGCGTTTACGCGGCAATGGAGCGCTGGAAGGCGGACCGCGCCATCGATTGACCGCGCGCTGCGCGTTATGACGAAACCGTGAGCAAAACCTCGCCAAGTCATGCGCTTGGCGCATGATCGCGGCGCGAATGCGCCGGGCGGTTGCGGCGATTGTTTCCGGCACGTGCGGCGGCGGCGCGCTACAAGCCTGCAATGCCCGCCCGTGCCGATCTCCCCCGCCTCGCACTGCTGACCATCCTCGTCGCGTTCGCCGCGCTCAGCGTCGATATCGCGATTCCGGTGGTCAACACGTTCGCGGCGGCGTTCAACACGACGAGCGCCGCGGCGCAGCTCACGCTCAGCGTGTTCGTCGTCGCTTTCGCGGTGACGCATCTCATCGCGGGCCCCCTCTCGGATCGCTTCGGCCGGCGCCCGGTGCTGATCGGCGGCGTGGCCATCTACACGGCGGCGACGATCCTGTGCGTCTTCGCGCAGAGCATCGACGAGCTGATCGCCGCGCGTTTCCTGCAGGGCATCGGCTGCTGTGCCGGCCCGGTGGTGGGGCGCGCGATCGTGCGCGACGTTTATGGCGGCGAGCGCGCGGCCAAAGTGCTGGCCTACATGTCGACGGTGATGGGCTTCGTGCCCGGCGTGGCGCCGATCATGGGCGGCCTGCTCGTCGAGGCGTTCGGCTGGCGCGCGATCTTCGTGGCGCTGCTGTGCTTCGGCGTCGTCGCGTTCATCGGCTGCCTGTTCGTGCTCGACGAGACCAACAAGTGGCGCGACCCCGCCGCGGTGCGCCCGCGCCGGCTGGCCGAGAACTACCTCTTGTTCCTCGGCGAGCGCACGTTCATCGCCTATGTCGCGGCAACCGGCTTTACCTATGCGGCGATGCTGTCGTTCCACTCGCTTTCGGCCTTCGTGCTGATCGAGCAATTCGGCGTGCGCATTGGGCACTATGGCTATTGGTTCCTCGGTATCGTGTTCGGCTTCGTGGCCGGCACCTTCACGATCGGGCGGCTGCACGGGCGGGTCGGCGCCAACACGCTGATCACCATCGGGCTCGCGATCGAGGTTTGCGCCGCCGCGCTGCTCGCGGCGCTCGGCTGGGCGCGCGTGGACGCGCCCGCGGCCATCATCGGCCCGATGATGCTGTTCATGTATGGCGCGGGTTTCGTGTTCCCGAATGCCGCCGCCGGCGCCATCGCGCCCTATCAGACCAAGGCGGGCGCGGCCTCGGCGCTGCTCGGCTTCGTGCAATTCATGATGGGCGCCGTGATCTCGACCGTGGTGACGCGGTTTCATACCGGCAATCAGATCACGCTCGTCACCGGCGTTCTGATCTGCTCGATCGTGGGCTTCATCGCGTTCCGCCTTCTGATCGCCAAGCCCAAGCCCGCGCTGGCCGCGGCGGAGTAGCAGCAGGCTACCGCCGCGCGGCGGGCGCCGGGCCTTCGTCCTGATCGGAATCGAGCTGCTTCAAGTTCGCGCCGGGCAGCGCGGCGCGCATGAAGGCGCCCCAGACGCGCGCGGGCAATTCGCCGCCGGTCACGTCTTTCATCGGCTTCCGGTCGTCGTTGCCGAACCACACGCCGGCGACGAGCGCGCTCGTGTAGCCGACGAACCAGGCATCGCGATGATCCTGCGAGGTGCCGGTCTTGCCGTAGGCAGGCTGCGGCAAGCCGGCGCGGCGCGCGGTGCCGCGCGTCGTGACCGCGTTGAGCACACCGTGCGCGTCGCGCACCACGTCGTCGCGCAGCAGGCGCGCGCCCGGCGCATGGCGGCGCTTGAACACGATCGCGCCCTTGCGATTGCGGATCTCGAGGATCGCGTAGGGCATCGCCGCGCGGCCCTTGTTGGCGAGCACGGCGAACGCGCCGGTCAATTCGAGCAGGCTGGTTTCGCTGACGCCCAGCGCGACCGCCGCGTCGCGCTGGATCGGCCCGCGGATGCCGAGCCGCTCGGCCATCGCCGCCACGCGCCGCCGGCCCACCGCCTCGCTCATGCGCACCGCGACCGAGTTCAGCGAGAGCGCGATCGCGTCGCCGATCGTGACCTGGCCGAGATACTGGTCGCGATAGTTGCGGGGGCGCCACTTGCCGAGCGTGATCGGCGCATCGAGGAAACGGTCGGCGGGCTTGTAGCCGTATTCGAGCGCGGCCAGCAGCACGAACAGCTTGAACGTGGAGCCCGGCTGGCGGCGCGCCTGCGTGGCGCGGTTGAACTGGCTGGCCTTGTAGTCGGCGCCGCCGACCATCGCCTTCACCGCGCCGTCGGGCGCCATGGCCACGAGGGCGCCCTGGCGCACGCCCATCGCCGGACCCTCTTTCGCGAGCGCCGCGGCGAGCACGCGCTCGGCCTCGTCCTGCAATTCGCCGTCGAGCGTCGTGCGGATCACGAGGTCGTCGTTGCCGAGCGTGACGTAGTTCGGAAGCTGATCGACGATCCAGTCGGTGAAATAGCGCGGGCCGCTCAGTTCCGGCGGCGGCGTGACGGCCGTCTTCGTTATGAGCGCGGCCTTGTATTGCGCCTCGCTGATGTGCCCCGCCGCGACCATCGCGCGCAGCACCACGGCAGTGCGCGCCTCGGCCCGCTCGGGATCGGCGTGCGGATTGTCGCGCGAGGGCGAGCGCAGCAGGCCCGCCAGCATCGCGGCCTGGTAGAGCGTGAGGTTCCGCGCGGGGTGATTGAAGAAGCGCCGTGACGCCGCCTCGATGCCGTAGGCGCCCGAGCCGAAATAGACGCGATTCAGATAGAACGTGACGATCTCGTCCTTCGTGAACCGGTCCTCGATACGCAGCGCCAGCAGCGCTTCGCGGAACTTGCGGCCGAAGCTGCGCTCCGGCGTCAGGAACGCGACCTTGGCGAGCTGTTGCGTAAGCGTGCTGCCGCCCTGGCGAATGCGGCCGCTCATGATGTTCGCCACGGCGGCGCGCGCGAGCCCGATCGGATCGACGCCCCAATGGCCGTAGAAGCGGCGGTCTTCGATCGCCATCACCGCGCGGACGACGTGGGGCGGCAGGTCGTACAGCTTCGCCGGTTCGCCATAGAGGTCGCCGTAGGTGGCGAGCACGCGGCCATCCGGTCCCTGCACGGTCACGAGCGGGCGGCGCTTGACCTCGTGGATGCCTTCGAGCGGCGGCAGATCGTGGCTGTAGTATAGCGCGGCGGCGCCGATCACGAGCCCGCCCGCCAGCGCCAGGTAAAGAGTCCAGCGCAGCAGGAAGCGGATCATCTATTCCAGCCTTTCGCCGGGCCGGATGCCCCACACGTCCTGCTGCCTGACCCAGCCGCTGTAGCCCTTCACCGAGAGGCGGCACCAGACGCGCTCGCACTTCTCGAGCCTGGCGACGACGCCGGTCTCGAGCCGCGCCACCGGCTTGCCATGCTCCACCGGCTCGGCGCGCAAGACGCGCGTGGCGCCGGTGACGAGCACGGTGCGCTGGCGGCGCAATCCACTGGCATGCACCCAGCCCTCGCCGCCCTCGAAATCGCGCACGAAGCGCCAATGGTCGTATTCACGCAGGATCTGCACCGGCAGGCCCTGGCGCTGATAGGTCCAGCGGATCGGAAAATCCTGGCTCGGCCCGGCGCGCACGTGGACGGTGTCGTGCCGGAGCGAAGCGAAGCGCGGCAGATTGCCCTCGGCGCGCGCATACGCGCCGCCGGAAAGACCGGCAGCGGCCAGGAACAGGAAAAGTGCTGCCCGCTTGACCCCCATGCCTTCTATACGGGCGGACTCGCCCGGTCGGCGCCCCAGAAAGCCCCGGGCGCCGGGGGAACGACTCTCGAACACGGACGCTTCATGAATCCGTCGCGACTCGGCGTCAAGAGTCCATCTTGGCTGCGGCTTTGCGGCGGGGCCGGGGCGGCTGGACAAGCCCACCCGCCCTTGCTACCCAAACCCGCAACGCCAACGGCCCTCGTCGCGAGGCCCATTTGGCTTCGCGCCCGCTCGCCGGGCCGTTGGTCAACAAAAAGCCCCCCAGGGACGGCCCTATGCCTCAATCCAAGCCGGTGGTGGTGGTGACGCGGAAGCTGCCCGACGTCATCGAAACCCGGATGATGGAGCTGTTCGATACGCGGCTGAACCGCGACGACAAGCCCATGTCGCAAGCCGAGCTCATCGAGGCGACCAAGCTCGCCGACGTGCTCGTGCCCACCGTCACCGACCGCATCGACAAGGGCGTGCTCGCCCAGGCCGGGCAGAAGCTCCGCCTGATCGCCTCGTTCGGCACCGGCGTGGACCACATCGACCTCGCCACGGCGCGCGAGCGCGGCATCACCGTCACGAACACGCCCGGCGTCCTCACCGAGGACACGGCCGACATGACGATGGCGCTGATCCTCGCCGTCTCGCGCCGCCTTTCGGAAGGCGAGCGGCTGATGCGCTCGGGCAAATGGACCGGCTGGGGCCCGACGACGATGCTCGGCCACCGCATCTGGGGCAAGCGGCTCGGCATCATCGGCATGGGCCGCATCGGCCAGGCGCTGGCGCGGCGCGCGAAGGGCTTCGGCCTGTCGGTGCACTATCACAACCGCAAGCGCGTCCACCCCGACGTGGAGCAGGAGCTCGAGGCGACCTACTGGGAGAGCCTCGACCAGATGCTGGCGCACATGGACGTGGTCTCGGTGAACTGCCCCCACACGCCCGGCACCTATCACCTGCTCTCGGCGCGGCGCCTGAAGCTGTTGAAGGCGCACG
>CAYZSG010000207.1:5566-9603 GCA_964481045.1 uncultured Candidatus Odyssella sp. | reverse complement strand
GCGAGATGTCGCGCGAGAGGATCTTGAGCGCCACCGGATAGCCGAGCCGTTCGGCGGCGGCCACGGCCTCCACCTCGTCGCGCGCCACCTCGGTCGGCACGGTGGGAATGCCGTAGGCGGCGATCACGTCCTTGGCTTCGGGCTCGGTCAATACGCTGCGCTTGTCCGCCAGTGCGCCGGCGATGATGCGCTCGGCCTTGGCGCGGTCGGGCGGCGCCTCGGCCGGGATCGAGGGCGGCGTCTCGATCAGCGCGGCCTGGCTCTTGCCGAATTCGACGAGGTGGCGGAACGCGCGCACGGCGCGCAACGGCGTATCGTACGCGGCGATGCCAGCCTTCTCGAGCACGCGGCGGCCCGCATCGGCGCTGCGCCCGCCCATCCAGCAGGCGAGCAGCGGCACTTTTTCGGCGATGCCGGAACCGGCCACGGCCTTGGCCGCGTCCTCGGAAGAGGCGAGGGCGGTGGGCGCGTTCAGCACCAGCACGGCGCCCACGTCGGGGTCGGCGGCGATCGGGCCGAGCGCCGCCAGATAGCGCTGCGCGTCAGCGTCGCCGATGATGTCGGCGGGGTTGGCGTGCGACCACGTCGAGGGCAGCACCTTGTCGAGCGCCGCCATCGTCTCGGGGCCGAACTTCGCGAGCCGCCCGCCGACAGAGCCGAGATCGTCGGTCGCGAGCACGCCGAAGCCGCCGCCGTTGGTCAGGATCGCGAGGCCGTCGGTGCGCGGCGCGCGCGCGAGGCCGAGCACCTCGGTGGCATCGAACAATTCGCCGAGGCCGTACACGCGCAATATGCCGGCGCGACGGAACGCGGCGTCGTAAACCGCGTCGGAGCCGGCCATCGATCCGGTGTGCGATTTCGCGGCGCGCGCGCCTTCGGTGTCGCGGCCCGCCTTCAGCACGACGACGGGCTTCAGTCGCGCGGCGGCGCGCGCGGCCGACATGAATTTCCGCGCTTCGGAAAGCCCCTCGATGTAGAGCAGGATCGCGCGCGTTTCGCCGTCGAGCGCCAGATAGTCGATCACGTCGCCGAAATCGACGTCGGCCATGTTCCCCATCGAGACGAGATAGGAAAAACCGATGCCGCGATCCGCGGCCCAATCGATGACGGCCACGAGCACGGCGCCCGATTGGCCCACGAACGCGATCTTGCCGGCCGGCGGCGAGGCCGGCGCGAAGCTCGCGTTGAGGCCGAGCGCGGGGGCGAGGAAGCCCACACAGTTCGGCCCCACCACGCGCAGCAGATGCGGCTTCGCCGCGTCGAGCACGGCCTGGCGGCGGCGCGCGCCCTCGGCGTTGCCGCCTTCGCCGAAGCCGGCGGTGATGACGACGGCGGCGCGCGTGCCGGCGCGGCCGAATTCGCCGATGAGGCCCGGCACCGTTTCGGGCGGCGTCGCGATCACCGCGAGGTCCGGCGGCGTTGCGAGATCGCGCACGCGCTTCACGGCGGCGCGGCCCATGATCGTGCCGCCTTTGCGATTGACGAGATGGATCGGCCCCGCGAATCCGCCGGCCAGCGCGTTGCGCGTCACCGCCGCACCGATCGAGCCCGGCCGCTCGGAAGCGCCGACAATGGCCACGCTTTTCGGATGGAACAGCGCGTCGAGATTGCGGACGGACATTGCGCGGATGGGTCCCGGTGTCAGGGCGCGTTGCTACAGGCCGTATCGTGCCCGAGCCTTGATGTAGCGCAAGCCTATTCCCCTTCGCCGTGGGGCGAAGGTGCAAGGGGATGAGGGGGAGAATACCCAGCGCACAGCGGCTTCGCGCCCAAAGGACCTCCCCTCACCCCTTACCCCTCTCGCCATGCCGATGCTTAGCGTCGGCCGGCGAGGGGGTTCCGATAATGCGCCGCCGCCGCCTCGCTGAAGCAGCAGAAGATCGCGCGGCGCAGCGAAGGGGCGGCGTGCGCGCGCACGGCTTCCACCGCGATCGGCGCGGCGCGCTCGGGCGGGAAGCCGTAGATGCCGGTGGAGATCGCGGGGAACGCGATGCTCGCCACGCCATGCGCGGCGGCAAGCTTCAGCGATTCGCGATAGCAAGAGGCGAGCAAAGCGTCTTCGCCGGCGCCGCCGCCGCGCCAGATCGGCCCTACGGTGTGGATCACGTATTTCGCCGGCAGGCGGAAGCCGGGCGTGATGCGCGCCTCGCCGGTGGGGCAGCCGCCGATCGCGATGCATGCGGTCATCAACTCCGGCCCGGCCGCGCGATGAATTGCGCCATCCACGCCGCCGCCGCCGCGCAGCGCCTCGTTCGCCGCATTCACGATCGCATCGACCGCGAGCGCCGTGATGTCGCCGACGTGAAGCTCAAGTGTCGTCATGCGCTCCTCGATCCGTCCGGCCGAAAGAGAGATCACAGGAGGCGGGGAGGAAAAAGGCTTCACCACCAAGGCACCGACGCTCGGCCAATCGGCCCAGCTTTTGGCGAAGCAAAGCTTCGCCACTAGTTCGCAAAGCGAGGGGCTGCGCCGCAAAGGCAGCGCAAAGAAGAACGAGCCTGCCTTCGCGCACCCCTTGGCGCGCAATCGTTTTCTACTTGGTGTCTTGGTGGTGAGACTTTCTTTCTTACTTCCTTTCTTACGTCTCCCCGCCTCCCCGCCTCCTGTTCACTTCCCTTGCTTCGCCTTCGAAGCACCCTGCTTGATCGCGCGGGCGATGATCTCGGCGGCTTCGCCGGCTTCGGCCCAGCGGCCGACCTTGGCCCACTTGCCCTTCTCGAGATCCTTGTAGTGCGTGAAGAAGTGGCCGATCTGGTCGAGAAAGATCTGCGGCAGCGCGCGATAGGAGGAGACGGCGGAGTAATAGGGGTGGAGGTCGTCGGTCGGCACCGCGAGCACCTTGTCGTCGTTGCCCTTGTCGTCTTCCATGATCAGCACGCCGATCGGCCGCGAGCGCACGACGCAGCCGACGGCCACTGGCACCGGCCCGATCACGAGGATGTCGAGCGGGTCGCCGTCGTCGGCGAGCGTGTGCGGGATGAAGCCGTAGTTCGCCGGATACACCATCGAGGTGTGCAGGAAGCGGTCGACGAACAGCGCGCCCGACTCCTTGTCCATCTCATACTTCACCGGCGCGCCGCCGAGTGGAATCTCGATCAGCGCGTTCACGTCCCACGGCGGATTCCGCCCGACCGCGATCTTGTCAATGTTCATGCGGCCAGAGCTTCCTTGGCGGGGCGATAATCGAGGCCGAGATCGCGCGCCACGGCGTCGAACGTGATGCGGCCCTTGTGCACGTTGAGCCCGGCGAGAAGGTGCGGGTCTTCCGCCATCGCGCGCTTGGCGCCTTTGCCGGCGATGGCCATCACGAACGGCAGGGTCGCGTTGTTGAGCGCCGCCGCCGAGGTGCGCGGCACCGCGCCCGGCATGTTTGTCACGCAATAATGCACGACGCCTTCTTCCACATAGGTGGGATTGGCGTGTGTCGTGGGCCGGCTCGTCTCGCAGCAGCCGCCCTGGTCGATCGCGATGTCGACGATGCAGGAGCCGGGCCGCATCTTGCCGACCAGTTCGCGCGTGATCAGTTTCGGCGCCGCCGCGCCCGGCACAAGCACGGCGCCCACGACGAGATCGGCCTGCGGAACGAACGTCTCGAGCGCGTCCACGGTGGAATAGATCGTGTTGAGCTGGCCGCCGAACTGCAGGTCGAGCGCCGCGAGCCGCTCGTGCTTCTTGTCGAGGATCGTGACATGCGCCTCCATGCCCATCGCCATGCGCGCAGCGTTGGTGCCCGAGACGCCGCCGCCCACGACGACGACTTTTGCGGACGCGACGCCCGGCACGCCGCCGAGCAATATCCCCGAGCCGCCCGCCTCCTTCTCGAGGCATCGCGCGCCCACCTGGATCGCCATGCGCCCGGCCACCTCGCTCATCGGCGCCAGCAGCGGCAGGCCGCCGGCGCGGTCGGTCACGGTCTCGTAGGCGATCGCGGTGGCGCCGGATTGGATCAGGCCCTCGGCCTGCGCCTTGTCGGCGGCGAGGTGCAGGTAGGTGAACAGCACCTGGCCCTCGCGCAGCATCTTGCATTCGGCGGGCTG
>CAYZSG010000207.1:0-5556 GCA_964481045.1 uncultured Candidatus Odyssella sp. | reverse complement strand
TGCGGCTCCTTCACCTTCACGACGAGCTCGGCCTTCTCGAACACCTCTTTCGCGGTGTCGAGGACGGTGGCGCCGGCGCGCCGGTAGTCGTCGTCGGTGAATCCGATGCCGGCCCCGGCGCCGGTCTCGACGAACACCTGGTGCCCGTGATGCGAAAGCTCGCGCACCGAAGCGGGCACGAGGCCCACGCGGAATTCGAGAGTCTTGATTTCCCTGGGAACGCCGACGCGCATGAGGATCACCCGTGCTGCTCTTGGCGGCGGCAGGATGGGGGAGCGTTCACGCGCGGTCAATCGCATCGCGTCTTACTGTGGTCCCAAAAAAATAAAACGGGCCGCGCTTTCCGGCGCGGCCCGTTCGAATGCGGTGTGAAAGGATGCGTTACTGTGGTGCGCTCAGTGCACGCTCACCGGCTCGAGATCGTGCGAGCGCACGGCGGCGAAGGCCGTGTCGCGGTCGCCGATGATGGCGAGCTGCGTTCCGTCGGCGGCGTGGACCGAGAAGGCGGGCTGGCCGTTTTCCAGCACCGGCTTGATGTAGGCCACTTGGTTCACCATCGACGCCTGCCATTCGGAAGGCGTCAGGGTCTTGAAGCTTTGTTCCGTCTGCATGTCTGCGATCCTTTCCTCGTCCACGGCCCCGTCAGGCTGGTCCTTTGTCGGCGGAAAGATCGATGGTCTCGCCGCGCCCGTTCGACCGGGAGTCGGATTGACCGCTCCTGATCTCTACGTTGCGCATCCGCGATTCCGCTTTCGGCCTTACGAGGTCGATGTTCAAAAGCCCGTTATCCAGTCCGGCGCCCGCCACCTCGATTCCTTCGGCGAGCACGAAGATTCGTTGGAACTGCCTGGCCGCGATGCCGCGGTGCAGGAACACGCGCTGGCCCGTTTCGGTCTGCTTGCCGCGGATGACGAGCTGGTTGTTCTCGACCGTCACCGCGAGATCCGAGGGCGCGAAGCCGGCAACCGCCAGCGTGATGCGCAGCCCGTCGGCGCCGGTCTGCTCGATGTTGTAGGGCGGATAGCTGTCGCCCGGCGCCTTCGCGAGCCGCTCGAGCATCTCCTCGATGTGGTCGAAGCCGAGCAGCAGCGGGCTGTTGAACAGCGAAAGCCGTGTCATCGCGCGAGCTCCTCCTTCCGAGCGAGCTGCACCGGATTTGCCCGGTCCGGTCACCGTTCCGGGCCCGCAGCGCCCGGTTGCCCGGCGGCCCATCATGGCACCGCCTGCCGATCGGAAGGCGATGCGGCGCAAGCCGCGTGCCAGCCCGATCGGGACACGGATTATCTGGGCGCGGTTAATGCGCGCTTCAAGTGCGCCGGATGGGTGGAGGAGGCACGCCGGCATGGGCAGGCTCCGCGCCGTTAAGCGCGCCGCCCTTCGCGTCAAGGCCTTGTCAAAGGGCGGTTTCGCGCGCTTCGAAGCCTGCGCCCGCAGCGTAAAGAAAGTGTTAACGGCCGCATGGGCCGCGGCACGCTCAGGTTGAAAGGCCGAGGATGGCCGGCGTGTCCTTGCGCGTCGAGAGCGCCAGCACGGTGTGGGTGCGGATGGCGCCGGGGTTCTGCTTGATCGTGTCGGCCAGCACCGTCTCGATCTCCGAAACCTCAGCGAGGCGCAGCTTGATGAGATACGACCAGTCGCCGGTCACGTGGTGGCACTCCAGCACCTGCGGCAGCGCGCAGATGGCGTCGATCAGGCGCTTCTCGTTTTCGGGCCGGTCGATGAGCAAGAGCATGAAGGCCAGCACGCCGCGCCCGACGGCCTTGGGGTCCACCTGCGCTCGCCAGCCTTTGATGATGCCGGCGCGCTCGAGCTTCTTGAGCCGCTCGTTGATCGCCGAAACGGACAGGCCCACCGCGGCGCCGATCTCGGCATAGGTGTCGCGGCCCTTTTCCTGAACGTATTCGAGGATTTTCCGGTCGATGGCGTCCATGGCCGGAAATTATACAGGAATATCGAACCGATTCAACAAGTTCACCTAGCTCTGTCGCGCCGCCTCAGCTCAGCGGCAGCGCCACGTGCTGGCGGAAGCCGGGGCGCTCCTGCAGGCGCTGGTGCCAGGCGTCGCAGGCGGCGAGGCGCGGCTTCGGCACATCGAGCTTCGAGTAGCGCCAGAACGCGCAGCCCACCGGAATGTCGCCCATCGTCAGCTCGCTGCCGGCGACGTATTCGCGCGCGGAAAGGTGCTTGTCGAGCAGCGCGAACGAGGCGGCGAGGCGCTCGCCGGCGGCCTTGATCGCGCCGAGGTCGCGCTTCTCGGGCGGCGTGCGGACGAGGCCCCAGAACACCGGGAACATGTCGGGCGAAAGCGTCGTCTGCTGCCAGTCCATCCAGCGGTCGGCCTCGGAGCGGTGCGCGGCGTCCACCGGCCAGAGCTTGCCGGCGCCGTAGCGCGCCGCGAGGTAGCGCACCACCGCGTTCGATTCCCACACGATCGTGCCGTTGTCGTCGATCGTCGGAATGCGGCTGTTGGGGTTCTTCGATTTGTATTCGGGCGTGTCGAGGCCGCCGAAGGCGCCGCCGGCGTCGCTGCGCTCGTAGGGCAGGCCGAGCTCGGCCACGCACCACATCACCTTCTGCACGTTGATCGAGTTCGTGCGGCCCCAGATCTTCAGCATCGCCGTTCCCTCCGCGAAGGCGGCCATTAATAGCGCGCGCGCGCGGCCTGTCCAGGATCGGGCGGCGAGGCGAGCCTCTGCGAAAGCGCATGGCCGGCCGCGCGCGTGGCTTCGCGCAGCGCGGCGCGGCGCGCGGCATCCACGCGGCGCGCGGGAATCCCTGCCCAGATCGAGGCGATCGTGCGCCGTTTCTGCGCCACGGGCGTGGCCACCGCATACATGCCGGGATCCACCTCGCCGAAGCTCTCGGCAAAGCCGCGCTTGCGGATGAGGGCGAGTTCCGCCTCGCGCTCGCGGCGCAGCGCGCGCTCGGCGGGATCGGCGCGCTCGATGCGGTCGAGATACGCCGTGCGCACCGTGGCTGGCAGCGAGGCGAGCAGCAGTTTGCACGGCGCCCCTTTGTGCAGCGGAAAGCTGCGGCCCGACACGCCGGAGAGATGCGCGGGCCGCCGCGGCTCCACGGCGGCCACCGGCATCGCCACGTCGCCGAACATGCGGAACAGCACGGCCGTGGCGCCGGTCTCGGCGGCGAGGCGCGCCAGCACCGGCTGCGCCGCGGCCATCAGCGGGCTGGCCGCATCGGCCGCGCGCGCCAGCGCGTGCACGCGCGGCGTCACGCGATAGCGCCCGCCGCCGTCTTCCTCGACGAGGCCCTGCTCGCGCAGCAGCGCCAGGTGGCGATAGGCCGACGAGATCGGAAGGCCCGCCGCGCGCGCGAGCTCGCTTGCCGCCGCGCGCGGCCGCGCCGCGTCGAAGCACAGCAGAAGCTGCAGCACCTTGCGCGCGCTCTCCACCCCCACCGTACGCCGCGACGCGGCCATGCGGAACGCCCTCTCAGCCCGTGAGAATCACTTTTGCACTCTTGAGCGCGGAAGCAAAGGAGGTAGCTTCTTTCTCGGCGAGCCCTATCCGGATCGTCATCCCGACCGGAGTGAGCCGCTTCAGCGGCTCGCGGAGTGGAGGGATCGCGCTGCAGCGGCCATGTGCAACTGCGCCGCGATCCCTCCACTCCGCGGCCGCGCCTAAGTGGCGCGCCCGCTCCGGTCGGGATGACGGCCTCGGATAGGGCCGCATATCCGGAGAGACGTCATGGATTTCTCGCTGTTCTACCTGCCCACCTACCGCGAAGGCTTTTCGCCGAGCCTCAACGCGTTCTATGGCGAGCTCATTCAATCGGTGAAGCTCACCGACCGCCTCGGCTGGGCGCGCGTGCTCACGACCGAGCACCACTTCCACTACTACGGCGGCGCGGTGCCTAATCCGGCCGTCATCCTCGCCGCTTGGGCGCGCGAGACGAAAACGATCCGCCTCTCGGCCGGCGTCTCGCTCGTGCCGCTGCGCCATCCGCTGCAGGTGGCGGAGGATTACGCGCTCGTCGATCACCTCTCCGAGGGGCGATTCGACATGGGCGTCTCGCGCGGCTTCGTGCCGCACGAATTCGCGGCGTTCGGCGTGAGCCAGGCCGAAACCGCCGAGCGCGTAATGGAGGCGCTCGACATCATCAAGAAATTCTGGGCCGGCGAGCCCTTCGCCTACAGCGGCAAGTTCACGAAGTTCGACCGCATCGATCCGTGGCCGGTCCCGTTCCAGAAGAAGATCCCGATCTGGGTCGCGGCCTCCAACGATCTCGCCAGCTTCGAGCGCGTCGGCACCGGCGGCTACAACTTGATGATGAACCAGTATCCGATGAACTTCGCCTCGCTGGTCGAGAAGCACGCGAAATTCAAAGAGGCCTACGCCAGGGCCGGCCACGATCCCAAGAAGCGCAAGAGCGCGATCGCGTTCCTCGTCCACCTCGCGGACACGGAAGAGATGGCGATCGAGGAGGCGAAGGGCTGGGTTCAGGAGCACGCGGCGGCATTCAAGAAGTGCCTGACGCGCGACGAGTGGAACCGCGACTATACCTACGATGTCGCCACGCTGCTCGCGATGTGCGAGAACGACGATTACCGCGACGTGTTCCGGAAGCGCACGCTGGTTTGCACGCCGGCGCAGGCCGCCGAGCGGCTTCAGAAATACATCGATCTCGGCTTCACCGAGGCGATCTTCGTCACCCGCTACGCCGGTCTCCCTGCCGCGCAGGAGCGCGAGACTATCGAGCGCCTGACGCGCGAAGTCCGCCCGATGCTGGGCCTCAAGGCGGCGGCATAAAAGAAAAGGGAACAGGAGCCGGGGAGCCGGGGAGAAGAAAGAAAAGTATCACCACCAAGGCACCAAGAAGGACAAGAAATGCGCTGCAAAGGGCGGCGCGAAGATCAACGAACTCTTTCGCGCGCCTCTTGGCGCGCATTCCATCTTCCTCTTGGTGCGTTGGTGGTGAGGCTGTCTTCCTTCTCCCCGGCTCCCCGGCTCCTGTTCAATTTCTTGCTTCCCTTCGCCGTCGCACATACCTTCGCGCGCCAAACGAGGGGGCAGTGATGGCCGGACGAATCGAAGCGCGGATGAAGGAGCTCGGCATCGTGATGCCGGAGGCGGCACCGCCGCGCGTGGCGAAGATCGAGGGCTGCGTGCGCTGGGGCGATCTGCTGTTCGTCTCGGGCGCGGTGCCGAAATGGAACGGCGAGGTGCGCTTCGTCGGCAAGGTCGGCCGCGAATTCGCGCTCGCCGAGGCGCAGGCCGCCGCGCGGCTCTCGGCGCTCAACATGCTGGCGCAGGCCAAGGCGGCGCTCGACGGCGATCTCGACCGCATCCAGCGCGTCGTGAAGCTCACCGGCTTCGTCAACGCGGTGCCCACCTTCACCGACATCCCGCACGTCGTGAACGGCGCGTCGGAGCTGTTCCTCGAGATCTTCGGCGAGGCCGGCCGCCACGCGCGCACCGCCGTCGGCGTCGCCGTCATGCCGTTCGACGTCGCGATCGAAGTCGAGGGCGTGTTCGGGGTGAAGTGAAGAGAAGAGAAGAGAAGAGAAGAGAAGAGAAGAGAAGGAAAGTTTACAGGAGG
>CAYZSG010000206.1:0-9659 GCA_964481045.1 uncultured Candidatus Odyssella sp. | reverse complement strand
GCGCCGAGCCGCCCTGCGTGCCGGTGTGCCCGACCGGCGCCACCTGGCAGCGCGATGACGGCCTCGTCATCCAGGATTACGACGTGTGCATCGGCTGCGCCTATTGCGCGGTGTCGTGCCCCTATCAGGCGCGCACGATCGCGCACGATCAGCGCTGGTATTACGGCGAGGAGACGAAGCAGGAAGAAGCGGTGCGCCACGACGACCGCCTGGGCGTCGCGCAGAAATGCACGTTCTGCAAGGATCGCGTTGATGAGGGATTGAAGCAGGGCCTGAAGCCCGGCGTCGATCCCGAAGCGACGCCGGCCTGCGCCGCCGCGTGCATCTCGTCGGCGATCCAGTTCGGCGATTTCAAGGATCCGGAGAGCAACGTCTCGAAGCTCATCGCCGGTCCGCATTTCCAGCTCAACGCCGAGCTCGGCACCGATCCGCAGATCAAGTATCTCTACACGACTCCGGCGATCCCCGGCCGCCCCGGCGGCTCGGCCGAGATGGACGAGGAGCGCCTGTCCGATCCCGCCAATCCGCTCGTCGGCCCGCTGCAGACGCTGTGGGACTGGCGCGCGGCGATGAACTGGATCTTCGGCGGCATCGCCTCGGGCTTCGCGGTGATGGCCTATCTCGCCTCGCTCGCCGGCGTCGTCTATGGCGACATGATCCCGTCGCTGCATTTCGTCGCCGCCGGCATCATGGCGGTCGGCCTGTTCTGCGTGTTCCTCAAGATCGGCCGCAAGCTGCGCTTCTGGCGCGCCGTCTCGCGCCCGCAGACGAGCTGGATGACGCGCGAGCTCTACGCGGTCGCCGTGCTCTATCCGGTGATCCTCGCGAACCTGCTGTGGCCGAGCCCGATCCTTTCGCTGCTCGGCGGCGCGCTGGCGCTCGTGTTCCTCTGGTGCCAGGCGAAGATCCTGCATCGCGCGCGCGGCATCCCGGCATGGCGCGTGCCGCTGATGCCATGGATGCTGCTGGCCACGGGCCTTCTCGAAGGCACGGGCCTGTTGGCGCTGCTGCTGGCCTGGCTCAAGGGGCTCGGCCAGCCGGGCATCCTCGTACCCGTCGCGGGCCTGGCGCTCGTCGCGGTCAACGCGGCCCTTTGGACCGCCTATCGCGCCACCGCGAAGGAGGAGGGCATCGTTCCGCTCGCGCGGCGCGTGATCGGCGACAACAGCCTCACCCTGCACGTCGTCGGCCACGCTCTGCCGGCGCTGATGTTCGTGCTCACGCTCGTCAACCCGGCGCTGCTGCAGGTCTATCTCGGCGTGGCCGGCGTGGCAGCGATCGCGGGCGGTGCGTTCTGGAAATTCACGATCATCGTGCGCGCCGGCTATCAGCAGGGCTTCGGCGTACCGGCCGTGCCGCAGCGCGGCTCGGGCACGCGGGCCGCGCCGGCACGCGTGCAGGGCACGCCGTTGCGCGGCGCGCAGACGCGCATGAAGGCGGCGGCGGAGTGAGCGCGCGCTGGCTGCGCTGACGGGTCTGCGGTAGAGTCCGCCGACACTTTGAACGGAGCCCGTCATGCGCGCATTGCCCGCCCTCGTTCTCGCCGCGATGCTCGCTTGCGGCACCGCGTTCGCGCAGCAGCCGGGTTCGCCCGGGCAAGGCTCCGGCCTTGGGCCGGGACAGGCGCCGCCGCCGAGCACGCTCAAGACGACCGAGCCGCCGCCCGCTACCGGCTGCGATCCTTCGTTTGGCGGCAAGTATTCGGGTCTGCTCCGCCAGCTTCCGATCCCGGAAGACGAGGGCCAATACGGGCGTTGCCACGATTACGGCGCGTGGAACGGCACCGAATACAAGGGCCACGCGAACCTGCCGCCGAACGCGTTCTGGACCTATAGCGCGCCCAATTGGTACGTCTGGTCGCGCCAGGACGGCGCGGTCAAGCAATAGCCGGGCGGCGCCGGGATTGAGCGGCCTCCCGGGCCGGATTAGGCTTCCGGCGGCCAGGGCGGCCTACGCCCGGCGCAACCGAAAAGGGAGAAACGCATGACGCGCATCGCCGTGGCGGCCGCTGCCGCCGCCTGCCTGCTCGCCGGAGTGCCGGCGCAGGCGCAAACCGCCGATTGGCTCGCCGGCCTCGAGTTCCACGATCTCACGCACCCGATCCCGCTCTTCGCGCCCACGAACGGCGACGTGACGAAGCCCGATCTCGCGAAGCCGTTCAAGAACAGCGTGCCCACCGCCGGCTTCGGTTTCCAGCCGACGCGCAAGATGAAGAACCCGTTCAAGACGCAGGTCGGCTACTTCCAGTGGGCCGAGATCTATCTCGACGAGCACTACGGCACGCACGTCGATTCCACCGACCACTATCAGAACAACCCCGGCACCCTCCAGGTCAGCAAGGCCGACGACCGCTCCACCGAGCAATACGCGGTGAAAGACCTCGTCGGCCCGATCGTGTTCATCGACATCAGCGAACGCGTGACGAAGGAATTGGCCAAGAACGGCGGCAAGCCCTCGCCCGATCCGAAAGTGACGAACTTCCAGAACGATTCGGGCAATACGCTCACGGTCGCCGACATTGAGAAGGTGGAGGGCCAGATCGTCGCCGGCGCGTGGATCGTGGTCCGCTCGGGCTGGGACCAGTTCTTCTTCGGCACGCCGCCGCAGAATCCGTTCATGCATCCTTATATCAACGGGATGAACTATCCCGGCTTCACCGAGGAAGTGGTGAAGAAGATCATCGAGATCGAGACGAAGAAGAACATCCGCATCGCCGGCATCGCGATGGACAATCTGTCGATCGACTCGGGCCATAGCGGCCGCGGGCCGACGAACGATGCGTTCGGCCGCGGCTGGTATGCGCATCAATACGGATTGCAGCGCGGGTGGAAATTCATCGAGAACGCCACCGGGCTCGGCGCACTGGCCGGCAAGGCGCCCGGCCAGTGCGCGCTCGTGCTCGGCGCGCTGAAGCTCGTTTCGTCGAGCGGCGCGCCGGCGCGCGTGCTCGCGATGTGCCGCAAGTCGTAGCAGCAAGATGGGGAGTGTCGTGATGGCGCGTGTATTCGTTGCGGCACTCCTCTCGCTTGCGGCCGGCGCTTCGCCCGCGCTGGCCGAGGCCAAGTTCGACCGTGCGCAGGCCGAGGCGCGGCTCAAGACGCTGTTCCCCTCCGGCGAGCGCGAGGGCCAGGAAGGCGTGATGAAGATCGGCGGGCAATTCCGCAGTGTTGGCCGCCATCGCTTGACATGGCAGCAGTGCCGCGATCTCTGCCGTCAGACGCCGTCGGACGGCACGTCGGGCTGCGCGCTCTGGACGTTCGTGAAAGCCGACGACGCGAAGATGCCGAATGTGTGCCGCATGTGGTGGACCTTGCCCGAGCTACGCGCGAACCCCGCCGCTGTGTCGGGAGCAGGCAAGGTGAAGTAGCGCTCAGGGCCGAACGGCCGGCGCTTCCATCGTCATCCCGCGCGCGCGCCACATCAGATAGAGCGCGAGGTCGAGATATTCCGGCGCGCCATACGCGTAGGGTTCGGCGCGCATGCCGATCAGGCAGTTGCGCAGCCGCCGCTGGAGCGAGCCCACGCTCTGCCATTCGAGGCGATAGAGCGGATAGCCGGTCGGGTGCGCCTGCGGGATCGCGTTGCCCGCGAGGCTCTTGCCCCAATTGTCGTCGTGGCATTGCGCGCAGGAAAGATCGATCTGGCCTTGCCGCTTCCGGAATCGCGCGCGGCCGGATTCGAGGAACGGCGCGAGGCGCGCATCGGCGGCGACGGCATCCTCCACCTTCATCCCGCGCGATTGGCGCGCGACGAAGGCCGTGAGCGCGAGCAATTCGCGGCTTTCGCGGGCGAGCGGCGGCGCCTGCTGGCGCCCGGCGCGGCACTGCATGATGCGGCCTTCGAGATCGATCGGGCGGCCGCTGGCCGTATCGAATTTCGGATAGCGCGCGGCGACGCCCTTCATGCTTTCGCGCGCATCGCCGTGGCAATCGGCGCAGGCCCGGCCCGCCGCCCCGGGATTCCGTGCCCACAGCGTTTGTCCCTCGAGCACCGTGAGGCTCGCCGGATTCTGCGTATCGTCGTCCTGCATCGCGCGCGTGCCGGGGCCCATGAACTCGTAGCCCGAGCGGCGATCCGGCAGCGGAATGTCGGCGGCGATAGCGGGCGCGGCCACGAGCGAGATTGCGATGCAGGCAGCGCTCAAACTGCTCTTCCCCCGCTTGCGGGGGAAGCCGGATGGGGGTTGGCGAGCGACTCGACGGCCGGCAGCAGCGCCGCGGATAGACCCCCATCCAACCTTCCCCCGCAGGCGGGGGAAGGCTCTCACTGCTCGGCTCATTCGACCTCGATCTTCACGCGCTCCTCGGCGGAGAAGCCGTTGTCGCCGGTCCATTTGAAGGCGAGCGTGCCGCTCTCGACCGCGACCGTGTGGAAAATGAGGAATGGATTCGCGGTCATCGCCGGATAGAGATCGGCGCGGAAGATCTCGACGCCGTTATAGAGGCAGGTGAACGCCGTGATGATGTCGCGCGGCAGCGCCTCGCCGGTGGAGGAGCGGCGGTAGCCGGTTTCCATCGGGTGCGAGATCATCGTGCGGATCTCGATCACCGCGCCGCGCTTGGCCTTCTTCGGCAGATGGATCAGCGCCGGCGCGGTCATGGCGCGTCCTCGAGGCAGGCGCCCATCGTGACGATCACGTTGGCGCTGTCGGACCAGAACGAGCCGTCGCTCATCGCCGCGATCGCGGTGACGGTCTGCGTGTCGGAAAGGCGGATGCGCGTCGCGATGCGCGCCTGCCCCGCGCGCGGGCCCAGATGCACGCTGATCACATTGGGCTGCGGGTTCTTCTCGTTGAAGAGGTGGATCGCCTTCACATGGTCGGCCGTCGTCATCGGGCTTTCGACGATGACGGCGCAGGAGACGGAATTACCGTTCTCGGAGAGCGGCGGAATGTCGAGCTTCACGCGCCCGCGCCTGATCGCGGCGCCGCCCGTGACCTTGCGGATTGCTTCCTGCATCGCCTCGGGCGTAGCTTCGGCCGGGCGCACGATCATCGTCAGCGCCGCGCCCGCCGGCACGGCCGCGAGGCCTGCCTTGAGCACACCACGGCGCGTCAGCCCGCGCGATCGTATGGCTTTCGCTCCTCGGTTCATTGGCGATCATCCTGCAACGTCACGAGGTAGGCTATCACGTCCTCGATCTGCCCTGCCGTCAAAATCGGTTTACCGCGCCAGGCGGCGGACACGCGCTCGAGGCCGTCGATGCGGTAATAGGACGGCATGATCGTGTCGGGGTTGAGACGCCGCGCGTCGACGATGCGCAGGCGAAGCTGCGCCTCGCTCCAGCGCGTGCCGGCGCCGCGCAGGTCCGGCGCGAGATCGCCCTGGAGCCTTACCTCCGGAAACGGCCCGCCGTGGCAGAGGATGCAGAGGCCCACCTGCCGGTTCGCCACGATCGCACGCCCGCGCGCCGCATCCCCCTTGGCGCCGGTGAGCGAAGCGGGAATGCCGTCGCCGACGATCGTGTAGGGGACAAGCGCTTCTTGCGCCTGCGCGACCGCCGCGAGCGCGAGTGCTGCAACGGCGACGCCGAACGTGCGTACGAGCAAACGAGGCGACTCCGCGAAGGCGGGCGGCGGCGCCGGATTCCTCCGGGGCCGCCGCGCCGTTCCGCTACACGAGCGTGATGCCGTGGTTCTTGAGCGGGAACGAGCGGATGCGCTTGCCCGTTGCCGCCGCATAGGCG
Source organism: uncultured Candidatus Odyssella sp. (assembly GCA_964481045.1). Classification (GTDB taxonomy): domain Bacteria; phylum Pseudomonadota; class Alphaproteobacteria; order Bin65; family Bin65; genus SBBV01. The sequence continues at coordinate 3,974 of CAYZSG010000206.1, read as the reverse complement.
TTCAGCACCGCGGGCGCCGCGACGCAGATCGTGGGCTCGCCCACGCCGCCCCAGAACCCGCCGCTCGGCATGATGATCGATTCCACCTTCGGCATCTGGGCGATGCGCATCGAGTCGTAGCTGTCGAAGTTCTGCTCGACGATGCGCCCGTCCTTCACCGTGCATTCCTGCATGAACAGGCCGGAGAGGCCGTAGACGAACGAGCCCGCCACCTGCCGGTCGATCTGCGCCGGGTTCACGGCGGTGCCGCAATCCGTGGCGCCGACGATGCGATGAACCTTCACCTCCTTGCCGTCCTTCGCGACCGAGATTTCGGCCGCGCCGGCGACATAGCTGCCGAAGGCCATGAAGTGCGCGAGGCCGCGGAAGACGCCGGCCGGCGCCGGTTTGCCCCAGCCGATCTTGTCGGCCACCGCGTTCAGCACCGCGAGGTTCTTCGGGTGCTTCGTCATCAGCTTCTGCCGGAACGCGAGCGCATCCTGGCCGGCGGCCAGCGCGAGCTCGTCCATGAAGCATTCGAGGTAGATGCAGTTCTGGTTGACGTTCACGCCGCGCCAGAAGCCCGGCGGAACGTGCGTGTTGCGCATCGCGTGGTCGATCGTGAGGTTCGGGATCGTGTAGCCGAATGCGAACTCGCCGGTGGGATTCAGGCCCTGGAACGTGGCCGGGTCGCGCCCGTCCTTGCCGAGGAACGCGGGGATCACCGCGGCCAGGATCGACTGGCCCGAGATGCGCATGTGCAGGCCGACGAGGTTGCCCTTGTCGTCGAGCCCACCCACCATCTTGCCCTGCGTGATCGGGTGATAGGTGCCGTGCAGCATGTCTTCTTCGCGCGACCAGATCAGCTTGACCGGCGTGCCGGGCATCTGCTTGGCGATCTTCACCGCCTGGATCACGTAGTCGGAGCGGCCGCGCCGCCCGAACCCGCCGCCCAGCATGAGCTTGTGCACGTCCACCTTGGTGGCGGGCAGGCCCGAAGCTTCGACCGCGGCGGCGAACGCCGCTTCGCCGTTCTGCGTTCCGGTCCACACCTCGCATTTGTCGGCCGTGTAGAGCGCCGTGGCGTTCATCGGCTCCATGCAGGCGTGGTTCTGGAACGGGTAGGAATAGACCGCCTCCACCTTCTTCGCGGCGCCGGCGATCGCGGCCTTGGCGTCGCCGGCCTGGTTGGCGACGAAGGTTTTCTCGGCGTCGAGGCCCTCCTTGAGGAAGTCGGCGATCGTGGCGCTCGACACCTTCGCGTTCGGCCCCTCGTCCCAGACGATCGGCAGCGCGTCGAGCGCGGTCTTGGCGTGCCACCAGGTGTCAGCGACGACGGCGACGGAACTCTCGTCGACCTGCACGACCTTTTTCACGCCCTTCATGCCGGCGACCTTGGCGGCGTCGAAGCTCTTCACCTTGCCGCCGAACACCGGGCAATCCTTGATCGCGGCGTTGAGCATGCCGGGCAGGACGACGTCCATGCCGTAGACCATCTTGCCGTTGGTCTTCTCGACCGTGTCGAGCCGCTTCAAGCCCTTGCCGGCGATCTTCCAGTCCTTCGGGTCCTTGAGCGTCACGTTGCCGGGCGGCTCGAGCTTCGAGGCGGCCTCGGCCACTTTGCCGAACGAAACCGTGCGGCCGGACGGCTTGTGGGTGATCACACTGTTGGCCGCCGTGCATTCAGAGGCCGGCACCTTCCACTCGTTGGCCGCCGCCTGGATCAGCATCATGCGCGCCGTGGCGCCGCCCTTGCGCACGTATTCGTGCGATTCGCGGATGCCGCGGCTGCCGCCGGTCGAGTAATTGCCCCACACGCGCTTGCGCGCCACGTTCTGCCCGGGCGTCGGATACTCGGTGGTCACCTTCGACCAGTCGCATTCGAGTTCTTCGGCCACGAGCTGCGCGAGGCCCGTCAGCGTGCCCTGGCCCATCTCGGAGCGAGCGACGCGGACGATCACCGTGTCGTCGGCCTTGATCACCACCCACGCGGTCACTTCCGGCCCGCTCTGTGCGCTGGCCTGCGCCACCTTGGCGCCGAACGGAAGATCGAGGCCGAGGGCCAGTCCGCCGCCGGCCGCCGCGGCGCCGATGAGGAACGTGCGGCGCTTCACCTGAGTCATAATGGTCATGGCTTTCTCCCTCACGCCTTGGCCGCATCGTGGATCGCCGCGCGCACCTGCTGGAAGGTGCCGCAGCGGCAGATGTTGGTCATCGCCGCGTCGATGTCGGCGTCGGTCGGCTTCGGCTTTTCCTTGAGCAGGGCCACCGCGGCCATGATCATGCCGCTCTGGCAGAAGCCGCATTGCGGCACGTCGTGATCGATCCAGGCCTTCTGCACCTTGTGCATCGTGGCGCCGGAGGCGAGGCCCTCGATCGTCGTGATCTGCTTGCCGGCGGCGTCGCTGACCTGCAGCGAGCAGGAGCGCACCGGCTGGCCGTCCACATGCACCGTGCAGGCGCCGCATTGCGCGACGCCGCAGCCGTATTTCGTTCCCGTCAGGCCCACGTTCTCGCGCAGCGCCCACAGAAGCGGCGTCTCGGGCTCGACATCGACCTGATACGAGCGCCCATTGACCTTGAGCTCGACCATTGCGTCCTCCTCACCACCAAAAAATGATCTGGCGCGATCATAGCGGCGCGCGCGCGCGAACGGCATCGCCGCGCGGGGCTTTCACGCGGAAGTGAGCGCGGGCGGGGAGTGTGGGAGAATTTTGGGCAGCGCCGCGCGTTCAGGCGCGTGTGACCCGGTATTCCTTGCGCGCGTCGTCGCGCAGCTTGAGGCCGTGGCCCGGGCGGTCGCCGGGCGCCATGCGGCGTTGGTTGTCGATCTTCACTGATATATCGAAGAGCGGTTCGAGCAGCGGGAAATCCTCGAGCCAGGTCACGTTCGGCGCCGCCGCGGCGACGTGGACGAACAGCGCCGGCAGAAAATGCGGCGCTGCACCAATTCCGAACGCCTCGGCGACGTGGCAAAGGCGCAGCGATTCGCTGATGCCGCCGATCGCCGCGAGGTCGGGCTGCACAATCGCGCAGGCGTGCGCCTCGAGAAAGGGCATGCACTCGCCCGCGCCCTGCAGGTGCTCGCCGAGCGCGATCGCCACCGGGGCGTTGCGGGCCAGCGCGGCATAGCCGGCGAGGTCTTGCGCTGGCAGCGGCTCCTCGAGCCAGAGAAGATCGTGGTCGGCGCAGATCTTGGCCAGCCATTGTGCGCGTGCGAGATCGCACTTCTCGTTCGCATCCGCCGCGATATCCACGCCGTCGGGCAGCGCCGCGCGCACGGCCTTGATGCGGGCGATGTCGTGGCGGTCGCCGGCGAGCCGCAGCTTGACGAGCGGAAAGCCGGCCTGCGCCTGGGTGGCGGCCATCTCTGCGGCGGATTCGGGCGACTGGGTGGCGGTGTAGCCGCCGCTGCCATAAACCGGCACCGCGCGCGGTCGCCCGCCCAGCGCCTCGGCGAGCGTGATTTTGCGCTGCTTCGCGTGCAGGTCCCACAGCGCGAGGTCGACCGCCGCCATTGCCACATAGTATGCGCCGCGGCCGATGCGGTTGAGCGCGGCGTGCATCTGCCGCCAGGTGGCGGCCGGCGCGTCGGCCGCGTGGCCGAGCACGAAGCGGTCGAGCAGGTCGGCGGCCGCCGCGCGAACCGCCGGCGCGCCGCCGCGCAGGCCATAGGAGAAGCCCCAGCCCGACGAGCCGTCGCTGCATTCGAGCTCGACGACATAAACGTCGACGGCGGAAACGCCCGAGCCGCCGACGGCGCCAGGCAGGCGATAGAGCAGGTGGTCGATCTCGGCGCGCTTGATCTTGCGCTGCATGGCTCCCTCGCGCGACGGGGCACCCCTTGCCGGAGATCGACGTTAAAGCACATCCCGCCGGGAAGGAACTGCCTCCCGCGTAGGGGCGCGCTGCGCGCGCCCTCGCGCCGCGGGCAAGGTGGTCAACGTCGAGACGGCAATCGCGCGGGCAGGGCGCGCGCAGCGCGCCCCTACGCG
>CAYZSG010000205.1:0-9665 GCA_964481045.1 uncultured Candidatus Odyssella sp. | reverse complement strand
AGCTTGTAGTAGATCGTCTCGACGATCTTGCCTTTGTAGAAGCGCGAGAAGCCGGAAATGCTGTCTTTGCCGGCCTGGTAGTTCGGCGCCAGCGCCACGACGGATTTCACGCCCTCGCGCTGCACGAGCTCTCCGGCGGCTTCGTGATTGTCGTCGTTGGCCCACGAGGTGGAGACCATCAGCGGATTGCACAGCGGGCCGGCCAGCGGCGAGGGGCCGGCATTGGTGCCGACGATCGCCACCTTCGCGTCGAAGATCGGCTTCTGGATGGTCATCATCACGTTCGACCAGATCACGCCGGCGACGATCTGCACCTTGTCCTGCTTCAGGAACTTCTCGACTTCCTTGAGGCCCACGTCGGGCTTCACCTGGTCGTCGGCGTAGAAAATCTTCGTCGCGACGCCGCCGAGCTTGTCGCCGTCTTTCGTCCAGCCTTGGTGCTCGAGGCCGAGCTTCCAGCCGTTCTCCATGTGCTTGCCGATGAGCGCGCCGCCGCCCGTCGTCGTGTTGAGGAAGCCGATGCGCAATTCCTGCGCGTGGGCGGGCGGGATGACGAGAGCGGCCGCGGTTGCGGCTGCGAGAAGCGTGCGTTGCATTGATCCTCCTCCGGTTTCGCTGCGGTGCAACAAGCGCGCAAGCTAGTCGCGGCGCCGCGGCGCCGCAAGCCGAACGCTTTCCCGCCGCCCGCGAGCAAAATGACTTGGCATGTTCACAGGGTGGACAGAAGCCCGGGGCCCATGATATGCGGAGGGAGAATTCTAATGGTCATTAGAAAATGTCCGCAAGCGAAATGAACGGCCATCCGCCCTTCCGCGCCGAGCACATCGGCAGCCTGCTGCGCCCCTCTGAGCTCAAGGCCGCGTATCGCGCGCGCGCCGAGGGGAGGATCGGCGACGCCGAACTCGCGGCGATCACGGATCGCTGCGTCGTGGATGCGATCCGCTTGCAGGAACAGGCGGGCATGGAGGCGATCACCGATGGCGAATTCCGCCGCGGCTCGTGGTTCCTGGGATTCGTGCAGGCGGTCGAAGGCCTTTCGACCAAGCCCGCGCTGTTCAACTTCCAGGGCGATCACGGCGCGTGGGAATGCCCGCACGCGCACGGCAAGGTGCGCCGCACCGGCGGTATCACGGTCGGCGAGTTCGAATTCGTGCGCGCGCATACGGCGCACACGCCGAAGATCACGATGCCGACGCCCTCGGCGATGCTGTTCTATCGCGGCGCCGAGGCGGCCGACCGCAAGGTGTATCCGCGCATCGAGGCGCTCTACGAGGACCTCGTCGAGGTGTATCGCGCCGAACTGCGCGATCTGGTGGCGGCCGGCTGCGCCTACGTTCAGCTCGACGAAGTGCCGCTCGCGATGTTGTGCGATCCCGCCGTGCGCGCGCAGATCGCCGCCCGCGGCGAGGATCCGGCGGCGCTCGTGCGGCTCTACGTCGATCTGATCAACGCGGTGCTGGCGGACCGGCCCAAGGGCATGACGGTCGGCCTCCATCTCTGCCGCGGCAACTACAAGGGGCAGTGGATGGCCGCGGGCGGCTATACGCCGGTGGCCGACGAACTGTTCGGCCGTGCCGCCGTGGATGCGTTTTTCCTGGAATACGACAGCGAGCGCGCCGGCGATTTCGCGCCGCTCGCCGCCATCCCGCGCGAAAAGCGTGTGGTGCTCGGCCTCGTCTCGACCAAGACGCCCGAAACGCCGTCGGCCGACGATCTCGTGCGCCGTGTCGAGGCGGCCGCGCGCGTCGTGCCGCTCGACAGGCTTTCGGTCAGCCCGCAATGCGGCTTCGCCTCCAGCGTCGGCGGCAATCCGGTCACGCTCGCCGACGAGCGGAAGAAGCTCGGCCTCGTCGCCGAGGTCGCGCGGCGAATCTGGGGCTGACGCGCGCAAAGCGCCTTGCGGCGCGACCGTAAAAGGCGATATTCCTCCATCACGAACAACTGGAGAGCGCCGGGTCCGGCGAGGGCCGCGGCGCGGATGGCATACGGCAGCGATGCCGACGCGCCGCAGTGCGCGCCATCGAGGAAACTCTCCGCGAATCTGCCGTTGGCCAGGCCGCACGGCTTGGTTGCGCGCACAGACGGTTTTCGGCCGAGGTCTCTCGGCCGCGGATCCGCTGGCGAGGACGTCGACATGGTGACCGGAAGGCTGAGCGCCGTCGAACGGCCGCTCGACACGATCCAGGAGCCGCCGCTGGCGGTATTGCGCGACTACTGGCGCGAGGCCGTCGCCGGGCGCGCGGTGTTGCCGAGCGCGGAACTCCGGCCCGAGCGCTTCGCCAAAGCCCTCGAGCACACGGCGCTGGTAGAGCGCCTGGATTCGCCGCGCCGCGGCCACCGTATCCGCCTCTGCGGCGCCGACATGGAAAATCGCGATTTCGGCATCCAGCGCGGCGCATTCCTCGAAGAAATACGGCCGGCCTGGTATCGCGATCACCTCGTCGAGCAGGTCGGGAGCGCGATCGAGCGCGCGGCGCCGGTGTATACGCAGGTTTCCGCCGAGCTCGACGGCAAAGCCTTTACGTTCACGCGCCTGATGCTGCCGCTCGCGAGTGCCGCGGGCGGCGCCTGCGACATGTTGCTCGTCGCCACGGTGCGCCCCTCCGACAGCATCGTGAATGCGATCCGCGCAAGGATGACCTTCGCGTAGGGCCGCGGCGCAGGCGCCTGCGCTACAGCGCCGCTTCGTAGATCCTCACCGCGTCCGCATAGGCTACGTCGCGCGGATTGTTGACGAGCAGGCGCGTCTGCTTCATCGCGTCCTCGGCCAGCATCGGCACGTGGTTGTGGCTGATGCCGACCTGGCCGAGCTTCGTCTCGAGCCCGATCTCGGCGATCAGCGCGGCTATGCCCTCGATCATCGCCTCGGCCTTCGCCGCGTCGGTGGCGCCGCCGATCTTGGGAAATACGATCGGCGCGAGTTCGGCATACATCGCCGCCGCTTCCGGCGCGTTGAAGCGCATCACATGCGTCATCACCAGCGAGTTCGAAAGTCCGTGCGGCACGTGGAAATGCCCGCCGATCGGATAGGCGAGCGCATGCACGGCGGCCACCGGCGCGTTGGTGAACGCCATGCCGGCGAGCATCGCGCCCAGCAGCATGCCGGCGCGTGCCGCGCGGTTCGTGCCTTCGAAGCACGCCGTGCGGATGTTGCCGGCGAGCAGGCGCAGCGCTTCCTTCGCCAGCGTGTCCGACATCGGGTTCTTCTTGTGCCGGCTCGTGAACGCCTCGATCGCGTGCACCATCGCGTCGATGCCGGTCGCGGCGGTCACGTGGCGCGGCAGGCCCAGCGTGAGGTCGGCGTCGAGCACCGCGGCATCCGGCAGAAGCTGCGGCGAGACGACGCCCTTCTTCTCCGAAGCGCCGGTGGTGACGATCGAGATCGGCGTCACTTCGGAGCCGGTGCCGGCCGTCGTCGGCACCAATACCAGAGGCAGCCGCCAGCCCTTGCAGAAGCCGATGCCGTAGATCTCGCCGAGCTTCTGCTCGGATTTGAGCAGGAACGCGACGAGCTTCGCCGTGTCCATCGAGGAGCCGCCGCCGAAGCCGAGCACGCCGTCGGCGCCGAAGCGCCGCCCTGCCTCGACCGCGGCCAGCACCATCGCTTCGGGCGGATCGGCGACCACGTCGGTGTAGATCTCGTGCGTGATGCCGGCGGCGTTGAGGCTTGCAAGCGCCGCGTCGAGCAGTTTCGCCTTCACGATGCCCGCGTCGGTGACGATCAGCACGCGCGCGGCGCCGAGGCCCTTCATCAGCGCGCCGATCTGCGCCGACGCGCCCGGCTCGGAGACGATCTGGCGCGTCGTCTGGAAGGTGAAGCCCTTCATGGCGGTTCCTCCATTCTTGCAGGGTAGATACCACCGCGGCGGTGGGCGCCGGAAGCCGCCGCGCGGGCTAGAGTGCGCGAAACAGGGAGGGGACGGATGACGGCGGACCTGAAGGTCGATCTTTCCGGCAAGACCGTGCTGATCACCGGCGCGGGCCGTGGCCTCGGCCTCGCCTATGCTCGCGCCTTCGCGGCCTCGGGCGCGGCGGTGGCCGTGAACGACATCGACCCGGCCGCGAGCGAACGCGCCGTCGACGAGATCGCGCGCTCGGGGGCGCGCGCGGTCGCCGTGGCCGGCGACGTGGCCGACGAAGCGGCCGTGGCGCTGATGGCGGCTGCGGTGCGCGCGGCGCTGGGGCCGGTCGACATCCTCGTCAACAACGCGGCGCTCTATGCCGGGCTTGGCCGCAAGCGCTTCGATGCGATTCCGGTCGCCGAATGGCGCCGGCTCATCGACGTGAACGTCACCGGCTCCTATCTCTGCGCGCGCGCCGTGCTACCGCACATGCTCGAGCGGCGCTGGGGCCGCATCGTCAACATCTCGTCGAGCACGGTGCCGCTCGGCCGGCCCGGCTTCACGCACTACGTCACGTCGAAGGCCGCGATCCTCGGCATGACGCGCGCAATGGCGCGCGAGCTCGGTGGCGAGAACATCACGGTCAACGCCGTGATGCCGGGCCTGACCGATACCGAAGGCTCGGCCGGCACGGCCGACTCGATTTGGGACGTGGTGATGCGCGGCCAGGCCATTCCGCGCCGCGAACAGCCGCAGGACGTGATCGGCGCCGTGCTGTTCCTCGCGTCGGACGCGGCGTCGTTCATCACCGGCCAGACGATCGTCGTGGATGGCGGCTCGGCGCATCTTTGAGGGTACACAACCTTACGGGAAGACACCGAAGGAAGGTTTGCGTGTACGAACCTACGCCGCAAACTCCTCGCGCAGCGCGGCGCCGTGCTCATCGAGCGCGGGGATGGGTTTGTAGCGCGCAGGTGTCGGCCCGCCACGGATCGGCGAGGCGACGAGAGATACCTCGCCGCGCTCGGTCGGCTGCGCGACGCGGCGGAGCTGCGGATGATGCGAGAGGTCCGCGACCGTGTTGAGCGCGCCATAGGCGATGTCGGCCTTCCGCAAGAGCGCCGCCAAGGCCTCGCGCGGCAGCTTCGCGAATGCCGGCGCGATGATCGCGTTCAGCGCCGGAAGATTCGCGACGCGCCCCGGCATGGTGTTGAAGCGCGGATCGTCGGCAAGCGCGCCGTCCGCCAGCACGAGGCGGCAGAAGCGCGCCCATTCGCGGTCGTTCTGCACCGAGATCACGATCTGCCCGTCCGCGCAATCGTAGAGGCCGTAGGGCTGCACCGAGGGATGCGCGAGACCCACGCGCGGCGGCGCCTTGCCGGTGTGTTCCTGATAGAGCAGTGGCACCGTCATCCAGTCGGCCATCGCGTCGAACAGCGACACCTTGATGCTCTTGCCGCGCCCGGTGCGTGCGCGCTCGAGCAAGGCCTCGAGGATGCCCATATAGGCATACATGCCGGCGGCGATGTCGACGACCGAGACGCCGACGCGTCCCGGCCCCTCGGGGCGGCCCGTGATCGAGGCGAGTCCCGTCTCGGCCTGGATCAGGAGATCGTAGGATTTCATCTCGGCATAGGGCCCGTCTTCGCCGTAGCCGGAGATGTCGCAGGTGATGAGCCGAGGATTGCGCGAGCGCAATTCCTCGCCGCCGAACCCGGCGCGCGCGGCGGCGCCCGGAATCAGGTTCTGCACGAACACATCCGCCTTCGCGAGCATGCGGTGCAGCAGTGCCGCGTCGTCCGGCTTCTTCACGTCGAGGACGATGCTTTCCTTGCCGCGGTTGAGCCAGACGAAATAGGCGGAGAGGCCGCCGGCCACCGTATCGTAGTGCCGCGCGAAATCGCCGCCGGGCCGCTCCACCTTGATCACGCGCGCGCCGGCATCGGCGAGCCGGGAGGTGCAATAGGGCGCCGCCACCGCCTGATCGATGGCGACGACGAGAATGTCGCGCAAGGAACCGTTCATCCGCCCGATCCGTTCGAGTTCTGTCGTTCGCCGACACTATCACTGGCGCATTCGGGCGCCGACAGCGGATGAAATATCTCCCCCATGCGTTGACACAGTTCTTGTAATGTTCTAGTCAGCGCGTCGCGTCGCGCGTCAGCCAAAGGCGGCGCCGAATCCCCAGCACGGAGGAAGCAAGATGGCCGGCAAAGTGAAACCGATTCCCGAGGGATATCACACCGCGACGCCCTATCTGATCCTGAGCGACGCCGGCAAGGCGATCGAATTCTACAAGCACGCGTTCGGCGCGGCCGAGCTCATGCGGTTTCCGGCGCCGGGCGGCAAGATCGGCCACGCCGAGATCAAGATCGGCGATTCGCGCATCATGCTCGCCGACGAGTTCCCCGAGATGGGCTATCGCGGCCCGGCCGCGTTCGGCGGATCGCCGGTGAGCATCATGCTCTATGTCGAAGACGTCGATGCCGTCGCCGCGCAGGCCGTCTCGGCCGGCGCAAAGATCACCAAGGAAGTGAAGGATCAGTTCTACGGCGACCGCCTCGGCACGATCGAAGACCCGTTCGGCCACATCTGGCACATCTCGACGCACAAGGAAGACGTGGCGCCCGACGAAATGGACCGCCGCGTCAAGGAAGCGATGCAGCAGATGGGCGGCTGACGCCGCGTCTTCCGGCTAGGGAGCGCGGGCGCCTTCGCGCGCGCGCTCCGCCATCGACACGAACTCGGCCGCACCCGTCTCGCGCGCCTTGATCGCCTGATCGCGCAGGATGCGCCGCAGCACCTTGGCGGCGGCGTTGCGCGGCAGCGTATCCACGAAGAAATAAGCGCGCGGCCGCTTGAAGGCGGCGAGCGTCGAGGCCCTGCAATGCGCATCGAACGCGGCGGCGAGCGCCGCGCCGTCGGCGGCCGGATTCTTCTTCACGATACACGCCACCGCGATCTGGCCCCAGCGCGCATCGGCGAGCGCGATCACGGAGGATTCGGCGAGGCCGGGGTGGGTCTTGAGGGCCTCCTCGATCTCCTCGGGATGGATGTTCTCGCCGCCCGAGCGGATCATGTCGTCGACGCGGCCCATCAAGGTCCACATGCCGCCGGGCTCGCGCTTCACCACGTCGCCGGTGAAGTACCAGCCGTCGCGGATCTTCTCGGCGGTCGCGTCGGGCCGGTTGAGGTAGCCGAGGAACACCGTGTCCACCTCGGCATCGGCGATCAGCTCGCCTTCCTCGCCCTCGGCCACCTCGTCGCCGGGGCCGCCGCCGAGCTTCACCACGCGCGTCACCGTGTAGTAGCCCGGGCCGAGCGTGGCCAGCGCGTCGCGGTGCGGCTCGGGATTGTAGCCCGAGCACATCGTCTCGGTGGTGCCGTAGATGTGGCGCAGCGTGCAGTCAGGCCACCTCGCCTGCATGTGGTCGAACAGTTCGGGCGGCATCGTGCCGCCGCCGAAATTGACGAGCCGCAGCGATTGCATCGCTTCAGGCGTGTAGTTCGGCGCCTGCGTCACCGCGTGCAGCAGGGTCGGCACGGCGAACAGATAGGTGATCTTGTTCGCCTCGATGCGCTTCACCGCATCCACCGGGTTGAACTGGGTCTGGAGATAGACCGTGCCGTCCATCGCCCAGGTGCAGAGCACGATGCCGTAGAAGCCGATGCAATGGCTCATCGGCATGAAGGCCAGCGCGCGATTGTGCCCGCCATGGCGCAGGCCCGCCTGAGTCGAGATCCAGAGCACGCGCGGCTCGGCGGCGCGGTGCGGAACGAGGGCACCCTTGGGCAGGCCGGTCGTGCCCGACGTGTAAAAGATGAATCCGGGATCGTCCGGCGCCGGCTTCGGCACGGGCGGCAGCGCGCGCGCATCGCCGCGGCAGCCTGCGAAATCCTCGGCACCGGCAACGGGGCCGCCCACGGACAGCAGCGGCGCGCCCGCCGGCAGCGCGGCCTTCACCGCCGCCGCGAGATCGGCATTCGCATGGATGACCGCGCCCTCGAGCCCGCCGTGCTGGATCAGCTTCGCGATGTCGGGCGGCGTGAGGCGGAAGTTCAGGAGCGCCGGCACCGCGCCGAGCCGCTGCAGCGCCATCAGCACCAACGCGTGCTCGAGGCAATTGTTGAGCACGGTGGCCACGCGCGTGCCGCGCTTCACGCCGCGCGCCGCGAGGCCGGAGGCGATCACGTCGAGCTCGGCGATGAGCTGCGCGAAGGTGAACGCGCGCGGCGAGAGATCGTCGACCAGCGCGAGCCGGTCCGGCGCACGGCGGCTCGCGAGCTTCAGGATGTCATAGGCTGTATGCACGGCATTTCCTCCCACAAGTCGAAAGCATAAAAGAGCCGCGCCGAGCCTGGCAACAGAAGTTTGAACGATCGTTCAATAGAGGGAGGGGACATGCTGACGGGCGACATGCTGCGCCGCGCCGCCCGCCGCCATCCGGCGAAGGCGGCGGTTCTCTGGAACGACACGGCGCTGTCGTATCGCGATCTCGATGCCGCGGCGAATCGGCTCGCCCACGCGCTGCGCGCCGCGAAGCTGCCGCGCCAGGCCAAGGTCGGCATGCTTTCCCGCAATCGCGCCGACTACGGCGTCGTCTTCTTCGGCGTCGCCAAGAGCGGCTGCGTGCTCGTCAACGTCTCGGTGCTGTATGCGCCCGACGAGCTCGCCTTCGTGCTCGACAAGGCCGATGTCGAATTGCTGATCTTCGAGGACGTGTTCGCCGAAAAGGTCACGGCCGTGCGCGAAATGCTGCCGCGCTTGAAGACGCTCGTGTCACTCGGCTCGGAGAAGCTCGGCGCCCCGCTGCTCGCCGATTTCATCGCCGGCCATTCCGCCGAGGAGCCCGGCGTGGCGATGACCGAAGATGATCCGTTTTGCATGACCTACACGGGCGGGACGACCGGCCGGCCCAAGGGCGTGCTGGCCTCGCATCGCGCGCGTGCCGTCACCGCGCACACGGTCATGGTCGAGGAGGCGATCGACGAGCGCGACATCGTCGGCATCGTCACGCCGATGTTCCACGTGGCCGCGCTCAACATCATGTTCCAGCCCGCGATGCTGGCCGGCGCCACGGTGACGATGCTGGCGCCGTGGAGCGCCGACGGCTTCCGCGAAATGGTCCGCCGCACCGGCATGACGGCGAACTTCATGGTGCCGACCCAGGCGATCCAGGTCGTGCAGGATCCGAAGTTCGATCCCGCCGCCTATCGCACCTGGCGGAAGGTGAGCTTCGCCGGCGCGCCGATGCCCGATTGGACGCAGAAGGCGCTGATGGAGAAGCTGCCGGACCTGCGCCTCACGCAGATCTACGGCCAGTCCGAGATGGGCGTCATCGCCGTGAACCGCTGGTGGAACCTGCCGCAGAAGCTCGGCGCGGTCGGGCGCGAAGCTTACAACGTCGACACGCGCGTGGTGCGGCCCGACGGCACGCCCGTGAAGGTCGGTGAAATCGGCGAGGTCGTCTCGCGCGGCGCGAACCTGATGCGCGAGTATTACAACGAGCCCGAGCAGACGAAGGGCTTCTTCAAGCTCGGCGACGGCTGGGGCTGGTCGGGCGATCTCGCGACGATCGACGCCGACGGGTTCATCACGCTCGTCGACCGCTCGAAGGAAATGCTGATCTCGGGCGGCGAGAACGTCTATCCGTCCGAGATCGAGCGCGTGATCTACGCGCTGCCCGAAGTGGCCGAATGCGCGGTGTTCGGTATCCCCGACTCGCAGTTCGGCGAGTTACCTGCCGCCTATATCGCGCTCAAAGCCGGCGCGGCGCTCACCGAAGCGCAGGTGACGGCGCATTGCGAGCAGCACCTCGCCCG
>CAYZSG010000204.1:0-9763 GCA_964481045.1 uncultured Candidatus Odyssella sp. | reverse complement strand
CGCGCGCCCTGTCTCGGCGTGCACAAAGCCGGAGTGCGGCGCAGCCGGCCGCCCACGACTGCCTATGTATGCGCGGTATCGGCAGGGCGCGCGCAGCGCGCCCCTACGCTGCGGCCGCCGAGCCCATCCAAACGAGTCGTGCTTTAGTCCACCGCCGCGGCGCCGTGATGGGCCTTGGTGCGCAGCGGCAGCTCTTTCATCAGCAGCGCGGCGGCCAAGGAGAGCAGCGTCATCGCCGCGCAGGCGTAGAACATCGCGGCATAGACGCCTTCCGCCGTGGCGAGCATCTGGCCGCGCACCGCCGGCGGCAGCTTCGCGAGCGTCGCGGCGCCCTCGAAGCGCGCGCCGCCGATCTTCCGCATCATCTCGTCGAGCGATCCGGTCAGCAGCGCGCCGAGGATCGCGACGCCGATGGCGCCGCCCAGCATGCGCGCGAGGCCGATTGCCGAGGTGGCGACGCCGAGGTTGCGCGGCGGCACCGCGTTCTGCACCGAGATCGTGACGACCGGGAACACCATGCCGATGCCGGCGCCGATCGCGGCCATGATGCCCACGTGCAGCGCCTCGGAAAAGGCGGCGGCGGTGAACGCGAAGGCGCCGTAACCGAGCGTGGTGAGCGCCATGCCGGCGATGGGCAGGAATTTGTAGCGCCCGGTGCGCATCATCACGCGGCCGCTGATCGTGGAGCCGCCGACGATGCCGAGCGTCATCGGGATCAGCAGCAGGCCGGCGCCGCTCGCCGACGCGCCCGCCGCGATCTGCAGATAGAGGGGCAGGAACGCGATCGAGCCCATCATCGCCATCGCGGCGAAGAAGATGATGCCGCCGGCCGAGCGGAACACGGGATTGGTGAAGAGATGGAGCGGCAGCAGCGGCTCGGGCGCCTTCCGCTGCCACCACGCGAATACCGCGAGCGTCGAGAGCGAGAGCGCGGCGAGGCCGAATATCTCGGGCGACGCCCAGGCGAAGAGATTGCCGCCCCAGGCCAGCACGAGCATCAGCGCGCCGACGCCGGAGGTGAGCAGCAGGGCGCCCGCATAGTCGATGCGCGCGCGATGGCGGTGCACCGGCAGGCGGCGCAGCGCGAAGCGGCAGAGCGCCAGCGCCGCCAGGCCGAGCGGCAGGTTGATCCAGAACACCCAGCGCCACGAGAGATAATCCACGAACAGCCCGCCCACGATCGGGCCGCCGACGCTCGAGGCCGCGAACACGGCGGCGAACTGGGCCTGATACTTGCCGCGCTCGCGCGGCGCCACCACCTCGCCGATGATCGCCTGCGCGAGCGTCATCAGCCCGCCGGCGCCGAGCCCCTGCGCCGTGCGCGCGGCGATGAGCTGGCCCATGCTGCCGGCCAAAGCCGACAGCACCGAGGCCGCGACGAAGATCGCGATCGCGATCGTGAGCAGCGTGCGCCGCCCGTAGAGATCGCCGAGCTTGCCGTAGATCGGCGTCGAGACCGTCGCGGCGAGCAGATAGCCCGACATGATCCACGAGAGGTGATCGATGCTCTGGAATTCGGCCGCGATCGTCGGCAGCGCCGTGGCCACGATCGTCTGGTCGAGCGACGCCAGGAACACGGCGAGCAGCACGCCCGTGATGATCGTGAGCACCTCGCGCTCGGCGAGCGGGGCGTGGGTGGCGGAGTCTTTCGGCGACACGGGCGCACAATATCACAGCTGGGAAGCGGAGGTTCACGCTCTCGGCAAAGCCGTCATTCCGAACACCGCCGTGCATTGCTGCGGAGAGATGCTTCGCGGCCCGAAGGCGGGCCGCTCAGCATGACGAGGTCGAGAAGGGTCCGCTCGCGTTATGCGGCGGAGAACGTCGGCGCGGGTACCTTGTCCGCCGGATCGGCGCCGTGCTTCCAGCGCTGGTAGGCGTACACGGCCACGCCGACGACGATGCCGCCGATGTCGGTGTAGATCTCCGGCACCATCAGGCACAGCGCGGCCGCGGCGAGCAGCAGACGCAGCGGCAGCGCGAGCGGGCCATTGATCCAGCCCTCCGTGGCGCAGGCGAGGAAATAGACGCCGATGGAAGCCGTGACGAGGCTCTGGAGCACCTCTTGCCACGCGCCCCTGCCAAGCAGCACGGGCGAATAGAAGAAGAGAAACGGCACGATGAAGGTCGCGAGGCCGATCTTCACGGCGATCCACGAGGTTTTCCACGGATCGGCCTTGGCCATCGCCGCAGCGGCGAACGATGCGATCGCCACCGGCGGCGTGATCGCCGAGAGGATCGCGTAGTAGAAGATGAACATGTGCGCGACGAGCGGCTCGATGCCGATGCGGATGAGGCCGGGCGCCACCACGGAGGCCGAAATCGCGTAGGCCGCCGTCGTCGGCATGCCCATGCCGAGGATGGTGACGATGACCGCCGTGAACAGCAGCGCCAGCAGCTTGCTCTCGCCGGCGATGGCGAGCAGCACGTAGGTGATGCGTCCGCCGATGCCCGTGGTCGCGATCGCGCCGGCGACGATGCCGGCCGCGGCGCACACGGCGATGAGCTGCAGCGCGTCGCGGGTGCCGCCCTCGAAGGTGCGGGCGAGGCCCTTGAGCCCGAACGCCGTCGTGTCCTCGCCGCGCTTCGCCTTGTCGAGGACGCCGGCGAACAGCGCGAGCGCCAGCGTGATGGCGGCGAGCGCGAAGAACAGCACGACCTCGCCGAGCCCGGGCACCGTGACGGTGCTGATGTCGGCGAGCAAGGCAAGCTCGACGCCGCCGAGCACGAGCGCGCTCGCCAGGAGGAACAGCCGTGCCGCCGCGGGAATCGGCCCGCCGGCGCTGCCGATCATCGCCAGGGTCACGAGGATCGCGGCGAGCATCGCCAGCGAGGCCGCGCGGAACGGCGAGAAGCCGGTGACGAAGGCGTAGATCAGAATCGCGATCGGCAGCACGAAGTAGATCTGCCCGAGCATCGGCACGAGCCGGGGCAGATCCTTGCGCGGCAGGCCCTTGAGCCCGTGGCGCAGCGCGTGCAGATGGCAGTGCGAATAATTCGCGACGTAGAACAGCAGGCACGGGAACACGGCCGCCCAGGCGATGTCGGTGTAGGGCAGGCCCAGCACCTGCGCCATGATGAAGGCGCCGGCGCCGAGCACGGGCGGCGTGATCTGGCCGCCGGTGGAGGAGGTGGCTTCGATCGCGCCGGCGGTGGCGCGGTCGTAGCCGACGCGGCGCATCATCGGGATCGTGATGGCGCCCGAGGCGACGACGTTGGCGACCGAAGAGCCGCTGATCGAGCCGAACAGCGCGCCCGAGATCACCGCCACCTTGGCGGGCCCGCCGCGCGCCCAGCCGACCAGCGCCACCGAGAGATTGTTGAAATAGTCGCCGGCGCCCGAGCGCTGCAGGAACACGCCGAAGATCACGAACAGGATGATGAACGTCGAGGAGACCTCGAGCGTCTGCCCGAAGACGCCGTTCTCGCTGTAGATCTGGACGAACCAGTCCTGGAACGGCTTGCCCTGGTGGTGCAGCGCGCCCGGCATGCTGCGGCCGACGAAGCCGAAGCCGTAGACGATGAACACCGCCGCGATGATCGTGAGCGCCCAGCCCGAGGTGCGGCGCGTGAATTCGAGCACGAGCAGCGTGCCGACGAACGCGGCCCAGAAATCGAGCTGCGTCGCGACCGTGCCGACGCGCATCTGCCATTCGTCGATGTCGCGCGAAAGATAGACGGCGACCGCGATCGAGGCGGCGACGAGGATCCAGTCGTACCAGGGAACGCGCCCCGGCCTCTCGCCGCGACGCGCCGAAACCATCAGGAAGCCGAGCGCCGCGCCGCCGCACAGGTGCACGATGCGGAACAGGGTCGAATCGAGCGCGAGATAGTTGAGGTTCAGAATGTGGAAGGCGGCGAAGATCGCGGCCAGCCAGAACAGCGCCGTCTTGAGCCAGCCGGTATGGACGCGCCACGCGCTCGCGAACTCCTGCTCGCTGATCTGCGCGACCTCGGCGTCGTTCGCCGCGGCACCCGCCGGCGTCTTGGCGCCATCCCCGCTCGTCATCGCCCGCCCCCCGAACAAAGAGGCGCGCGCTTCCCCACGAAGCGCGCGCCCCCGAACGTCAGCCGGTGCGCCAGCCTATTTGCCGACGAGCTTGTCCGGGATCTTGACGCCTTTTTCCGCGAAATACTTCACCGCGCCCGGATGGAACGGCAGGAACGTGTTCTTGTCCCAGTTCTTGAGCACCGTCTCCACGGCGGCGGCGTGGCCCTTCACCATCTCGGCGTTGTTCTCGAGCACGGCCTTGGTGATCTTGTAGGCGGTATCCGCGTCGAAATCCTTGTGGACGATGAAGAAGTTGTAGACGCCGACGGTCTTGTGGTCCTCCTTGAGGCTCTTGTAGGTGCCCTTCGGAACGATCGAGTCGGAAAGCTCCGGAATGTCCTTCTTGAGCTGCGCGATCTCGGCGTCGGAGAAGGTGAAGAACGTCACCTCGCGCGAGGCGTCGAGCTCGCTATAGGCCGCGATCGGCACGCCGGCGCAGAACGGGAACGCGGCGATCAGGCCGTCCGAAAGCCGGCTGCCCATGTCGCTGGCCTGGCCGTACTGGATCGTCGTGTCGATCTTCAGCGACTTGAACATCATCGGGAAGTAGGTGCCGCAGGTGCCGGCGCGCGGCCCCACGCCCACGGTCTTGCCCTTGAGGTCGGCGACCTTCTTGATGCCGGTCTTCGTCAGCGTGACGAAGTGGAACGGCGTGTCGTACATCGGGAACAGCGCGCGGATGTCTTCGTATTTCTTGCCCTTCGTCCAGCCGTCCGGCGTGCCGGTGTAGGCATGGAAGGCCACGCCCATCGTCGTCATGCCGAGCTCGACCTTTTTCTCGGAGACGAGGACGATGTTCTGGTTCGGGCCTTGCGTCTGCTGGGTCGAGACCGTCAGGCCGATGTTCTTGTTGGTCAGCAGCGAGGCGATGACGCCGCCATAGACGAAATAGGTGCCGCCGGTGGAGGCGGTGCCGAGGGTCACGGATTTGTTCTGTGCGGCGGCCGGCGCCGCGAGGCCGAGCGCGAAGAGAGATACCGCCGTGAGGGCGTGACGCAGCTTCATTCGATCCTCCCGAATGTTTTTCAAAGTTGCTCTTCCGGCGACTATAGCCAAGCGCCCGAAACGCGCCTAGCGACAAAGCGTTGCGGCAAATACGTGTGCCGGCGCGCGAGCGGTTTCCGGGCGGGGCTGTGATCGTTATCACTGTCTTTGGTCACGCGGTTGTGTCAACCTTGGTACAGATGCAGAGGGAACGTTCGGCGCCAGCCGCCGCACGAGGGCGTTCCCCGCACACCTGAGGGCGTACCCCGCTCACCTGAGGAGAAGGACAGGACCATGAGGAAACAGCTTGCCTGCCTCGCCGTGCTTGCCGTCGCATTGACCGCCGGTGCCGCCCAGGCGCAGAGCGCGAAAAACCAGATCACGTTCGAAGTGCAGGGCGAGGCCGTCCGCCCGGCCGAACTGAGCCAGGGCCAGGCGCCCACCGGCGCGCTGGGCCAGGCCCGCCACGGCTACTACTACGGCAACTGCTACAACTATTACCGCTGGTACTATAACTACTACTACGGCTGGCAGCGGTACTTCGTCGGCACCCGCTGCTACTAGAGCGGCGTAGCCCGGAATTCGAGCGCGGCGGCCCCGGCGGGGCCGCCGCAATCGTTTCGGGGCGCCGCGACGTCATAGGGTCGCGCCCCGCCGCGGTTGCCGGCCGGGCCTTGCAATCCCAATTGTTGCAAGCGATAAGTCCGGCCTCCTGAAGCCGCCCAAGGGCGGCGACGCTTCAGGCAATACGTGGGCGCGTAGCTCAGCGGTAGAGCACCGTGTTGACATCGCGGGGGCCACAGGTTCGATCCCTGTCGCGCCCACCATTCTCCCCAGACGGATCTGGCGGCATCGGACGACGCTAAGCGTCGCCGGCGGCGCGCGGCTGTTTCGCATGGAGCCGCTGCTGCAGCATGAAGCGTGTGCGCCGCGCCTTGAGCCGGGCGATTTGCGCCAGCAGCCGGTCCATTTCGCCCACGTGCCGGCCTTTCGCGCGGCGCAGCGCCGCGATCGCGGCCTGCAACGCCTCGATGCCGCGGTCCATTTCCGAGATTTGCTGAGAATAGGGCACGCAAGATCCCAACGATGCCGTCGAACATGGCGCCGAGGGAGATGCCGCTCCGCCGAAAAAGTTCCGGATTAGCGTTTATGCGTCCGCGCGCGCCGTCGGTTGAGCTTCCGCGCGCGTGCCCGCGGCGGCCGGAACCGTCTCGGCCAGCATCTCGGCGAGCGTCCATGCCACGAGCTCTGGCGGCGCTCAGGCCGGCTCGCGGCCGGTGAGCCGGGCGAGCGCATCGAAGAGCTGGCCCGGCTCGTAGGGCTTCACGATGTGCAGCGTGCCCGGCTCCGGCGGGCTATGCCCGACCGTCCCGGTGCGGTCATAGCCCGTGACGAACAACACCTTGATACCGGGGCGGCGGCGGCGCGCCTCGGCCGCCAGATCCTGGCCGTTCATGCCGGGCAGCCCAATGTCGGTCACGAGCAGGTGGATGTCGGCATGGCGGTCGAGCAGCTCCAGCGCCTGATCGGCGCGGCCGGCGGAATGCACGCGGTATCCGGCGCTTTCGAGCAGATCGACGGCGGACAGGCTCACGATCGCATCGTCCTCGACGAACAGCAGCGGCTGGCCGCGCGCGGCGTGGTCGGGCGGGCGTTCCGCCTGCGAGCGTTTTTCCAGCGCGGGCGCGGCGACCGGGAGATAGAGCCGCACCACCGTGCCGCGCCCCACCGTGCTCTCGAGGACGACTTCGCCGCCGAGCTGCCGCACCGTGCCGTACACCATGCTGAGGCCGAGCCCCGTGCCCTTGCCGATCTCCTTCGTCGTGAAGAACGGCTCGAGCGCGTGCTGGAGCACGTCGGGCTTCATGCCCGCGCCGGTATCGAGCACGCTGATGCACGCGAACGGCCCGCGCTCCGGACCCGCCTCGGGCGGGCGCGAGTCCGCCGTCGTCGCGAGGCGAAGCGTGCCGCCCGCGGGCATCGCATCGCGCGCGTTGAGCGCCACGTTGAGCAGCGCCGTCTGGAGCTGGTGGGGATCGGCGGTCACCCAGGGCGCCGCGGGGTCGAGCGCGATGACCACGTCGATGTTTTCGGGGCAGGTGTGGCGCAACAGGGTCGCGACGCTCTGCACCGCGGCGTTGGCGTCCACCGGCTGCGGGCGCAGCGGCTGCTTGCGCGCGAAAACGAGCATCTGCTGGACGAGCCCGGCGCCGTTCTGCGCCGCCTGCAGGGCCGCGTCGAGATGCCGGCTGAAATCCGCCGAGCCGGCCGCGTCGCGGCGCGCGAGCTCGAGGTTGTTCATCACCGCGGCGAGGATGTTGTTGAAGTCGTGCGCGACGCCGCCGGTGAGCTGGCCGAGCGCCTCCATCTTCTGCGCCTGATGCAGCGCCTCGCGGGTCTGCTCGAGCCGCCGCTGCTGGTGGCGCCGCTCGGTCAGGTCGCGCGTGATCTTGGCGAAGCCGACGAATTCCCCCGCGTCGTCGCGCACCGTGTCGATCACGACGTTGGCCCAGAAGCGCGTGCCGTCCTTGCGCAGGCGCCAGCCCTCGGCCTCGTATCGGCCCTCGCGCCGCGCGGTCTCGAGCGCGCGCGCCGGCAGTCCGTCGCGACGGTCCTCCTCGGTGTAGAAGCACGAGAAGTGCCGCCCGGTGATTTCGGCCGCCGTATAGCCCTTGATGCGCTCGGCGCCGGGATTCCATTGCGTGACGATGCCGTCGGGATCGAGCATGTAGATCGCGTAGTCGACGACGGCGTTGACGAGCAGGCGGAAGCGCCGCTCGCTTTCGCCCAGCGCCTCCTGCGCGGCATGGCGCTCGGAAATGTCGCGCGTGACCTTCGCGAAGCCGGCCACGCGGCCGCTCTCGTCGCGGATCGCCTCGACGACGGCGAGCGCCCAGTAGTGGGAGCCATCCTTGCGGACGCGCCAGCCCTCGCTTTCGAAGCGGCCCTCGCGGCGTGCGACCTCGAGCGCGTGGCGCGGCGCGCCGTGGCGCCGGTCCTCCTCGGTGAAAAGGCGGTCGAGCGGCTGCCCGGCCATTTCCTCGCGCGTGTAGCCGTTGATGCGCTCGGCGCCCGCGCTCCACGTCACCACCTTCCCGTCGAGGTCCAGCATGAAGATCGCGTAGTCGACGACGGCGTCGATGAGCAACCGGAAGCGCAGCGGATCGTCGGCCAAGCGGACGAGAGTCGGGCTGGTCGACATCTTCCTCCTGATTTGCAGCATCGGCCTCCCCCATGCACCGGCGGCATCCCGCCCGCGGCCGGCACCGCGCGATGGCGGCGATACGAGAACGCCAGGCAGCCGGTCTTGGTTCCCGGCACGCGCCACCCCCTCCGGCGCGGGGAGGATGGGCGGGGCGGGGGCTGACGTGATAGGAACGGGCCATGAGGAATTCCGCGCCGCACCGACCGAGTGCCGACAGGGGCCGGAGCGCGCGCCGCGCGGCGCGGGCGGCGCGGCGGGGCGGCTGAGCCATGGGGCGCTGGGGAACGCGGCTGCTCGTTCTGATCCCGTGGCTGTGCCTGGCGCTGATCGTGGCGCTGCGCGTCTGGGATCCGGTTCCGGTGCAGCTCCTGCGCGATCTCGCCTTCGACACCTATCAGCGCACCAAGCCGCGCCAGCAGAACCCGGACGAGACGCTGGTGCGCGTCATCGACATCGACGACGAATCGCTCGCCCGCCACGGCCAGTGGCCGTGGCCGCGCACCGTGATGGCCGAGCTCGTCGACCGGCTCACGGCGGCGAACGTGGGCGTGATCGGATTCGACGTCGTGTTCGCCGAGCCCGACCGGCTCTCGCCCGGCCGCCTCGTGAAGACCTGGCCCAAGACGCCGGAAACGGAGCAGCTCCTCGCCCGCGCGGCGGAACTTCCGGACAACGACAAGATCTTCGCGGCGGCGATCGCGAAGAGCCGCGTCGTCACCGGCTTCTTCATCGCCAACGAGGGCGGGCGCGCGCCGGCGCTCAAGACCGGCTACGGCATCGCCGGCGAGAATCCGCTGCGCGCCGTGTTCGGCGGGCGCAGCGCGATCCCGACCCTGCCCGAGCTCGAGGCGGGCGCGCGCGGCAACGGCGCGCTCAACTGGTTCCCCGAGCGCGACCAGGTCGTGCGCCGCATGCCGGCGGTGCTCCGCGTCGGCGACCAGCTTTATCCCACGCTGTTCGCCGAGCTGCTGCGCGTCGGGCAGGGCGCCTCGTCCTACAAGATCCGCTCGGCGCAGCGGGGCGCCGCGATCGAGGCGATCCAGATCGGCCGCGCCGCCGTTCCCACCGACGCCGACGGCCGCCTCGTCGTCTATTTCGCGCCGCGCGAATCGATCGTCTCGATCCCGGCCTGGAAGGTGATCGCCGGGCAGTTCAAGCCCGAGGAGGTGGAGGGGCGCATCGCCATCGTCGGCACCAGCGCCGCGGGCCTGCTCGACATCCGCGCCACGCCACTCAATCCGGCCACGCCCGGAGTCGAGGTGCACGCGCAGGCGATCGAGCAGGTGGCTGCCGGCACATATCTGCTCCGTCCCGATTTCTCCGATTCGGTCGAGCACCTGTTCGTCGTCGTGCTGTGCGCGTTCGTGATCCTCATGGTGCCGCGCATCGGCGCCGCGTGGGCCGGCGTGATCGGCTTCGGCGGCGCGGTGCTCGCGGTCGGCCTCGCCTGGATGGCGTTCACGCGCTTCGGCTGGCTCATCGATCCGGTCTCGCCGGCGCTGGCGATCGGGTTCGTGTTCATC
>CAYZSG010000203.1:0-9837 GCA_964481045.1 uncultured Candidatus Odyssella sp. | reverse complement strand
CGGCTTCCTCGCCGCGGCGTTCATCGGCTTCACCTTGAGCGCGGTGATGCGGTTGTTCTTCTTGCGCAGGATCTCGAAGCGGAAGCCGTGGAACGCGAAGTGCTGGCGCACGTCGGGGATGCGCCGCGCCTCGTGCATCACGAGGCCGGCCACCGTCGCGGCGCGGTCGTCGGGCAGGTCCCAGCCGAGCTCGCGGTTCACGTCGCGCACCGTCACGTCGCCGCCCACGATGTAGGCGCCGTCTCCGGTGGCGCGGATGCCGGATTGCGCCTGCTCGGGCACATCGCCCATCTTGCCGACGATCTCCTCCAGGATGTCCTCAAGCGTCACGACGCCCTGGAAGGTGCCGTATTCGTCGACGACGAGCGCGAAATGCTCGCGCCGCTTGCGGAATTCGCGCAACTGGTCGAGCAGCGTGGTCGATTCGGGAATGTACCAGGCCGGCGAGGCCAGCTTGCCGATGTCGAGCTGCGCGGCGCCGCCCTTGCCGCGGCTCATCGCGCGCAGCAGGTCCTTCGCGTGCAGCACGCCGACGATGTTGTCGGAGTTGCCGCGATACACCGGCAGGCGCGAATAAGGGCTCGCCATCACCTGGCGCAGGATCACCGGCGGCGATTTGGCCGCGTCGATCATCGCCGTGGCGCTGCGGTGGGTCATCACCTCGCCCACCGTCACGTCGCCGAGATCGAGGATGCTCGAGAGCATGCGGCGCTCGGCCTCGATCTCGGGGTCCGGCCCCTTGTGCATCGAGATCACGCCGCGCAGCTCCTCCTCGGTCGTCGCCATCATGCTCTGCTGCGTGCGGATGCCGAAGAGGAGCAGCACCTTGCGCACGATCCACTCGATCGCGACGGTGAGCGGCGCCAGCACGCGCACGATCGCCGCCACCGCCGGCGCGATCGCGAGCGAGACGCGATCGGGCGCATAGAGCGCGTAGGTCTTCGGCAGCACCTCGCCGAACACGATGAACAGCACGCTCAGCACGATCGTCGCGTAAACCTCGCCGCCGGCGCCGAACCAGTTGAGGAACAGCGACGTGGTGAGCACGGCGGCGAGCGGGCCCACGATGTTCTGCGCGGTGAGCAGCGAGCCGATCATCCGCTCGCGGTTGGAGCGCAGCGCGTTGACGACGCCGGCGCGCAAATCGCCCTGGCGCTCGAGCTCCAGCATCCGCGGCTGCGAGGCGGCGGTGAGCGCGGTCTCGGCGCCGCCGAAAAACGCGGCGAGCAGAAGGAGGATCGCGATCGGAATGAGCGTCAGCGACGGGTCCATGGTGGCGCTTCCCAATGACTCGGTCGTTCGCCGCCTCAGGCGGCGCCGTGCGCGCGCAGCGTGGCGAGCACGTTTTCGGCGGGAACGTCGTGGGCGACGAAGGCCTCGCCGATGCCGCGCGCGAGAATGAAGGTGAGCGTGCCCGCGCGGGCCTTCTTGTCGGCGTGCATGTGGTGAACGAGCCGCTCGGCCGGCCAGTGCCGCGCCGCCAGCGTGTTGGCGCGCAGCGAAGTGGGCAGGCCCGCCGCCGCGAAATGCCGGCGCGCGCGCTCGCCCGCCGCGGGGTCGCAGAGGCCGAGCGCCGCGGAGAGATCGAACGCCATCACCATGCCGAGCGCCACGGCTTCGCCATGGCGCAATTCGTCGCCGAAGCCGCACTCGGCCTCGAGCGCGTGGCCGAAGGTGTGGCCGAAATTGAGGAGGGCGCGCTTGCCGGCCTCGCGCTCGTCCTCGGCCACGATCGCGGCCTTGGCGCGGCAGCTATAGGCGATGGCGCCGGTGCGCTCGGCGCCGGCGCCGCCGGCGATGGCCGGCCACGCGCGCTCGAGCCAGGCGAAGAACGCCGCGTCGGCGATGAGGCCGTATTTCGCCACTTCGGCGTAGCCCGCGAGCAGGTCGCGGCGCGGCAGCGTGTCGAGCAGCGCGGTGTCGGCGATGACGGCGCGCGGCTGATGGAACGCGCCGACGAGGTTCTTGCCCTGCTTCGCGTCGATCGCCGTCTTGCCGCCGACCGAGCTGTCCACCTGGGCCAGCAGCGTCGTGGGGATCTGCACGTAGTCGATCCCGCGCAGCAGGATGCTCGCCGCGAAGCCGGCAAGGTCGCCGATGACGCCGCCGCCGAACGCGACGATCACGTCGCCGCGGTCGATGCGCTTCGCGAGCAGCGTTTCGCACAGCGTCTCGAGCATCGCGAAGCTCTTCGTGCCCTCGCCGGGCGGCAGCACCACGGTTTCGCGGGCGAGGCCGGCGCGGTCGAGCGCCGCGGCCAGCCGCGCGCCGTGCAGCCGTTCCACGGTCTCGTCGGTGACGACGAGCACGCGGCGGAGCTTCGGGTGGCTGCGGCGCAGAGCGGCCGCGCCGTCGAGCGCGCCGGCGCCGATGACGATGTCGTAGCCGCGGTCGCCGAGCTCCACGCGCACATGCGCGGTGCCTTCGCGGCTGGCGTAGCCGTCGCCGGCGCTCATTGCAGCCGCTCCCCGGCGCGCGCGTAGAACGCCGCCAGCGCCTCGATCACGCGGTCGACCGTGGCCGCGGCCGGCGCGTGCCCGGTCTCCACCGTGATGTCGGCCTCGGCATAGACCGGATCGCGCAGCGCGATCAGCCGCGCGAGGATTTCGCGCGGATCGCCGTTCTTGAGCAGGGGCCGATGGCCGCGCCGCGAGACGCGCTCGACGAGCGTATCGAGATCGGCCTTGAGCCACACCGTGACCGCGCGGCTCCTGATTCGCGCGCGCGTCTCCGCGTCCATGAACGCGCCGCCGCCCGTCGCCAGCACGCCGATCGGGCCCTCGAGCAGGCGCGCGATCACGCGCCGCTCGCCGTCGCGGAACGCCGCCTCGCCGTGCTTCTCGAAAATCTCGGCGATCGTGGCGCCGGCCGCGCTCTCGATCTCGGCGTCGGCATCGACGAACGGAACGCCGAGCCGGTGCGCGAGCCTGCGGCCGATCGCCGACTTCCCCGCGCCCATCATGCCCACCATCACGATCGGGCGATCCAGATCACTCGCGTTCAAACGCGGACGCGGCGCGCTCATCGCTTCTCGTGCGGACACCGGCGCTTCTCCGGCCGCACGCCGCATTGTCGCCATACTCCTGGACTTAGCATCGCATTCATCTGGGGGGCCGGTTTTCGAAGTTCGCGCGCGAGCTTCGGGCGCCGGCCTTTGCTTGCAGGTACCTTGCCTAGAACATGCGGCTTCCGGCGAAAAATGCAACCGCACCGGCCGTGGCGCTCTTGCTCGCCATGACCGCCGCCCTGGAAGCCGGCGCGCAGGGCGTCAAGGAACAGCAGATCGCCCCGGCACGGCCAGTGGCCTCTCCCAAGACCGATTCCGGCGCCAAAGCCGCGCCGCTCGCGCGCGAAGCCGAACGCAGCGTATCGGCGCCGGGCGCCCCGTCGGCCGGAGCGCCACCGCGCCGCTTTTACGGCGATGGCGGCCTCGGCGGCGATTTCTGGCGCGGCACGGCGTTCGCCCTCGTCGCCGAAATGCTGCCGCGCCTGCCGATCAACATCACCTCGCCGTCGCTGCGCGCGCTCACGCTCGAAGTTCTCACGGTTCCGGTCGAATCGCCTGGCGGCGAATGGATGGCCGCGCGCCTCGCCGCGCTGCGCGGCGAGCGGCTCTACGCGATGGGCCGTCTCGAAGCCGCGGAGGCCGCGTTCCGCGCGGCGCATCTCGCCAAGGGCGATCCCGCGCGCGGCCCCGCCGAGATCGAAACCGCGTTGCTGCTGCGCGGGCCCCGCGCCGCGTGCGCCGCCGTCGCCGCGCACATGGCGGCGCGCCGCACGCTCTATCTCGAGCGCGCCGGCATCGCGTGTCACGCGCTGGCCGGCGCGCACGCCGAGGCCGCGGCTCGGCTCGGCATGCTCCGCGAGCGCGGCTTCGCGGTGAACGAGGTGTTCGGCGGACTCGTCATCGCCCAGCAGCCCGAGCTCGCCCATCCGCTCGCGCGCCTCGGCGGCGCCGACGCCTGGTCGGTGCGCCTCCTCGCCGAAACGTCTTTGCCGTGGCCCGACGATGCGATGCGCCTCGGCGCGCCGGCGCTCTTGCGCGCGGTCGCGGGCAGCGCGAACGGGCCGCTCGACGTGCGCATCGGCGCGGCCGAGCGGGCCTTCCTGCTGGGCGCCATCGATCACGCGGCCCTGGCGGCGCTCTACGGCGCCATGCGCTTCAGCGGCGATGCGCTCGGCAAGGTGGCGCGCCAGCGGCCGGTGGCCTACACGCCGGTCAAGCGCGCGCTGCTGTTCCAGGCGGCCCTGGCCGCCGACCCGCAGGCCCGCGTCGCGATCTTGGCGAATTGGTGGCAGCTCGCCCGCGCCGAGCGCGGCGAACTGCTCGCCGCACTGGTGACGGCGCCGCTCGTTAACGACATCGCCCCCGGGGCCGAATGGGGGGAGAACGCGGTGGCGATTTCCCGCGTACTATTCCAGGCGGGCGATCTGGAGCGCGCGCTCGATTGGTATGGCCGGCTCCGGAAAACCGCGCTCAACGACACGGAAGCGTTCATGCGGCTCGGGGCGATCGCGCAACTGGCGGCTACGCACGGCAAGGCCCGGTCTGCATCCGATGCCGGGGCGTGGGACGCCTATCAGCGCGCCCAGGCTTCGGGCGCGCGCCGCATCGCGTTGCGGCAGGCGCTCGCCGAGGGGCTCGCGACGAAGCGCGACGACGACGTCGTCGCCACCAAGAACGCCCGCCCGGGGGAAAGCCTCGGCGCGGGCGCACGCAGCGTGGACCGTCCGCTCGCCGATTGGCGCGAGATCCGGGCGGCCGCCGGCGCCGGACGAAAGGGGGAGGCAATCTTGCAGATGCTGACGGCTCTCGGCCACGACGGCGTCGCCCGCGCGGAACCGCCCGCACTCGGTGCGGCGGTCGGCGTTCTGGCCACGCTCGGACGCGGCACCGAGGCCCGCCGGCTGGCTGTCGAAGCTGCACTCGCAAACGGTTTTTGAGTACCCCCATGCCCCGACCCGCACTCGCGATCCGCATCACCCCGCGCATCGAAGCCTTCCTCGAAATGCTCGTCGCCGAACGCGGCGCCGCGCGCAACACGATCGATTCCTACCGGCGCGATCTCGCCGACGTCGAAAGCTTCCTCGCGCGGCGCGACCGCGGCATCGAGGCGGCGACGACGGAGGACCTGCGCGATTATCTCGCCGCGCTCAACGCCGGCGGCGCCACGCCGTCCACCGCCGCGCGCCGGCTCTCGGCGATGCGCCAGTTCTTCCGCTTCCTCTATTCCGAAGGCGTGCGCGGCGACGATCCCACGACGACGATCGAATCGCCGCGGCGCGGCCGCCCGCTACCGAAGCTCCTGAGCGAGCAAGAGGTCTCGCAGCTTCTCGAGCGCGCGCGCGGCAAGCGCGGGCCGGAAGGCATGCGCCTCACCGCATTGCTCGAGACGCTCTACGCCACCGGCATGCGCGTTTCCGAGCTCGTGAGCCTGCCGCTCTCGGCGGTGGCGCGCGATCCGCGCTACATCCTCGTGCGCGGCAAGGGCAACAAGGAGCGGCTCGTGCCGCTCAGCGAGCCGGCGCGCGAGGCGCTCAACGGCTACAAGTCGGTGCGCGGCCAGTTCTGCCGCAACGGCGTGGAATCGCCCTACCTGTTCCCCTCGCGCGGCGGCAGCGGCTATCTGACGCGGCACCGCTTCGCGCAGCTCCTGAAGCAGCTCTCGATCGAGGCCGGCATCGCGCCGACGAAAGAGTCGCCGCACGTGCTGCGCCATGCCTTCGCCACGCACCTGCTCAACCGCGGCGCCGATCTGCGCAGCGTGCAGCAGATGCTCGGCCACGCCGACATCGCGACGACGCAGATTTACACGCACGTGCTCGACGAGCGCCTGAAGTCGCTGGTGGAGACGCATCACCCGCTGGCGCGCGCGCGCCGCCGCTGATTTGGCGTTCACCGCGCATTAACGGCGCGCGCGAGGCGCTGGCCCTTTCCGCGCCGCTCGCATAATCTCCGGCGCTGCCACTGCAGCCCCATCGAGCGCGCGAACGCCTTCCGCATGTGCGGCATTGCCGGACTGATCATGAAGAACGGCCGCGCGGCGGCCCCGGCGGCGCGCGGGGCGGTGCAGAGCGCGCGCGCGCGGCGCGGGGCCGCCACCCGGCGGCGCTACGTGAAGGGCGCGGTCGGGCTCGTGCAGACGCGCCTCGCGATCATCGACGTGGCCGGCGGCGGCCACCCGCTCTACGGCCCCGGCGGCAGCGCCCTCGTCGGCAACGGCGAGATCTACAATTACGTCGAGCTGCGCGAGCAGCAGGCGGGCCGCGTCAACTACCGCACCAACTCGGATTTCGAGCCGACGCTCAGCATGCTCGAGGCCGACGGACTCGCGGCGCTCGAAAAGCTGCGCGGCATGTACGCGCTCGCCGTGCACCGGCCGTGGAAAGACGACGTGCTGCTGGCGCGCGATCCGTTCGGCATCAAGCCGCTCTATTGGCTCGAGAGCGACGCGCTGCTCGCCTTCGCCTCCGAGCCGCAGGCCTTCTTCGCGGCCGGTCTCGCGGAGCCCGCACTCGATCCGCTGCGCCGCGACGAGTTCCTCGAGCTGCAATACGCCAACACCGCCGACACGGTGTTCGCCGGCGTGCGCCGGCTGCTGCCGGGCGAGGGCGTGCGCGTGGTCGGCGGCGCGGTGGTGGAGGCGCGCCGCGTCGATGCGCTGCCGCCGCCGAACGGCGTCGCACCGCGCCCGGTGGACGAGACGGTCGCGGCCTTCGACCGCGTCTTCGAGAATGCGGTGCTCGTGCACCAGCGCGCCGACGTGCCCTACGGCATGTTCCTCTCGGGCGGGGTCGATTCGGCGGCGGTGCTGGCGATGATGGCGCGGCTCAACGAGCGGCCGGTACTCGCCTTCACCTGCGGCTTCGCCGGAACCAACGCGGCCGACGAGCGGCAGCAGGCGGCGTCCGTCGCCAAGGCCTGCGGCGCCGAGCATGTCAGCATCGAGTTCGGCGCTCGGGATTTCTGGAGCCTGCTGCCCGAGATCGCCGGCGCGTTCGACGACCCCACGGCGGATTACGCGATCCTGCCCACCTACAAGCTCGGCGCCGAGGCGAAGAAGCGCGTGAAGGTCGTGCTCTCGGGCGAGGGCGGCGACGAACTGTTCGCCGGCTACGGGCGCTATCGCTATCTGATGCGGCCGTGGTGGCGCTTCGGCCGCCCGCCGCGCATCAAGGGCATGTTCGACCGCCTCGGTATCCTGCGCGACCAGGGGCGCGACTGGGCCGCCGCCGCCGAGGCGATCGCCGCCACCGAACGCGGCAACGGCCGCACGAAGCTGCAATCCGCGCAGGCCGCCGACGTGCGCGGCTGGCTGCCGCACGATCTGCTGCTGAAGCTCGATCGCGCGCTGATGGCGCACGGCGTGGAAGGGCGCACGCCGTTCCTCGATCCCGAGGTGGCGCGCTTCGCGTTCCCGCTCGCGGATGGGCTCAAGGTCGCCGAGGATCGCGGCAAGTGGATCCTGCGCCAGTGGCTGGCCAAGCATTGCCCCGCGGCCGACGCGATGGGCCGCAAGCACGGCTTCACCGTGCCGGTCGGCGAATGGATCGCCGACGAGGGCGCGCGCATCGGCCCGCTCGTCGCCAAGCAGGCCTGCATCCGCGAGGTGGCGCGCCCCGAGGCGGTCGAGCAACTGTTCAAGGACGGCGCAAGAAAACACCCGCGCCCGGCTTTCACGCTGCTTTTCTATGCACTGTGGCACCGCCGGCACATCGAAGGCGCGCGCGCCGAGGGCGATGCGTTCGCGGCGCTGGCGGCTTAGCGGCGTTTGTAGAAGAACTCGTCATCTCGACCGAAGCACGGCGCCCCGGGCGCCGTGCGAAGTGGAGGGATCGTGACGCAGCTTCGCACCATGCCGCAGCGACGACATCGCGCACGCGGCCTGCGATCCCTCCACTTCGCGGCCGCGCAAAGGGCGCGGCCGCTTCGGTCGGGATGACGATCACTACATCGCCGATGGCCCGCGTTTTGCCTGTTTGCATTTCGGCCCAAATCGTCTAGCTCTCGCGCGTTTTCCTCAACGGCAGATCCCATGTCCTTCAAAACCATCACGCCCGCGCCGGCGCGGCTCAATCGCAGCGAGCTGGCGGTGCCGGGCTCGAGCCCGAAATTCTTCGAGAAGGCCGCCAAGGGCGAGGCCGATGTCATCTTCCTCGATCTCGAGGACGCGGTCGCGCCCGAGAAGAAGCCCGAGGCGCGCAAGAACATCATCCAGGCGATCGGCGACGTCGATTGGGGCGACAAGACGCTGTCGGTCCGTATCAACGGGCTCGACACGCACTACATGTATCGCGACGTGATCGATCTGCTCGAGAACTGCTCGGAGCGGCTCGACCTCATCATGATCCCCAAGGTGGGCACCGCGTCCGACGTCTATGCCGTCGACATGCTCGTTACGCAGGTCGAGCGCGCGAAGGGCCGGAAGAAGCGCATCGGCTTCGAGCTCATCATTGAGACCGCGCTCGGCATGCAGAACATCCACGAGATCGCGGCCGCGAGCCCGCGCAACGAAAGCCTGCATTTCGGCGTGGCCGATTTCGCCGCCTCCACGCAGGCCAAGATCACCTCGATCGGCGGGCCCAACCCGAACTACGGCGTGCTCACCGATCCCCAGGGCCCGGAGAAGAAGCGCGACTTCCACTGGGGCGACATGTGGCACTACGCGATCGAGCGCATGATCATTGCAGCGCGCGCGAACGGCCTGCGCCCCATCGACGGGCCGTTCGGCGACTATTCCGATCCCGAGGGCTTCCGCGCCCATGCCTGGCGCGCGAGCGTGCTCGGCTGCGAGGGCAAGTGGGCCATCCACCCCACCCAAGTTCCGCTGGCGAATGAGATCAACAATCCGCCGCCGGCCGAGGTGGAAAAGGCGCGGCGGATTCTGGAGGCCATGAAAGCCGGCGAGGCGGCCGGGCAGGGCGCCGTGGCGCTCGACGGCAAGCTCATCGACTACGCTTCGATCCGCCAGGCCCATCATCTCGTGAAGCTGGCCGATACGCTGGCGGCGCGCGCTGCCGCGCGGGGCTAGGCCGCAAGGCTGGCTGGACCGTCCGCCGCGCGCGGCATAATTTTCTTAGGAATTTACCCATAGAATTCAACCGGCTTTGCGCGAGTCTTCGCGCTGCCGGGCGGGATGTGCTAATCTATGTGGATGCCTACTTTCCTCGATTTCGAAAAGCCGATCGCCGAGCTCGAAGGCAAGATCGAAGAGCTGCGCCACCTTTCGGATGGCGGCGGCCTCAACATCGCCGACGAGGTGCTGCGCCTTCAGGACAAGGTGGAGCGCCTGCTCAAGACCACCTACGCCAAGCTCACGCCGTGGCAGAAGGTGCAGGTGGCGCGCCATCCCGAACGGCCGCACGCGCTCGACTATCTTGAGGCGCTGTTCACCGACTATCAGCCGCTGGCCGGCGACCGCGCCTATGCCGAGGACGCCGCGGTGGTGGGCGGTCTGGCGCGCTTCCGCGGCCGCTCGCTCGTCGTCATGGGCACCGAAAAGGGCCACGACACCGAAAGCCGGCTCCAGCACAATTTCGGCATGGCGCGGCCCGAGGGCTACCGCAAGGCGCAGCGCTTCATGCGCCTCGCCGAGCGCTTCAAGCTGCCGCTCGTGACGCTGGTGGACACCTCCGGCGCGTTTCCGGGCAAGGATGCCGAGGAGCGCGGCCAGGCCGAGGCGATCGCGCGCTCGATCGAAACCTGCCTCGATCTCGAGACGCCGCTGGTCAGCATCGTAATCGGCGAGGGCGGCTCGGGCGGCGCCATCGCGCTGGCCGCCGCCAACACCGTGCTGATGCTCGAGCACGCGATCTATTCGGTGATCTCGCCCGAGG
>CAYZSG010000202.1:0-9962 GCA_964481045.1 uncultured Candidatus Odyssella sp. | reverse complement strand
CGAACTGTTCCGCATGTATCAGCGCTATGCGGCGCTCCAGGGCTGGAAGTTCGAGGTGCTGGGCGTCAACGACACCGGTTTGGGCGGCATCAAGGAGGCGCAGGCCGGAATCGTCGGCCGCAACGTCTTCGCGCGCCTGAAGTTCGAATCGGGCGTGCATCGCGTGCAGCGCGTGCCGGCCACCGAGGCGGGCGGGCGCATCCACACCTCGGCCGCCACCGTCGCCGTGCTCCCCGAAGCCGAAGAAGTGGATATCCAGATCAACGAGGCCGATCTCCGCATCGACGTCTATCGGTCGTCCGGCCCCGGCGGCCAGTCGGTCAACACCACCGACAGCGCCGTGCGCATCACGCACCTCCCTACCGGCACCGTCGTCGCGATCCAGGACGAGAAGTCGCAGCACAAGAACCGCGCCAAGGCGATGAAGGTATTGCGCGCGCGCATCTACGACGCCGAGCGCGCGAAAAAGGACGCCGAGCGCGCCGCCGCGCGCAAGAGCCAGGTCGGCACCGGCGACCGCTCCGAGCGCATCCGCACCTACAATTTCCCGCAAGGGCGCGTCACCGATCACCGCATCGGCCTCACCTTGCACAAGATCGACAAAGTAATGGAAGGCGAGGCGCTCGACGAGCTCATCGACGCGCTCGTCACCCACGACGAGGCCGAGCGGCTCGCCACTCTGCAGTGAGCGCGATGGCGAAGAAGAGGCCGAAACCGAGGCCGAAGCGTAAACGCCCCGCCCGCAACAAAACGACGGCGAAAGCGCCGAGGCCGTCTATCTCAGAGACGGCGCCCGCTTCGTCGCCGCGCATCGTTGCGCCCGCGGCGTCGCCCTTTGCGCCGCAGCCCGGCACGCTGAGGGGATGGCTCGGCGACGCCGAGCGCCGCCTCGCCGCGGCGGGCATCGAATCGGCGCGCCTCGACTCACAGATCCTGATCGCCGCGGTCCTCGGCACCGAACCCGGCGCGCTGCGCTTCGCCGAGGATCGCCCGGTCGAATCGCGCGACGGACAGCGCATCGAGAATTTCCTGCGCCGGCGCGCGAAGACGCGGGAGCCCGTTTCGCGCATCCTCGGCCGGCGCGAATTCTGGAGCCTCGATTTCCGCATCACGCCGGCCGTGCTCGACCCGCGTCCCGACAGCGAGACGCTCATCGAGGCGGCGCTGGCGGGCTTCCCGAACCGCGCGGCGCCGCTGGCCGTCCTCGATCTCGGCACCGGCAGCGGCTGCCTGCTGCTCGCGGCGCTCCACGAATATCCGAATGCGGTGGGCCTCGGCATCGATGCCAGCGAAAAGGCGCTTGCTGTGGCTGCCGAGAACGCGGAGCGTCTCGGACTTGCCTCTCGCGTGCAATTCGCGCGTGGCGATTGGGGGAGGGGGATCGAGGAGAGCTTCGACCTCGTCCTCTGCAACCCGCCCTACATCGCCGAAGCCGAGCGCACGGGGATGGCACCCGAGGTCACGCGCCACGATCCGTCCGCGGCGCTCTTCGCCGGAGTGGACGGCCTCGATGCCTATCGCGCGATCCTGCCGGATCTGCCTCGTCTCCTGGCGCCGGGCGGAATGGCTTTGTTCGAGATCGGCGCGACTCAGGCGGCAGCCATTGCCGAGATCGCAAGCGCGGCCGGGCTCGCCGTCGCCGAGGTGAGGCGCGATCTCGCGGGACGCGACCGCTGCCTGATCCTGAAGATTTCGTAGGGCGGGTTCGAAATCCGCGCCCGCGAAGGCGGAATGGCCTACTTCGGCCCCACGCGCAGCGGCGCCGGAAAGTCCTTGGGCACGCAGCCGAGCAGCCGCGCCGCGCTCAGCAGCGCCACCACGTAGCCATAGGCGCCGAGGCCGCAGATCACCGCTTTGGCACCGGCCGAGACGATCGAATGCCGGTGCAGCTCGTCGCGCGCGTGGATGTTCGAGAGGTGCAGCTCGATGATCGGGCCCTCGAACATCGCCAGAGAATCCACGAGCGCGATCGAATGGAACGTGCACGCGGCGGGGTTGATGATCAGCGCGTCGGCGCCCTTGCGCGCGGCCTGTACCTGCTCCACGAGCCCGCCCTCGTGATTGGTCTGATAGAACGCCAGCTTCACGCCGACCGCTTCGGCCAGCTCGCGGCAGCTCGCCTCGATCGCGGCGAGCGTTACCTTGCCATAGATCTTCGGCTCTCGCGTGCCGAGCATGTTGAGGTTGGGGCCGTTCAGGATCGTCACGCGCTTCGCCATGGGCCGCTCCGGTCAGCGATCGAGTTTATGGTATTCCTTGTTCGGCATCATGTCCGTCGTATAGGCCATGCGGTTCGACATGTTGTAGAAGGCTGCCGTCTCGCCGATATCCCAGATCTCCTCTTCGCCGAAGCCGGCGGCGCGCAGCGCATTGCGATCGACCTCCTCGATACGCCACGGAGCCTCGGTGAGCTTCCACGCGAAATCGAGCATCGCACGCTGGCGCTTCGATAGATTCGCCACGCGGTAGTTCATCACGAGCATTTCGCCGAGTTCGGGATCGCCCGAGAGCTTGCGCACCGCCTGGCCGTGCGCGACGAGGCAGTAGTAGCAGCGGTTCACCGACGAGACGACGACGGCGATCATCTCGCGCTCGAGCGGCGAGAGCTTCGAGCCGTTCTTGTCCATCAGCGCGTGATACATGGCCACGAAGGCGCGCCAGCGCGCCGGCCGCGCGGCATAGCCTTTGATCACGTTCGGCACGAAGCCGATCTTCTCCGCGCATTTGTCGAAATACTTCTTGATGTCCGCCTCGGCCGGAGCATCGGGCACAGCGAGATCGAGGCTGATGACGTGGTCGGGCTGGGGCATGGGGCTCTCCGTTTGCAGTCGAAAAGCCTTCCCCCGCTTGCGGGGGAAGGTTGGATGGGGGTCTCTCCGCCGATCAACAGTCGACAGGCACGCAATGCGCGCGTTCGGCGATCAGTCAACGCGTCCTCATCCCCACCCTAACCCTCCCCCGCGAAGGGCGGGGAAGGGAATCATGCCGCAAGCAATTCTGCGGCTCGTCTGCGTGCCACGCCGGCGCCGGCATCGTCGCCGAGCGCCTCGAGGGCCTCGGCGCTGCGCTTCCAGGTCCAGGCACTGTTGGGGTTGCGCAAGGCGCGCTCGGCGAGCAGAGCGCGGGCGAGCTTCGCTTTGCCGGCTTTGAGCGCCGCGCGAATCAGCAGGCGCCCGAACACGTCGCGCTGCGCGTGGCTGCCGCCGATGAGGCGCACGTCTCCGCGCGTGGGATAAAGCCGATCCACGGCGGCCGCGTATTCGCCGCGGCGGAAGGCAAGAATGGCGTCGCCGAGCGCGGCGCCGATGCCGCGCAGGATCGGCGCTTCGGTCACGCGCCCTGCGGAATCGGCGGCGGCCATCGATTTCGCCATCGCCGCGGCCTGATCCTGCTTCCCGCCCGCCGCGAGCGCCATCGCGAAATGCGCATCGGCGAAAGCGAGCACGTGGTCGCGGCTCCGCTTCTCGGCGATCGCGGCCAATTCGTCCCAGCGCGCGCCGACGGCCACGCCCTCGTCCTCGAGCCGCCACAGCATCGCGATCGCATTGCTCAAGTCGAGAATGTCGTCGGTGCACTCGGCGCGGAACTCGCCGTCGTAGAGCGCCAGCACCCGGTCGTATTCCTCGCGCTCGAAATGGAACAGCGCCTGGTGCCAGCTCACATGGAAGCGGAAATTGTTGGCCTTGCTCCATGCGGGGCGCAGGCCGGACACCCAGGCAATGCCTTCCTTGGCGCGGCCCTGCATCTCCAGCACGTGCGCCACCGCATGCACGCCCCAGGAATCTTCAGGATTGATCTCGACCGAGCGCCGACCGGCCTTCTCGGCCTCGGCGTAGCCGCCGGCCTCCTCGAGGCCGAACGCGCGCATCGCCAGCACGAAGCCGTAGTCGGGCGTGCTCTCGTTCCAGCACGGCAGCGCGCGCGCCACCGAATCGCGCAGTTCCGCCGCGTCGCCGAGATAGAAATGCGTGAAATGGCCGAGCTTCAGCGCGAGGATGTCGAGCGGGTGCTCGATTAGGATCGCTTCCCAGATGTTCGTCGCCTTTCGGAGATCGCCCTGGCGCCACGCCGCCAGCGCTGCGATGTGCAGGCGCTCGCGCGGGTTGGCGCCGCGCGCGTCGGCCGCCTTCGCAGCCTGCGCCAATGCCTGCTCTGCCTTCGGATGCAGCGCCGGGTTCGAGAAGAGCTGGAAGAAATAGCCCTTCAAGCAATGCGCCATCGGCATGTCGGCATCGGCCGCATAGACGGCCTTGAGGCGGTCACCCGTATCGCGCGCGAAGGCGAGATAGGCGCGGATTGTGAGATCGTAAGCCTGTGCCGCCGCGTCGCTGGCGGCGGTCATCTCCAGTCCCCGGCAATCCCTGGGCATCGGCGTACCTCCCGCGCGATTTGATAGCCGAGCGCGCCGCGCTTGTCTTGTGCGCCCATGGCCAACATAGTCGCTACAAATCTCTTGTCGTCCCCGCGCAAGCGGGGACCCATGTCGACGCCGTCCGAAACTCGGCAGGCCCATCATGCGGACGCGCCGCATGGGTCCCCGCTTGCGCGGGGATGACAAGGTGAGGGAGGACGAATTTGGACTTTCAGCTCACAACGGATCAGCAGGCCCTTCAAGCCAAAGCCCGCGAACTCGCGCGCGGCAGCTTCGCGGCGCGCGCGGCGGAGATCGACCGCACCGAGCAATATCCCTGGGGCAACGTGAAGGAGCTGGTCGAGGCCGGATTCTTAGGCATGACGATCCCCACGGCCTATGGCGGGCAGGGGCGCAGCTATCTCGACACGGTGCTGGTCATCGACGAGATGGCACAGGTGTGCGGGCCTTCGGCGCGCATCGTCGTCGAGGCCAACATGGGCACCATCGGCGCGATCATGGCCTATGGCTCGGAGGACCAGAAAAAGCTCGCGGCCGCGATGGTGCTCGGCGGCGACAAGCCGGCCATCTGCATCACCGAGCCCGGCGCCGGCAGCGCCGCCACCGAGATGACGACGCGCGCCGACAAGCGCGGCAATGTCTATGTCGTCAACGGCATGAAGCACTGGATCACCGGCGGCGGCGTCTCGCGCCTGCACCTCGTTTTCGCGCGCGTGTTCGAGAACGGCGTGGATCAGGGCATTGGCGGCTTCATCGCGATCCGCGACGAGACGAAGGGCCTCGTGATCGGCAAGCGCGAGCCGGCGATGGGTCTGCGCGGCATTCCCGAGACGCAGGTGCTGTTCGAGGACATGGAGATCACGCCCGACCGCATGGTGATTCCGCCGCGCGGCTTGCGGAAGGGCTTCGCCGATCTCATGGACGCCTACAATTCGCAGCGCGTGGGTGCCGCCACCGTGGCGCTCGGCCTCGCGCAAGGCGCCTACGATCTGGCGCTCGGCTACAGCCAGAAGCGCGAGCAGTTCGGCCGGCCGATCGCGGAGTTCCAGGGCCTGCATTGGATGCTGGCCGACATGAGCATCCAGCTTGCCGCCGCGCGCCTGATGATCCAGCGCGCCGCCGCCAGCGCCGCCCATTCGCCGGGCGGCTTCCCCGACGTGGCGATGGCCGCGCAGGCGAAGGTGTTCGCATCCGAAATGGCAATCCGCGTCACCAACGATGCCTTGCAGGTGTGGGGCGCCGCCGGCTATTCGCGCAACAACCCGCTCGAGCGCTACGTCCGCGACGCGCGCATGTTCGCGATCGCCGGCGGCACTGCACAAATCCTGAGGACGCTCGTCGCGTCGCGCATTCTGAATCGGAAACTGCCGCAGACGCGGGATGGGTATGTGAAGAAGGGCGCGGAGTAGTGCGGCGTCGGCGGCGACAGACCACCAAAACACCAAGGCACCAAGAGAATCTATAGTGCCATGCGCTTGATGCCGGATTTGATCAGCGGAACGTTGAAATTGATCAGATAGCCGAGCCGTTTCTTCGACAGCTTGAGATATGTGAGAAGCTGGGCATGGTGTACGGGCAACATCGCCTCTGCGGCCTTCACTTCGACGAGAATCTCGTCGGCGACTACGATATCGATGCGATAGGCGGAAGGAATGACCAGCGTCTCATACGCGATCGGAAGGATCACCTGCCGCTGCACTGCAAGACCGCGCACGCGCAACTCGTAGGCTAGGCATTCTTCATAAACCGTTTCGAGCAGCCCCGGCCCCAGCGTGGTGTGAACGCGAAGCGCCGAATCGACGATGGCTCGGCCAAGTTCGTCGAGATGGCGCGGCTCCGCCGCGCCCTCATTCTTGCTTGGTGCCTTGGTGCCTTGGTGGTCTGTCACCGTCTCCACCCCAAGGTATCTGACGTGAGACTACCCGCACTGCGCCCTGTGGCGCAGCCAGTGATCCGCCAGCACGCACGCCACCATCGCTTCGCCGACCGGAACCGAGCGGATGCCGACGCAGGGATCATGACGGCCCTTGGTGGCGACGGTCGTGTCTTCCCCGTGCACACTAACGGTGCGGCGCGGCGTGAGGACGGAGGAGGTGGGCTTCACGGCGAAGCGGACGACGATGTCTTGCCCGGTGGAGATGCCGCCCAGGATTCCGCCGGCGTGGTTGGAGAGGAATTCCGGTTCGCGCACGTTCTTGCCGGGCACGTCCTTCATGCGCATCTCGTCGTGCGCGTCCTCGCCGGGGATCGCGGTGATGCCGAAGCCGTCGCCGATCTCTACACCCTTCACCGCGTTGATGCCCATGATGGCGCCCGCGAGATCGGCATCAAGCTTCGAATAGATCGGCGCGCCCAGGCCCGCCGGAATGCCGCTCGCGTGGATCTCGACGACGGCGCCGGCCGACGAGCCTTCCTTCCGCACCATGTCGAGGAAGCGGCTCCACATCGGCACGGCCGAGGCGTCGGGGCACCAGAACGGGTTCAGCTCCACCTGCGCCCAATCCCACTTCTCGGGATTGATGCGCAACGGGCCGATCTTGGTCATCGCGCCGCGCACGCGGAAGTCGGGGAACGCCTGGAGCAGGATCCTGCGCGCGATCGCGCCGGCGGCGACGCGCATTGCGGTCTCGCGCGCCGAGGCGCGGCCGCCGCCGCGATAGTCGCGCAGGCCGTATTTCTTGAAATAGGTGTAGTCGGCGTGCCCGGGGCGGAAGAGGTCCTTGATGTCGGAATAGTCCTTCGAGCGCTGGTCGACGTTGTCGATCACC
Organism: uncultured Candidatus Odyssella sp.; assembly: GCA_964481045.1. Lineage (GTDB taxonomy): Bacteria > Pseudomonadota > Alphaproteobacteria > Bin65 > Bin65 > SBBV01. The sequence goes on along the minus strand of CAYZSG010000202.1, from coordinate 2,822 downwards.
AGCGCGATCGGCGTCCCCGTCGTCTTGCCCTCGAACACGCCCGAGAGGATGCGCACCGCATCCGGCTCCTGGCGCTGCGTCACGTACTTGCTCGAGCCCGGCCGCCGCTTGTCGAGCAACGCCTGGATGTCGGCTTCGGCCAATGCGAGGCCTGGCGGCACGCCATCCACCATGGCGCCGATCGCCGGCCCGTGGCTCTCGCCCCAGGTCGAAAAGCGGAAAGAGTGGCCGAACCAGTTGCCGGACATCGCGGGGCTCAGAAACCAGAGATCACGGAGAGCGCAAAGTGAAGTCCGTCACAAATAGCAAGCTTGGCCGCTCCTGTCTCCGGCACGCGCCGCGTCAAGCCGCTTCACTTTTTGAATTGCCGGCCTGCATCTGCGCGATGTCGGGCGCGTCGATCGCCTTCATGCCGACGATGTGATAGCCGGCATCGACGTGGTGCACCTCGCCGGTGACGCCGCCCGAGAGATCGGAGAGGAGATAAAGCGCCGAGCCGCCCACGTCTTCGAGCGACACGTTGCGCCGGAGCGGCGCGTTGTATTCGTTCCACTTGAGGATATAGCGGAAATCGCCGATGCCCGAGGCGGCCAGCGTCTTGATCGGCCCGGCCGAGATCGCGTTCACGCGGATGCCGCGGTCGCCCAGATCGGCGGCGAGGTAGCGCACGCTGGCCTCGAGCGCGGCCTTGGCCACGCCCATCACGTTGTAATGCGGCATCACGCGCTCGGCGCCGAAATAGGTCAGCGTGATCAGGCTGCCGCCCTTGTCCATCAGCGCCGAGGCGCGGCGGCACACGTCGGTGAACGAGAAGCACGAGATGTCCATCGTGCGCGTGAAGTTATCGCGCGTCGTGGCGACGTATTTGCCTTTGAGCTGCTCCTTGTCGGAGAACGCGATCGCGTGCACGACGAAATCGAGCCGGCCCCATTTCTCCTTGATCGCGGCGAAGGTGGCGTCGAGGCTCTTGTCGTCGGTCACGTCGCAGGGAACGACGAGCGGCGAATTCACCGAGGCCGCCAGCGGACGCACGCGTCGCTCCAGCGCCTCGCCCTGGAACGTGAAGGCCAGCTCGGCGCCGTGCTGGGCGGCCATGCGCGCGATGCCCCAGGCGATCGAGCGGTCGTTGGCCACCCCCATGATGAGGCCCTTCTTGCCAGCCATGAGTGCTGCGGACATGGGCGTTTCCTGTGGATGCTGCGGATTTGTTCCCATCCTACCCGAGGGCGTGAGCCGGTCAAAGGGAAGTGAAGGGGAAGGGAACAGGAGACGGGGAGGCGGGGACAAGAAAAGGAAGTAAGATTCACCACCAAGACACGAAGACACCAAGGCCCAGAGAAGCTGATTGCGCCGCCAAGGGGCGGCGCGAAGGCGGGAGTCTTCTTCCTCGCGCGCCCCTTGGCGCGCAATTCCTACCTTCCTCGTGTCTTGGTGGTGAGACCTACTTTCTTCTCCCCGGCTCCCCGGCTCCTGTTCACTTCCCTTAGCCGAGCCCGACGAGGGTGCGAGCGAAGTCTTTGGGGTCGAACGGGCGGAGGTCGTCGGCGCCTTCGCCGACGCCGATCGCATGGACGGGAAGGCCGAAGCGCTCGGCGAGCGCCACCACGACGCCGCCCTTGGCCGTGCCGTCGAGCTTTGTAACGGCGAGGCCGGTGACGCCGGCGACGGATTTGAACACCTCCACCTGCGCATGCGCGTTCTGGCCGATATTGGCGTCGAGGACGAGCAGCACCGTGTGCGGCGCGCTCGGATCGAGCTTCTTCAGCACGCGCACGATCTTGGTGAGCTCGGCCATCAGCTCGGTCTTGTTCTGGAGGCGCCCGGCCGTGTCGATCAGCAGCGCATCGTCGCCGCGCGCCTTGGCCTGCTCGAGCGCCTCGAAGGCGAGGCCGGCGGCGTCGGCGCCGGGCTGCTTGGCGACCACCGGGCAGCCGGTGCGCTCGCCCCAGATCGTGAGCTGCTCGATCGCGGCGGCGCGAAACGTGTCGCCGGCCGCGAGCGTCACGCGCTTGCGCTCGCCGCGAAGAAGCTGTGCCATTTTGCCGATCGTCGTCGTCTTGCCGCTGCCGTTCACGCCGACGACGAGGACGACGTGCGGCCTCTTCGCGGCGTCGAGCGCCAGCGGCGTGGCCACCGGTGCCAGGATCGCCGCGATCTCTTCGGCCAGCGCGGTGCGCACCTCGTCGCCGCTCACCTCGCGGTCGAAGCGGCGCTTCGTGAGCGCGGCGGCGAGCTTGGCGGCCGTGGCCGGGCCGAGATCGGCCTGGATCAGCAATTCCTCGAGATCGCCGATCGAGGCTGCGTCGAGTTTCCGGCCGCCCTTGAAGATGCCGACGATGCCGTCGCCGAGCTTGGCCGAGGATTTGGCAAGCCCGGACTTGAGCCGCGAAAACCAGTTCATGCCGCGCGCTCGCGTTCGGCGCCCTCGGCCACGAGCATGTCCCCGGTCGAACCCGTCACGCGCACGCGCGCAATCGCGCCCGGTGCGAACGCCAGCGGCAGCGCGACCGGCGCGTAGTGCTCGGTGCGCCCGCGCCCCGTAGTCTCGACCAGCGCCGAGGTTTCGCTTCCAATCTGCCGCGCGAGAAAGCGCGCGAGCGAAGCGTCGCCGGCGGCGCGCAGCCGTGCCGCGCGCTCGCGCCGCGCCGGCACCGGCACTTGCGGCATCTTCGCGGCCGGCGTGCCTTCGCGCGCGGAGTAGGGGAAGACGTGGAGATAGGTGAGATCGCAATCCGCGACGAGCGCCAGCGTGTTGGCGAACATCGCCTCGCTCTCGGTCGGGAAGCCGGCGATGAGATCGGCGCCGAACGCGATGCCGGGGC
>CAYZSG010000201.1:0-10019 GCA_964481045.1 uncultured Candidatus Odyssella sp. | reverse complement strand
CTTCTGCGGGCCCCGGGCACGGGGGAGCCCGTCGATAGCGTGAAGGCGGCGTGATGCCGGCCTTGCAATAGCGAAGACAAGAGCTCCTTCGGTCGCAGCACTCGCCCGTAGAAGGGCTACAGCTCCGGCCCCGCCCCGGAACGCGCGTGTGATTGTAGGCAGTGGTATCGACCGGCGGGATGTCCGCCGGCCCTCTGTCGCGCGCCGTTAACAAATAATACCCAATCTTGGGCACGCACGAGAACTGCCAAGTCCTTAGGTTATTCCCTTGATTCATGCTCTGGAGGACAGAATGTCCGGGTTATTTAAGCGTCTTATACTTGTCTCGATCTTCGTCTCGATCTCCGCGATGGCCGCGGCCCAAGAGGCACAGAAGCGCCCTACGCTGCGACTTTCCTACATTCCCGGAAATTTCGCACTGCCGGTCCTCGTCGGCATCGAGCACGGAATGTTCGCCCATGAGGGCCTTTCCATCAGCCCGGTTCCAGTCACGGATGAGGGCGCCATCCTGCGCTCGCTGGCCATGGGCGGTACCGATTTCGCCATCGGCTCTCAATCCACACTGATCTCGATCGCGGGAAACAAGCTCGATGCGAAAGTTGTCGCGGCCGCTGGTGCGGCCCGCGAGATCGACCTCGTGGTTCCAGCCTACGACACCACCACGAAGAACTTTGCCGACGTGAAAGGCAAGACGGTGGTGGTACTGAACGGCGTGCACAATTTCGATGCCGTGCCGGAGCTTTATCGGGCGTTGGCGCTGTCCAAGCCGCCGATGAAGCTATCGGACATCAACATTCAATTCGTCGATCTCGCCAATCTGAAGGTCATCATGGATCCGGCAGCCAAGCAAACCTATGCGCAGCGCAGGCTGGCCGGCGTGTTCATGCTGCGGGAGTTTACTCAGCACTACGTGGACGAAAAGAAGGCGCGCGTCGTCTACTCGAACGAGAATTTGACGAAGCTCATCGGAAGACGGGGCGCTCAGCCATTGTTCGCGAGCAAATTGATGCTCACGCGTTTTCCGAACGACGTGCAAAAGTTCGTCCGCGCGTGGGCGCGTTCGATGCGTTACGTTTCCGACCCAGCGAATAAAACCGCGGTCGTGCGCGTCTTGCAGATCTACTATTTGCGGCAATACGGGTACCTCCTCAAAAAGGAGCTCGCCGAGCAGTACATTGGCAATACGGATTTCAGCCCCGTGGTATGGACCAAGGAGGATATTGCCGAGGTCAACATCAACGCCCGGGCGCTAAGCGCGGCGCGAAATCTGCTCTTTGCCCGGATCAAGGATCCGGAGCAGCGCCCGTTCAAGACTCCGGTGGCCGTGGATGACTTCGTCGAGATGAGCTACGCGAAAAAGGCGATCGACGATCTCGAGGCGGAGAAGAAAGCGGTCGCCGAAAAGCCGCCGGGCAACGGCAATCCGTCCGTTGCTGGGCCCAAAACCGCTACCGGCGAGGCGCCGAAAGAAAAGGCGCCGGCAATGAAGGATGAGAAACCAGAACCGGCGCCTTCTGCAACGCCGCCAAAACAAAACTGACTGCGAAGCCATTGAGGCGCTGTTCGGCCCTTCCGATACGGCGCTTTATGCCGGGGCGCGCTTCGAGCGTCCCGTGCGACGCTAGAGCACGTTTCGTTTGGATGGACTCGGCGGCTGCAGCGTAGGGGCGCGCTGCGCGCACCCTGCCGACACCGCGCATGCATTGGCAGTCGTGGGCGGTCGGCTGCGCCGCACTCCGGCTTTGTACACGCGGAGACAGGGCGCGCGCAGCGCGCCCCTACGCGGCAGTGACCGCATCAAATCGGGATACGCTCTAGCCGGCACTGTCTTGGTTTGAAATTGCCGGAGGGAAATACGACCGAGAAACTGCGTAGGGGCGGGTCGGAGACCCGCCCCTACACTACTTTCGGCAAACCTTTTTCTCTTCGAAGCAGCGCCCGCGGCAATACCGCGCGGCCTACGCTGCCGCCTTCGGCAAGCCGGATCGCCTCGCAAGAAACGCGCGGATCGCTTCGAGCGCGCGCGTGGCGTTCGGCAGGAACGGGAACAGCGAGAAGATGTGCAGGCGCTCGTCGTAGAGCTCGAGCTCGGTTTCCACGCCGGCCGCTTTCGCGCGCTCGGCGAGGCGCTGCGCCTCCTCGACCAGCACCTCTTTCCGCCCCGCCTGGATCAGCAGCGGCGGCAGGCCGCGGAAGTATCCGTGCACCGGCGAGACCAGCGGATCGGCCGGCGAGCGCTCCTGGAAATACGAGCTGACCATGTAGGCGAGCGTGTCGATCTCGACGATCGGGTCTTCGCCGTTGCGCCGGTGGATCGCATCGCCCTTGAGCGTGCAATCGACGAAAGGCGACAGCGCCACGATCGCCGCCGGCAGCTTGTCGCCGGCGTCGCGCAGCGCCATCGCCGCGGCGATCGCGAGCCCGGCGCCGGCCGATTCGCCGCTGAACACGATCTCGTCCGGGCGATGGGATTGCAGCAGCCAGCGATAGGCCGCCACCGCATCTTCGAGCGCGGCCGGAAACGGATGCTCGGGCGCCAGGCGGTATTCGAGCGCGAGGCACCGCCCGTCCGCGGCGCGCGCAAGCCGCGCGGCATACTCCACCGAGCACGCGGCCGAGCCGAAGCAGTAGCCGCCGCCGTGGAAGTGCAGCACGACGCGCTTGCCGGCGGACCCCGGCGGATCGACCCACAGGCCGGTCGCATGACCGATGGGGACTTCGCTCACGCGCGTTCCCGCCGCCGGCGCGAACTGCTTGAAGAAGCGGTCGTAGCCCTTGCGCAGGCCGAGCAGCCCGCCCGCCTCTTCATCGGTGGTGAACAGGTCGTGCCACATATCCCAGGCGCGCTGCTGCTCGGCGCTGTCTTCGGCGAAGCGCTGGCGCAGCCCGCGCTTGTCCGGTGCCACGGAAGCGGCGCGCCCGGCATCGACCGGATCGTAGTCGTAGAGCCACTTCCAGACGGTGGTCGCGAGCGGATCGATCTGGGCGAGGCCCTTCATGCGGCCGTTGCGGGCGCGGGCGCGCACCGGATCGCCTTCCATCCAGAAGATCGAGGTGGCACGCGCCGTCACCTGCACCTTCGTCGTGCGCGGGCGACGGCGGATCTCGTAGTCGGCCAGCGCCGCCTCGATCGCGCCTTCGCCGTGGCGCTTCAGGCACGCGGCCAGCACGAACGCATCCTCGAGCGACTGGCAGGCGCCCTGCGCGAGATAGGGCAGCATCGCGTGCGCGGCATCGCCCAACAGCGTGACGCGGCCGAACGTCCAGCGCGCGAGCGGATCGCGGTCGTAAAGCCCGGTGATGAACGCCTCGTCGATCGCCTCGATCAGCCCCTGGAGCCGCGGATTGGCCTCGGCGAACGAGGCGCGCATCGCTCCGAGATCGCCGGTGGCGCTCCAGCTTTCGGCATGGACCTCGGCCGACGGCACGACGCCGCCGAAATTCATCAAGGTGCCGGGGCGGACCCAATAGGCCCACACCATGCGGTCGCGGCCGGCATAGCCGTAGAAGCGGGCCTTGAAGTTATGCCGCGCGATGCGCTCCGCCGGCACCAGCGCGCGCCACACGAGCTTGCCGGAGAATTTCCGCTCGTCGGTGATGCCGAGCGCGGGGCGCACGGCGGAATGGATGCCGTCGGCGCCGATCAAGACGTCGCCGCGCACCTCATCGCCCGAGGCGAGACGCGCGGTGACGCCGTGCGCATCCTGCGCGATCGACGCGACCCGCGCGCCGAGCCGCAAGATGCCCGGCGGCAGCGCGGCGGCGAGCACGTCGAGCAGGTCGGCGCGGTGGAGCTGATAGAACGTGGCGCCGTAGCGCGACGCCGCCTCCGGCCCAAGCGGGAAATCGGCGATGATGTCGCCGCTCTCGAACGACGACACGCGGAACGACACCGGCCGCACGCCGACCGCATCGGCGGCCGCGAGCAGGCCGAGCTCGCGCAACACCTTGGTGCCGTTGCTCGACACCTGCACGCCGGCGCCGACTTCCTTGAGCGCGCCCGCCTGCTCGAGCAAAGTGACCGCGATACCGGCCTTGCGGCAGGCGAGCGCCGTGGCGAGGCCGCCGATTCCGGCGCCGACGATGATGGCATGCATGAGCGCGGCCCTCCCCCGGCGCCTGCTCCGGCGGCCGAAGCTACTCCGCCGCTTTCTTCATTCCGAGCCTCTGCGCCACGCGCGGCATGACCTCGCGCGCGAAGCGCTGCATCGAGCGCTCGACGATCTCGGGCGCGAGGGCCCCGAAATTGTTGAGAATGGCCACGTGGCGGATGCCCATCTCGTGGAGGCGGCACATCTTCTCGGCCACCGTCTCGACGCCGCCGAACAGGCAGATGCCGTTGGCGATGATGTCTTCATAGACATGCTTCTTCGCGTAGAGGCGCGTCTCGACATAGAGATCGTAGGGCGACTTGCACTCGGCCGCGCAGGCCGCGTCGCTTTCCGCCACATGGGTGTGGAGCACGAACACGTGGTCGTCGTCCTGCGCCGGCAAATTTGCCTCGGCGCGGCCCCTGCGGAACTCCTGGAACATGGTGCCGATATCCGAGAAATCCTTGCACGAGGCGTAGGGCACCGTGAAAAGCTGGTTGCCCTGCTTGCCGACGTGATAGGCGGCCTCGCGCGCCAGCACCGCGACGTAGATCGGCGGCACCTTGCCCTGGTGCGGCAGCACGTTGAGCACGACCTTCTCGGTTTTCGAGAACTTGCCGACATAGCCGAAGCTCTCGCCGGCCATGAGGCGCTTCACGATGTCGAGGTTCTCGTTGAAGAGATCGCGCTTCTGCTTCGGATCGGCGCCGTAGCCGACGAACTCGTGCGCGAGATAGCCCGAGCCCACGCCGAAGACGAGGCGCCCGCCCGACATCATGTCGAGCATCGAATACGTCTCGGCGATGCGGCGCGGATCGTGGAACGTGAGGATCGAGATCGCGGTGCCGAGGCGGATCTGCTTCGTGCGCTGCGAGAGCGCCGCCAGCATGATGGCCGGATCGGGGACCACGCCATATTCGTGGAAGTGATGCTCGGCGCAGAAAAACGTGTCGTAGCCGAGCGCCTCGCCGAGCTCGCACTGGCGCATCACCTGGCGATAAAGCTCGGGCACCGTGCGCGGCAGGCGCGGATGGTGATCGTTGACCGAGAAGACCGAGTAGCGCATCGCCGCCATAGGTTCCTCCACCCTCTCGCTTATTGTCGCCCCCGCGAAGGCGGGGGCCCATGTCTCCGCCGGTGCGAGACCGGCAGCGTTGGTTCGGCGTCCGCGTGGGTCCCCACTTTCGCGGGGACGACAAGTGAAGATTATGCTATTCGAAATACGTTATGATATAAGAAACTCAGAATCAAGCCTTTGGTTCCATGAGCGAAAGACAGGGCGTTCAATCCGTCGAGGTGGGTTTGCGGCTGGTGAAGCTGCTGGCGGAGCGCGCGCAGCCGCTGGCGCTCAAAGACCTCGCTGCCGGCGCACACATGCCGGCGGCCAAGGCGCACCGCTATCTCGTGAGCCTGATCCGCGCCGGGCTGGCCGAGCAGGATCGCGAGAGCGGGCGCTACCGGCTCGGCCCACTGGCGCTCGACATCGGCCTCGCCGCGCTGCGCCAGGTGGACGTGCTGAAATTCGGCGGCGAGGCGCTGGCGGACCTGCGCGCGGCCATCGACGAAACCGTGCTGCTGGCGATCTGGGGCAACAAGGGGCCGGTGGTGGCGCGTTGGGAGGAATCGACACGGCCGGTGGCGACGAACGTGCGCGCCGGCTGGGTGATGCCGATGGCGAATTCGGCGACCGGGCGCTGCTTCGCCGCCTATCTGCCCGAAGCCGCCACGGCTCCGCTGCTCGAGGCCGAGTTCGCGCTGTCGCCCGAGGAACGCGGACGCTATCCGGCGCGGCTCGACGAGATCCGCGCGCACGGGATTTCGCGCGTCGAGGGCGATCTGTTGCGCGGCGTCGCCTCGGTGGCGGCGCCCGTGTTCGCCCATGGCGGCGGCATCGTCGCGGTGATCGCGGCGCTCGGCCCGCAGGGCGCCTTCGACGTGGCGTGGGACGGCGGCAATGCGCGCGCGGTGAAGGATGCCGCCGCGCGGCTTTCCGCGCGGCTGGGCTTCGCGCGCGCCGGCTGAGCGCGCTGCGCCGCTACCGAACGGCCTTCGCCATCGCGACGGCAAGCTCGATGCGGACGCGCGTCGCGTTCGCGAGGAAGCTGCCGGCTTCGCCCACCCGCGCGAGGCAGCGCAGCGCCGGGGCGGCATGGCCGAATTGCGCGTAGGCGCGGCAGAACTCGACCACGAGCCAGCGCAGCCGCTCGGCATGCGACGCCTCGCTGTCGCGCGGATCGCGCCCCTCGGCCAGCCGCTTCGCGGCAGCGTCGACCTCGGCCTCGTCGCCGAGAACGGCGGCGAGCGTGCCGAGCGGGAACTGCGCTTCGCGCCGCCGCTCGACCGGCTGCAACGACGCCGCCGCGGCCTTGGCCTCGGCGAGGATCGACTTGGACTCGTCGCGCTCGCCCGCGCGCAGCAATGTCTCCACCTGGTGGCGCGTCTCGCCCCTTTGCCAATCGTCTGGATGGCCGATCACCCGGCCGCGCCGCTCGCGCAGCGCCGCGAGCGCGGCGGCGCGCGCCTCGGCGTCGCCCGTGGCGGCCGCGATCTCGAACGCAAGCCCGGTGTAGTCGCCGGCGCCGCCAAACGCGCGGCGGACTTCGGCCGCGACCGCTTGTGCCTCCCCGGCCGCTCCGGCGCGCAGCATCGACCGGGCCAATTCCATGCGAGCGCGGATCTTCTGCGGCGGCGGGCCTTCCAGCGCCAGCGCCTCCGTCTTCGCGCGGGCCGCCGTGGCTGTGCGCTCGGGCACGTTGCCGATGGCGCCGTAGGCCGTCATCAGGCCCTGGAAGTAGTCGAGGCGCAGGAGCGGAACCATGGCGGCGGCGCGCGCATCGAACGCCGCGCGGTGGCGCGCGACGAGCGCGGCGGCTTCGGCCGCCATGCCGGCCTCCGCCAGCGCCGCCACCGGTTCGGTCATCGCAAAGGAGGGCATCGCGCCGGCCGCCAGGTGCCGCTCGCGATCCGCATCGGCCTTGGCGACGAGGCGCCGCATCATTTCGCGGCCTTCCTCGCCCGGATGGAAGCGGATGAGGAAAACGGCCAGCGGCAGCGAATCGCCGGCGCGCGCCTCGCCCTCGCGGACGAGGGCCACCATGCGCGCCACGCTGGCCGTGTCGCCGAGCTTGGCCTGCACCGCCGCGAACTGGGCCAGCAGCCCCGTCGTGACGAGGATGCGATTGCTCCGCTCGCTCCAGGCCCGCTCGACCGCGGCGGCGGTGGCGGCGGCGACGCAGGCCAGCGACGGCTCCGGCAGGCAATCGGAAGCGCCTTGCGCGAGCGCGCCGCGCGGCGGCGCCGCGACGGCGGCGAGGGCGAGAAGAAACGCGGCGCGGGCTGCCCGGCGGGAGCGCATGCATTCCTCCTTCAAGACCGCCGGCTCTTGTCCGGCGCGAGGAAGATTAGCGTCTCCGCCGCAGCCTGGCGACCGCGCGACGCGGGGGCGGCCTAACGCTTTTTCGCGCGCTTCCCGTACGGAATCGCGTCGATCAGCGCGTGGACGAACTGCGGGAGGCAGAAGGCGCCGGCGAAGAGCTCGGGCGTGAAGTAGCGCGTCTTGAGCTTCATGGCCTTCGCGAGGCGCGCGATCTTGGCCACCGGCGTCTTCCGGAGCTTCAGATTGTCCGTGGCCCAGCCGAGCGCCATGAAGCCGCCATTGTAGGTGGGGACGACCGCGAGGTAGCAGCCGCCTTCCTTGAACAGCTTCCGGAACGCGCGCACCGACGACTGCAATTCCTCGCCCTGGAGCCAGGGCACGCCGTTCTGCGTCACCAGCACGCCGGCCGGGGCGAGGCAGCGCTTGCAGTCGGCGTAGAACTCCTCGGTGAAGAGCACGGCGCCGGGGCCGACCGGGTCGGTCGAATCGATGATGATGACGTCGTAGCGCTCCGGCGTTTCCTTCACGAACTTGGCGCCGTCGGCGATGACGATGTTGGCGCGCCTGTCGTCGAACGCGCCGGCATGGTGGTTCGGCAGGTGCTTGCGCGACAGCTCGATCACGCCCGGGTCGATCTCGACCATCGTGCAGACGAGGCCCTTGTGCTTCAGCACCTCGCGGATGCAGCCGCCGTCGCCGCCGCCCACGATCAGCACCTTGCGCACGGCGCCCTTGGCCGCCTTCACGGCCAGGATCGGCACGTGCGCGAGCATCTCGTGATAGACGAACTCGTCACCCTCGGTCGTCTGGACGATGCCGTCCAGCGCCATGACGCGGCCGAAGGTCGGGTTGCGGAAGATCACGAGGTCCTGCAGCCCGGTCTTGTCGCGGTGCAGCACCTTGTCGACCCTGAGCGTCTGGCGGATCGCGGGGTGGAGCGTTTCCTGGAACCACTCCACGGCGGTCCTCCTTGCTAGGTTGATGCGGTGGGACAGCGATTAGCAAAAAGAGCGGCGGGCAGAAAGGGTGTTGGCCCCTTCCGCCCGCCGTCGATTTGTTAAGAGCCGTGCTCGGGTTTAGACGACGAGTCCGCGCTTGCTCTCGGCCACCTGGATCGCGTTCGGCGCGAACGCGGCCTTCAGCGCGGGGATCGCCTTGTAGGGATCGGCCTTGCCGCACATGAAGAGGTCGATCGCGGCATAGCCGCGCTCGGGCCAGGTGTGGATCGAGATATGCGACTCGGCGAGAACCACGACGCCCGACACGCCCATGCCTTCCCCGAACGGGTGCATGTAGCTGTGCAGGACGGTCGCCCCCGCCTTGCGCGCGCCTTCGAGAAGAGCGTTCTCGATGCCCGCGACATCGGCCAGGTTCGTGGCGCCCCACAGCTCGACGAGCAGGTGGGTGCCGGCGTACTCGACGCCGTCCTTGCGGATGAAGTGGTCTTCGGTGGTCGTCTCAACCGGCCGCTGGGCCGGGGCGAGATAGGTAACGTTGGTGTTCGTCTCGCGAGTGGGCGTGAGCCTCTCTTTCGAGAACCCCCCCAACCGGGCAGCTTTGCGCATTTCCTTTGGTCCACCCAATCAGAAGCAGTTCGCGAAGTTCCGATGATCTGTCGGAGCGTGACGGCGATAGATCTCCTCCTCGCCTCGACGCGAGGGCACTATCTGGAGCAAATGTGAAAAAATGCAAGCCGTTTTTGCCCCGGCGCGGAAATTTTTTGCCGCGCGTGTGACGGCGATCACACCGCGGCGCGCTGCGGTTGAGCGGCGCGGCATGCGAAAAAGCCTTATGGAATCGGCATCGAATGCATGTCGCGCCGCGCACGCCGCGCCGCGCGGCTAGGCCGTTCGGCCGAGCGTCCGCGCGCGATCGTGAAGACGCCGTGGACGGATTAACGAGTCGCTCGCCCCGGATTCTTCGTAGGGGCTGATCTCCGGCCCGCCTCTCATCACCCATCGTCATCCCTCCGCTTCGCGGCGCCAAGAGGCGCCGCTTCGGTCCGGATGACACCGCGAGAAGAGGGGCGAACGCGTCGGCGTTGCCGATAAGCCGCTAAAAATCGGCCTCGGCGAGGGCCATGACGGTGTCGGCGCCGTCGGCGACGGTGGCGAGCAGGCCCGCCGAGCGCACCAGAACGTGGTCGGCGAAGAAGCGCGCGGTCTTGATCTTGGCGGCGGCAAAGCGCGGATCGAGCGTCCCGTTCGCCGCCTTGGCGGCCAGCGCCTCGCGGCCCATGAGCCAGCCGGCGGCGACGTTTCCGAACAGCGCAAGATATGGCACCGCGCTCGCCGCGGACCGCGCGATGTCGCGTTTTCCCGCCTCGACGATCCAGTCGGTGGCCTTGCCGAGGCAGTCGAGGCCATCGCCGAGCTTGCGCCCGATCGCCGCGAGATCGGCGTCGGATGACGCGGCCAGCTTCGCCGCGTCCGGCCGCATCTCGGCGATGAACGCCTTGGCCGCCTCACCGCCGTCGCGCTGGACCTTCCGGCCCATCAGATCGTTGGCCTGGATGCCGTTGGTGCCTTCGTAGATCGGGTGGATGCGGGCGT
>CAYZSG010000200.1:0-10065 GCA_964481045.1 uncultured Candidatus Odyssella sp. | reverse complement strand
GGCCTGTGAGGATCGGCAATGCCGCGCAGCTCCAGGTGCAGAACGACAGCTATGGCAGCGTCGTGCTCGCCGCCTCGCAGATGTTCTACGACCAGCGCCTGCCCAACCGCGGCGACATCAACCTGTTCCGCCGGCTCGAGCAGCTCGGCGAGAAGGCGGCCGCGCGCGCGCTGGAGCCCGACGCGGGCATCTGGGAATTCCGCGGCCGCAGCGGCGTGCACACGCATTCGGCCGCGCTCTGTTGGGCGGCGTGCGACCGGCTCGCGCGCATCGCCGGCACGCTCGGGCGCGCGGACCGCGCCGAGCACTGGCGCGGCGAGGCGGATCGCATCCGCAAGGTGATCCTCGAGAAGGCCTGGAACGACAAGCTCGGCTCGTTCACCGCCACCTTCGGCGGTGACACGGTGGATGCCAGCCTTCTGCTGCTGCACGAACTGGCGCTGGTGCCCGCCACCGATCCGCGCTTCCTGGCGACGCTCGACTACATCAGCAAACATCTGCGCCGCGGCCACCATCTCTACCGCTACGGCACCGCCGACGATTTCGGCATGCCCGAGACCGCCTTCACGATCTGCACCTTCTGGTACATCGAGGCGCTGGCCGCCGCGGGACGCCGCGACGAGGCGCGCGATCTGTTCGAGAAGATCCTCGCCTGCCGCAACCATGTGGGCCTGCTCTCGGAGGACATCGACCCCAAGACCGGCGAGCTCTGGGGGAACTTCCCGCAGACCTATTCGCTGGTGGGCCTCATCGTGGCCGCGATGCGCCTATCGAAGAGCTGGGAAGAAGGATTCTGGCGCGGCGGCTAGTCAGGCGAACCGCTTCGGCTCTTTCGCCAGGCGCCAGCGGAACCAGAGCCCGGTGGCGAGCGAAGTGAGGATCGATGCCAGCACGAGCGCGGTGAACATGCGGTCGTCGATGATGCCGGCCGCGTGCGCGACGCTGGCGAGCACGATGCCGGGGCCGCCGCGCGTGTTCATCGCCACGCCGTAGTCGAGCGCGCGGCCCCAGCCGGCGCCGCCGATCCGGGCCGCGACCACGCAGCTCACGAGCTTTACCGCGGTGGTCGCCGCCACGAACAGCAGCGTCAGGCGCCAATCGAATTCGTGCGCGAGATCGAGTCTGAGGCCGACCAGCGCGAAGTAGATCGGGACGAAGAACCAGATCGCGATGTCGGCGATGCGCTGCTTGACCGGCGCCAGGTGCGGCGAGGGGAATCGGCCGATGACGAGGCCGGCCACCAGCGCGCCGAACACGACGTTGACGCTCAAGAGGCTCGCCACCGCCACGAAGGCGAGGCAGAGCAGCAGCGCATAGCCGGTGAGCGCCGCCTCGCTGAATTGCGCGATGCCGGCGCGGCCCACGGCGCGCACGACGGTGGGTCCGAAAATCAGCGACACCGCGACGAAGACGAGCGTGATGGCGGCGACCCGCGCGATGCCCGCGGCGTCGGCGGCCTGGCCGTGCTGCACGGCCGTGGCGACGGCGAGCAGAGTCCACAGGATGAGATCCTGGATCGTGGCGGCGCCGACGACGTTGCGCGCGAACGGCGTGCCCATCAGGCCGAGATCGAGGAAGATGCGCGAGATCACCGGGATCGAGGTGACCGCGGCGGCGATGCCCATCACGAGCTCGAACGCCAGCGGATCGCCGCGCCGCGCCTCGGCGAACAGCGGCGCGCCGGCATAGCCGAGCGCGAAGGGCAGCACGAGCGCGCCCGCCACCAGCGCCGCGACGAGGCGGCGCGAGCCGCCTTCGGCATGCATCTTGAAGCCGGCGGTGAACATCAGCAGCACGCTGCCGAGCCAGTAGAACGCCGAGAGCAGCGCGCCCTGGCTCGGGAAGCCCGCGAACACCCATTTCTGCGCCTCGGGTGCGACGAGACCGAGCACCGAGGGCCCGAGCGCCACGCCGCCCACGATTTCGCCGATCACCCGCGGCAGACGCAACCGCTCGAACACGCGTCCCATGCCGAGCGCGCCGACGAGCAGGAGAACCAGCGACAGGAAGAATCGCGCGAGCTCGGAATCGCTCATCCGCCGCGCCCCGCCGCCGCCGCGCACCCCTGCGTGTTCATTGCGTGAACATAGGATTGCGCCCGCGCCGCCGCAATCGGGAAAATCGCGGCCTCAGCGGCGCGCCAGCGGCACTTCGAGCAGCGCGCCGAACTCCTTCGCGAAATCGACGCTGACGCGCGCGTGCACGCGCCCCTGCCTGTCGAAGAAACGCCCCGCCGGCGCGCACGGAAACACGCCTTCGTGCCAGACGTTCGGGTGCATGTAGAGGCCCGCGCTGCCGTCGAACCAGAACGTCTTGAAATGCTCGGGCTTCACGTCGTCGCCGGGCAATGCCATCGGCACGACGAACGGCTTCTTCTCCAGCGGAAAGAAGAGCTGGCCGCCATCGGGATGATAGTTCGCATGCCACAGCAGCACGCGGCCCGGCGCCACGGGCTGCGCCGCTTGCTCCGGCGGGTCGGACCAGCCGAGCAGATAGTGGCCGCCGACCGCCTCGTTGCGGCCCATGAGACGGCCCTCTTCCCACCAGGCGTGGAAGATGCCTTCCGTTGTGCCGCCCTCGTCGCCGCTGTCGGAATCGACGGGCCGCCAGCCTTGCGCCGGCCAGCGCACGATCTCGACGCGGTGCGTCTTGGGATCGGCCACGAGCTCGCCGAAGCCGCGCAAGTTCTCGACCGTCGCCACGACGAGCGGCGCCGTCACGAGGCGCAGGCCCGGCTGCACGCGCGGATCGAGATAGTCGGGCGCCGCTGCCGCGGCAGGTTCAGCCATGATCGCTCCTCTCGAGTCGGACGGTACCGGCGCCATCGCGCATGCCGCGGCTAGGCTTTCGGCGGCAGCGGCAGCGGCTCGTTGAAGCGCAGCCGGTTGCCGAACGGATCGCCGACCTCCATCACCCGCGCATGCCACGGCGCGATCTCGAGGCCGGGCCGCGCGAACTTGTAGTCTTTCGCGATCAGCTCGTCATGATACGCCGCGAGGCCTTCGCGGGTCTGCACCACGATCGTGGCGCCCGGCGTGGCGTCGCCGTGATGCTCGCTGAGATGCAGCACGAGGCCGCCGCGCGAGACCTGCATGTAGAGCGGCAGGCCCGGCTCGAAGCGGTGCTCCCAATCCACCGCGAAGCCGAGGAAGCCCTGGTAGAACTCGCGCGCCTTCGCCTCGTCGAAGATGCGCAGGATCGGGATCGCGCGGAACTGCTCGCTCATGGCCGTCTCGTCATGTCCGGTTCGAGCATACGCCGCGCCGTGCAGCGCGTTTCATGACAAATCGCGGGCGCGCGCATGCATCGCGGAGGCCGGCTCCGGCGCAAATCCGCGAACTACCGCCCCGAGCGGAACCGCCACGCGAGCAGCGCCAGCACAAGGCCGCCGATGGCCGATATGGCGCCGACGACGGCCATGACCAGCGGCGCGACGCCGAGGTCGACGCGCAGTGCCTGCAGCGCGAAGCCGCCGGCGCAGACCGCCCCCGCCACGGCTGCCGCGATGAGGCCGGCGCGGATCCGCCGCGTCCAGAATTCCGGCTTGACGTGTTTGCGGCGCTCAATGACTGCGCGATAGTGCGTGAGAACGGCTCGGGCGCCGTCGTTCGCGGTGCGCGCGACCGGAACGCGCAACTCGCCGGTGATCGTCGAGAGCCAGGTGCCGGACGCGCCGGTGCGGCCGGTCGTCAGCACCGTTCCGAACGCCAGCCGGATGGGATTGCCGGCCAACATGCCGACGCCGTGAATGCGCGCGATCCCGCTGCGCGCCAGGCCAAAGAACGTGTCGCCGATCAGAACGGCGTCCTCGGAGAAGATGACTTCGACGCCCCCGGCCGGGGTCGCCCGCGGGATCCTGTAGTCGTTGCGGCGGCCCTGCGACGCCAGCACGGCCTCGCTCGCCCGGAACTCGTCGAACTGGCCGGGCGGAACGGTCCAGCGCGCGATCACGTTCTCGCCCCGGCGCATCGCGGCGACGAGGCGAACGGCCCAGCGGAAATTGAACGACATGAGCAGGCCGATCAGCGCGGGAAGGATGCCGCCGCCGATCTTGATGGCCGAGCCCGCGCTTTCGGCGCCCGCGAGCGCCATGTCGAGCGCACCCCACGCGATGGCGCCGCTGCCGAGAACGAACAGCGCGACGGCAATCCAAAAATTGAGGCGCGGATTCCGGATGCCTGCGTTCATCGATCGGCCGCGTGACGTTGCCGGCGGTGCGCCACACCTCATGCCATGTCGCGTAGCCTGTCCAGCGCGGATGTGCGCGGCGCGCCGCGAACGAGAACGCGGAGGATGGGCCAGGATCGAATGTGATCGCCGCCATGCCGATCCGCCGCGCTGCTTCCATTCCCGCCGCGGATATCCCGACGACTGGGCGCGGCGGGAGCCGCCGCTCCCGCCGCGCATTTCGCCGGACCGTCAGACGAGGAACAGATCGGCGCGCATCTCGGAGGCGAAGACGCCCTTGAGGTCGGCGACCACGAAGTTGTTGGCCGCGTCGCCGTGCGCGCCGCCGTTCGAGTCGATCATCACCCTGGTGCCGAAATCGGCCGCACCGGGCGTGCCGTGCTGCACGAAGTAGAGATAGCCCGCATCGACCGCCTGCTGGAACGTGCTGCCGGAGAAGTCCGTCTTCACGTTCATCAGATGGGAAATATCGATCGTGTCGTGGTCGGCGCCGCTGGTGTCGAAATCGGTGACCGTGTCGACGATCGGCGTGTAGGTCGTTACGACCTGCAGCCCAAGCTGTCCGGAAACCGTCTTGAACGAAATGCCGTTCGCCACGTCGGTGAACACGAAGCGGTCGGCGCCCGAGCCGCCCGTCAGCGAATCGGCCGAAACCGGGTCGCCGTAGAAGTCGCCGTAGAGGATATCCTCGCCCGAGCCGCCGTCGAGCGTGTCCGCTCCGGCGCCGCCGTTGAGGATGTCGCCGTTGCTGCCGCCGTCGAGCGTGTCGTTGCCGGCTTCGCCGTTGAGCACGTCGGAACCCGAGTTGCCGAAAAGATCGTCGTTGCCGGTTCCGCCGAACAGCGCATCGTCGCCCGACCCGCCGTAGAGATCGTCATTGCCGGCGTCGCCGAACAGCGTATCGTTGTCCTGCTCGCCGCTCAGCGAGTCGTTTCCGTTGCCGCCGTTGAGCGTATCGTTGCCCGTCCAGGCGAAGACGATGTCATCGCCGCCGAGGCCATCGACGACGTTGTTGGCGCCGTTGCCGTAGACGACCTCGCGGCCGTCGCTGCCGACGACGTTCTCGATGCCGGTCATGTTCGCCATGTGCGTGCGCACGGTGTGGCCGACCTGCGTCTCCTGTTCGTAGAGCGTCCCGCTGGCGAGGTTGACCTCGAGCGTGGCGAAACCCATGCCGCTCAACGCCGACAGATCGAGCGTGTCGACGCTGGTGTCGCCGGCCACGGTGACGTTGGCGATGCTCTCAATTCCGAACGCGCTGCTGGTCACGACGATGGCGTCGCCGCCGTGCAGCTCGGCGACTCGGCCGCTGCCGATGGCGCCGCCGGTGATGACGAACCGGTCGCTGCCCGTACCGCCGACAAGGATCTGCTCCTTGGCGAGATCGGTCTCGATCGTGTCGTTGCCCGCGCCGCCGAAGGCGATCACCTTGCCGTCGTCGATGTCGAGCACGTCGTTGCCGCTGCCGGCATCCACGCGATCGAAGCGGAACCAGTCGCCGCCCTGGGCCGTGATGTCGTCGTTGCCGCTGCCGCCCTCGATCTCGTCCACGCCGATGGTCGCGACGATCGTGTCGTTGCCGCTGCCGCCGCTGAGGAAGTCGTCGCCCGATCCGCCCTGGATGTCGTCGTTGCCGCTGTTTCCGAACACGCGGTCATTGCCGCTGCCGCCGCGAAGCGTGTCGTCGCCGCCCTCGCCCGAGATCACGTCGTCGCCGTCATTGCCGAAGATTTCGTCGTCGTTGTCGGTGCCACCGAGGTTTTCGCCCCACCAATTGCCGTCGATGCGTGCCATGGTCGTCTCCTGTCCGAGAGATTTGCCCTGTTTCGGGCCGCATTCGGCCCACGGTCCGGATTGTGCCGAAACGCGCCATGAACCGCAGTGACGGCCCTCACGAATGCGCGAAATTTCAGGCGGGATCGGCGCGAAGCCGCGGCGGCAACCTGCCGGCGGCGGGGCGCTATCGCGCGGCGCGCCGGCGGAGGGCAGAGAAGCGGCGAGGACGGTGATCCGCCCGCGCTAGCGGCGGACTGGCATGAGCCCGTCCCATTGGCCGCGAGAGATATCTGAACCCGAGATGAACCGCAGTGACGGCGCGCTGTGATCCAGGTCACAACGCGCGATCACGAGGAATTCCGAACATGCGCGGGGATGCTCGGCGCTCAGGCCACTTCCGCCTTCTTCGACTGGCGCTTCCTCTCGTGGATATCGAGGAAGCGCTTCCTGAGCCGGATCGATTTCGGCGTGACCTCGACCAGCTCGTCGTCCTCGATATAGGCGATCGCCTTCTCGAGCGTCATCTTGATCGGCGGCGTCAGCAGCACGTTCTCGTCCTTGCCCGAGGCGCGGACGTTGGTGAGCTGTTTCGTCTTCAGCGGGTTCACGTCGAGATCGGAGCCGCGCGCGTGCTCGCCGATGATCATGCCGTGATAGACAGCCTCGCCCGGATGGATGAACAGCGGCCCGCGCTCTTCCAGATACCAGAGCGCGTAGGCGACAGACTTGCCCTGCTCCAGCGAGATCAGAACGCCGTTGCGGCGGCCCGGGATCACGCCCTTGTAGGGCGCGTAGCTGTGGAACAGCTTGTTCATGATGCCGGTGCCGCGCGTGTCGGTCATGAACTCGCCGTGATAGCCGATGAGCGCGCGCGAGGGCGCCAGGAACGCGAGCCGCGTCTTGCCGCCGCCCGAGGGGCGCATTTCCTTGAGCTCACCGCGGCGCGTGCCGATCTTCTCGACGACGACGCCGGCATAGGCGTCGTCCACGTCGATCACCACTTCCTCGATCGGTTCCAGGCGCTGGCCCCGCTCGTCGGTCTTGTAGATCACGCGCGGGCGGCCCACCGACATTTCGAAGCCTTCGCGGCGCATCTGCTCGATGAGCACGCCAAGCTGAAGCTCGCCGCGGCCGGACACCTCGAACGCGTCCTTGGCCTCGGACTGGCTGACCTTGATGGCGACGTTGCCCTCGGCCTCGCGGACGAGGCGGTCCCAGATCAGGCGCGACGTGACCTTGGTGCCCTCCAGGCCGCAGAGCGGCGAATCGTTGACCGAGACGGTCATCGACAGGGTAGCGGGATCGATCGCCTGCGCCGGGATCGGGGTGCTGACCGAAAGATCGCAGAGCGTGTCCGACACCGAAGCCTCGGAGAGGCCGGCGATCGCGACGATGTCGCCGGCGACGCCCTCTTCGATCGGCGCGCGCTCGATGCCGCGGAACGCGAGGATCTTCATCACCCGGGCTTCCTCGAGGAACTTGCCGTCGCGGCTGATGGCCTTGATCTGCTGGTTGGGCTTGATGCGCCCCGATTCGATGCGGCCCGTGAGCAGGCGGCCGAGGTAATTGTCGTATTCGAGGATCGTCGAGAGCATCGTGAACGGGCCGTCGGGGTCCGCCACGGGCGGGCGCGGCACGCGCTTCCGGATCGCCTCGAACAGCGGCTCCATGCTGTCTTTAGGCCCGTCGGGCGAGGTCGCCGCCCAGCCCTGCTTGGCCGAGCCGAACAGGGTCGGGAAATCGAGCTGCTCGTCGGTGGCGTCGAGCAGCGCGAAGAGATCGAACACTTCGTTGTGGACCTCGTGCGCGCGCTGCTCGGGCTTGTCGACCTTGTTGATGAACACGATCGGCTTCAAGCCGCGCTTCAGCGCCTTCATCAGCACGAACTTCGTCTGCGGCATCGGCCCCTCGGCCGCGTCCACCAGCACGATCGCGCCGTCGACCATCGAGAGGATGCGCTCCACCTCGCCGCCGAAATCGGCGTGGCCGGGCGTGTCCACGATGTTGATGCGGATGCCCTTCCAATAGACCGACGTGGCCTTGGCCAGGATCGTGATGCCGCGCTCGCGCTCGAGCTCGTTCGAATCCATCACCTGGTCGGGAATCTTCTGGTTCTCGCGGAAGGTGCCCGATTGGTGCAGCAGCTTGTCGACCAGCGTCGTCTTGCCGTGGTCGACATGCGCGATGATGGCGATGTTGCGCAGATCCATGACGTCTCGATTACGAGCAAAAGCGCCCAAAGCAAAAGGCGGCGCGCGGAAGAAGGGCGCGGCCGCCCGGGCCTCAAAGCGTTGAAGTGAACGGGAAAACTTGCGCCGGTATATACGCTATGTTGCGCCGCAAAACAAGGCGCCGAAGGGTCGCGGGCGGATGGCCTACCCTAGCGGTACTTCCGGAACTGCCGGCGCTGCGCCTGATTGCCCATCGCGGCGGCGCGCTCGTCCTTGTGGCGGAACGTGATGCGGCCCTTGTCGAGATCGTAGGGCGTCATCTCTACCGTCACCTTGTCGCCGGCGAGCATGCGGATGCGGTTCTTGCGCATCTTGCCGCCGGTGTAGGCGATGATGTTGTGACCGTTCTCGAGCTGCACGCGGAAGCGCCCGTCGGGATAGACGTCGACGACGACGCCCTCGGACTCGAACAAACCTTCTTTCGACATCGGCAATCCTTTGGCGTGCCGGCGACGTTGCGCGCCGGCGCAAAGGCGCGGGCAGGCGCAGGGTGGCGAGGCACGGCGGTGAACCGGGAAGTTGGGGCAGATATAGGCCGCGCGACGGCACTCTACAAGCCGATCACGCAGAGCCGCGGAGACAAGGATCGAACCACGGAGGCACGGAGACACGGAGTCAAGGATGCGGAGAAAGACGATTGCGCGCGAAGGCGCGTGCCGAAGCGAAAAGCCACATTTCTTCGCGCCGCTCTTGCGGCGCAGTCGCCTTTCGTTCCTTGCCCTCTCCGTGCCTCCGTGCCTCCGTGGTTCGGTCCTTCCCTCGAGAGCGGCGCACGCGCCGCGTCTTGACTCGCCGGCTCCGTAACTTTACCGTCCGGTCGGTAAAGTAATGGAGTGGACATGCCGCGCGAGCCGCGCTGGGACCGGGTGCTGACGAGCGCCGCGCGCCTGTTCGCCGAGGACGGCTTCGCCGCCACCTCCGTGCGCGCGGTGGCGGAGCGCGCGCGGCTCACCAAGGCCGGGCTCTACTATCACATCAAGGAGAAGGAAGACCTTCTCTTCCAAATCTGCGAGCACTCGATCCAGTCGATCCTCGACGGCGCGCGCGCGGCGCTGGCGCGCGAGGGAGAGCCGGCGGCGCGGCTCAAGGCGCTCGTGCGCAATCACTGCGGCTTCTTCTTCCGCCATCCGCACAACCTCACGGTCCTCAATCGCGACATGGGCGCGCTCACCGGCGCGCAGCGCGAGGCGATCCGCGGACTCGAGAAGGAGTATCTCGATCTCGTGCGCGACGTGTTCCGCGACGGCCAGAAGCGCGGGCGGCTCAGGAAGCTCGACCCGACCGTGGCCGCGTTCACGCTGTTGGGCGTGCTCAACAGTTTCGACCGCTGGTACGACCCCGCCGGCCCGATGGCGCCCGACGCGCTCGTCGAGCATGTCGAGACGATCTTCCTGAACGGCGTCGCCGAGGAGCGGCGGAAATGAATTGGATCACGCGGAGCCGCGTTGAAGAAGGACTGAACCACGGAGACACGGAAGCACGGAGAGGAAGAGAAGACGCGCCGAAGGCGCGCAAGAGCGTTTTCTCCGTGCCTCCGTGTCTCCGTGGTTCGGTTTCTTTTCACCGCCGGCGCAATTCGACGAGGCGCACATGACCGACGCGAAATTGTTCGACCGCTACATCGAGGGCGAGCGGCCACTCGATACGAAGACTCTGTCGGGCATCCCGCTCGACGCCGTTTATGGCCCGCCGGCGGCCGAAAAGCCGGGGCAGTATCCGTTCACGCGCGGCATCCATCCGGAGATGTATCGCAAGCGCTTCTGGACGCGGCGGCAGCAGAGCGGCTACGGCACGCCCAGGGAATCCAACGAGCGGCTGCTGTTCCTGCTCAGGGCCGGCATGACCGGCCTCAACATCGACTACGACGTGC
>CAYZSG010000199.1:0-10077 GCA_964481045.1 uncultured Candidatus Odyssella sp. | reverse complement strand
CGTGTTCATGATCACGCACGACGTGGACGAGGCGATCCTGCTCGCCGACCGCATCATCCTGATGACCAACGGCCCGCGCGCGAAGATCGCCGAGATCGTCGTCAACACGATGCCGCGCGAGCGCACGCGGCACGACATGCACAAGCACCCGCACTACTACCGCATCCGCAACCACATCATCGAATTCCTGGTCGATCGCTCCAAGGCCTTCGACCAGGAGATCGCGACGCGCGGCTACGATGCCCGGCATCCGCCGCTTGTCTCGCCCGGCCTGGCCGAGCCATCGCTGGCCGCGAGCCAGCCGATTTCCATCGCCGCCCTGCGCGCCGGGGGCGGCGACCAAATCCCGGGCCGCCGCCAGGCTTGAGCGCGGCGGCTCTCCATCCTGCCAAGAAGCCGAACGCATCGGAGGAAGACGCCATGAAGCGCGAGCAACTCACCGAGAAGATCCTCGACGCCAAGCGATCGAAGGGCCTCACCTGGAAGTCGATCTGCAAGGACATCGGCGGCAATTCGCCTGTGCTGATCACGGCCGCGCTGCTCGGCCAGATGCGGCTCGATCCGGTGCAGGCCGGCAAGGCCGCGAAGATCTTCGGCCTCGGCAAGGAAGAGGCGGCGATGCTGATGGAGACGCCGTATCGCGGCGCGCTGCCGCCGGGCCCGCCCACCGATCCGCTGATCTACCGCTTCTACGAGCTCATCCAGGTCTATGGCCCCACCTGGAAGGCGCTGATCGAAGAGGAGTTCGGCGAAGGCGGCCGCCCCGCCGACGGCATCATGAGCGCCATCGACTTCGACATGACGATCGACAAGCAGCCCGACCCCAAGGGCGACCGCGTGAAGATCGTGATGAGCGGGAAGTTCCTGCATTACAAGCGATACTGAGTCCGCCACGCGCCGCACCGCCTCGGCATCCCTAATCTCGACGACGCGCAGCGCGAGAGGCGGCGGTGACGGAACCGGCGAAGAGGCTGCCGGAGGCCGAGGGCCGGACGACATGGCCGCTGGCTACAGCTTTTGTACCTTGTGCCAAAGCGGGCACCAAGGCACCCTCTACCATCAGGCATGAGCCAGGTGGGCGCCCGCACCGTGATTCCAGCCAATGAGGAAGCCCGCCTCTCGGCGCTCAAGAGCTACGCGGTTCTCGATACGCTTCCCGAAGCCGGTTATGACGAAATCGCCGAACTTGCGGCGCAGATTTGCGGATGCGCCGGCGGGCTGATCAGCTTCATCGACGAATCGCGTCAGTGGATCAAGGCGAAATACGGCGTTCCGCGCGATGTCGTGGAGTGCCCGCGCGAGATTTCCGTCTGCCGGGCGACCATCTGCGTCGACGACGTCGTCTACGTCCCCGACCTGACGCAGGACAAGCGCTTCAACACCAGCCCGCTCGTCACCGGCGGATTGGCGCTGCGCTTCTATTGCGGCGTTCCGCTCATCACGCAGGACGGTTACGCCCTGGGAACGCTCTGCGTGATTGACTTCAGGCCGCGCGAAATCACCTTCGAGCAGCAGGAGGCCCTGAGGCGGCTCGCGCGCCAGGCCATGGTCCATCTGGAGCTGCGGCGTCGTTTGCTCGAGCGTGACGCGGTGCTGCGCGACCTCGCGGAGGCGCGCGATCGCGCCGTGGCCGAGAAGGCCGATTCGGATCGCTTGCTGCTCAATATCCTCCCGGCCGCCGTCGCCGAAGAGCTCAAGGCCAAGGCGCGCGTTCAACCGCGGTTCTACGATGCGGCGACGGTCTTGTTCGTTGACTTCAAGGGTTTCACGCAACTCGTCGAAAGCATGGAACCGGCCAGCGTCGTGGAGCAGCTGCACGATCATTTCAGCAAGTTCGACGACATCGTGGCGCAGCATCGGCTCGAAAAACTGAAGACGATCGGCGATGCGTATCTGGCCGTGGGCGGCCTGCCCGAGCCGAACCGGACACATGCTTTCGACGCGTGCCTGGCAGCCATCGAGATCGTCGACCATTTGGCGAAGCTCAATCGCCAGCGCGAGAAACTGCGCCTGCCGACATGGGACGTGCGGATTGGGATCAATACGGGCCCGCTCATCGCCGGCGTCGTCGGCAAGCACAAATTCACCTATGACGTCTGGGGCAACACGGTGAACGTGGCCGAGCGCATCGAGGCTTCCAGCGTGCCCGGCCGGATCAACATTGCCGAGACCACCTGGAACCACGTCAAGACCCGATTCGACTGCGAAGCGCGCGGCGGAATCGAGGTCAAACACAAGGGGCTGGTGAATATGTTCTTCCTGGAGCGCATCCAGCCGTATTTCGCAGCCGACGCCACGGGACGCGTTCCCAACGAGCGCTTCTGGCGGCAGGAGAGCGAGACGGGCTCGCCGCCCGGCGCCTAGCGCCGCGCCGCCGTCGCATTCACCTCTTGCACCTGCGCCGGCGTCAGCCCTTGTCCGCGATAGGAGCCGCCGACCATCTGGCCGGGGCGGTCGGGATTGTAGAGGCAGGTGAACAGCCGCCGCGATTCGCCCTGAACGTAAACGATCGTGACGGCGGTCAGCGTATCGCGCGGCCGCTCGCTCGAATCTTCGATCGAGATCTTCGCCTTCTCGCTCTCGCGCGCCGCGAGATAATCGAGCGCCGCGCGGCAATGCGTGCGATTCGGAGAGCTCGTGGCAAACGGGTTGACGCTCTTGGCGGTCTCGCACGCGCTGAGCGCGAGGCCGGCCGCGAGCAAGGCAAGCGGACGGGCAGGCATGGCGGCTCCCAGACTTCGTCTTTTCTGCAACTGTCTTAGAACGCCGCGCCCGGTCCGCGCTAGGGGGCTCCGCGAGCGCCCGCTCAGGCCGGCAGTCCGGCAGCGCGGCGCACCTCGGCCGCCGTGAGCCCGCCTTCGGGCTTCCAGCCGGGCGGGCCGAAAGCGTAGGCCCAGCGCTCGCGCCAGGTTTTCGCGCGCCAGAGATCGCGTCCGATCCGCACCCATTCGCGCAGCGCGATCACGAACGGATTGCGGCTCGGATTGGGATCGACGAGGCCGTAGCGGCACGGTTCCGCCGCGCGCTCCTCGGCGAAGGTGCCGAACCAGCGGTCGAACAGGATGACGACGCCGCCGTAATTGCGGTCGAGATAGGCGGGGTTGACCGCGTGGTGCACGCGATGATGCGAAGGCGTGTTGAACACGTGCTCGTACCAGCGCGGCAGCTTTCCGATGGCATCGGTGTGAAGCCAGAACTGATAGGCGAGGTTGATCGACAGCATGAGCAGCACGGCCGCCGGATGGAAGCCGAGCGTCACCAGCGGCAGGTAGAACAGCCAGCTTCCCGAGATCAGGCTCGTCCAGCCGAGCCGGTAGGCGGCGACGAGGTGCAGGCGCTCGGCCGAGTGGTGGACGTTGTGCGTCGCCCACATCCAGCGGATCTCGTGCGAGCAGCGGTGGAACCAGTAGTAAAAGAACTCGAGGCCGACGAAGAGCAGCGCCCACGACCAGACATTGTCGAGCGGAACGCGCAGCGGCGTCAGCTCCCACACCGCGAAATAGACGGCGCCGACGACGAACGTGCCGGCGATGCCGATGACGAAGCGCCCCAGCCAGACGCCGACCGAGGCCAGCGAGTCGCGCCACGGGTAGTCGCGCCGCGCGCGGCGAAACCACAGCACCTCGAGCGCCACGAGCACGGCGAAGACGGGGACGATGTAGAGCGCGAAGGCCGGCACGTTCATGCGGGAAACCGAAATCGGGAGATAACGTGCCACCTGTTACGCGGCTGCGGCCGCCATCCTACGCGGCGGCTTGCCGATTAGCCAGCGCGCGCCGCGCGCGACCGAATCGCGCAAGAAGTCGACGAGCGCCTCCAGCGCCGGGGGTACCTGCCGCCGGCTTGAATGGAAGAGAAGATTTCGGGGGGCGGGTCGGGCACCCGCTCCTACGAAAGGTCTTCGATGCGGTAGTAGTGCGACCACTTCATCAGGTTCTCGTCGCTCATCGAGAACATGATCGTGTCGGCCGCGGCGTGGTGCTCTATGCGGTTCCAGGCCGGCGCGGCGATGGTGTCGCCGAAGCTCCAGTCGAAGCGCGACGTGCCGATCGTCGAGGTGCCGGCGCCCTGCATCACGACATAGACGGTGTTGGCGGCGTGGCGGTACGGCTTCATCAGCACGCCCGCCGGCCACTTGTGCACCTTGATCGTGATCGTCGGCATGGTCGGCGCCGGCAAGGTGATCGTGGTGCCGAAATGCCCGGTCGTGTCGGCCGGCGCGTTGTCGAGCGCCGCCAGCGTATCGGCCCAGGCGAAGCGCATCGGCGATTTTTCGACGGTGGTCTCGACCTTCTCCCAGCCCTCCGGATGCTCCTCGAAGAACATCGGCTCGAGCAGATGCGTGAGCGGAACGTCGAGGCCGTCGAACCAGTAGGCCTGCTCGTCGCCGTCGTGGCCGTGGCCGTGCCAGTGCCAGCCCGGCGTCAGCACGATGTCGCCGGTCTCCATCGGCGTCTTCTCGCCTTGCACGGTGGAATAGGAGCCGCGCGATTCGAGGATGACGCGCAGCGCGTGCGGCGCGTGGCGGTGCGAGCGCGCCTTTTCGCCGGGCATGATCGACTGATAGGCGCAGACGAGCGTGCGCAAGGTGGCGATCTCGTTGCCGGGGATCGGATTGCGCATCACGAAATTGCGGCGCTCGGCGAGATCGGTGCCGATCAGGCGCCCGGCGGCCTGCATCGCGGCCCTGGCCTCGGCATAGCGCCATTGGGCCGGCACGAATTCCGACTTCATCTCGTGCCACAGAATCGGCTTCGGGCGCTTGATCCAGCCCGGAGTCATGTTGCGCGCGCCGATGGCGCCCACGAGCGCGTCCAAACTCGGAAGCGAGCGGAGTTCGTCGAGAAGGCGCGGGCTGCCGTCCATGGTCATTCTCCCTTTGCGTCGAGTTCGACGAGGCGCGCGACCGCCTCTTTGAGCCGTCCGAGCCGCAAATGGTCGGCCCAGCCGCCTTCGACGAAGCGGGCGCTACGATACACCGCGAACAGCCATTTCGCGACATCGCTTCGCGGCGCGTCGGCAATGCGCTTCGCGCCGGACTGATAGTCCTTCAATCCGGGCCAGCGCATGTAATCGGTATCGTCGAGCGCGCCGGCCTGTCGGAGTCCAGCCCACAGTGCATCGAACCGCGGCCCATACTCGCACCACGGCATCGTGATGCTGCCTTCGGGCAGCTTCTCCCCTCCGCGCCAGCGGAACCAGCCCTCGCAGGCGTCGTTGCCGGCACTTTCGGGAAGAGCGGCGAGAACCGCGCGCAGGTCCGCGCCGCTCACAGCCGCGAGATTTCGAGCGTGCTCGGGTAGAAGATGTCTTCGATCGCGAACTTCTTCTTGCCCGAAAGGCCCTGCTCGAAGTGGTACTGGAGAAAGGCCTCGAGCGCGGCCTTGTTTTCCTTGGCGCCATAGGCCCAGAAATCCTTGCCCATCAGCGCCACGGTGTCCTGCACCTCCTGGCCGAGCCATGGGAGGGCGATCTTGAGCGCCGCCATCTGGGTGAGTTCGGGATAGGCCAGGTCTTTCGCCTGCAGGAAGGCCTTGTAGACGCTGGTGGCGAGCCACGGGTGCGCGTCGACGAGCGATCTGCGGATGCCGACGACGTGCATCATCGGGAAGATGCCGGTCTTCTTGAAGTACTCTTTCTCCGCACTGCGGAAATCGGGGAAGAGGCGCGCCACGTTCGGCGAGCGGCCGAGGCACGAGGGCGCCCGGGCCGAGACGATGGCGTCGATCTCGCCCGCTTCGAGCATGGCATTCAGCGTCTTGCCCGGGCCGATCGGCTCGAGGTGGATGCTCGGCGGCAAGGTGAACGGCACTTTCTCGGTGCGCCCCGGCTCTTCGATACCGCCGTTGCGCCACGACATGCTCGCGGTCGGCACGCCGTATTCGTGCTCGAGAATACCGCGGATCCACACCGCCGCGGTCATCTGGTATTCGGGCACGCCCACCACCTTGCCCTTGAGATCGGCCGGCGAGCGGATGCCGCGATCGGTGCGGATGTAGATACCCGAATGGCGGAAGACCCGGCTCACGAACGCCGGCACCGCGCGATAGGGCAGCGGAATGCCGAAATCGCGCTCGCGCGAGAGCGAGAGCAGATAGGTGCTGAAGGAAAGCTCGCAGGCGTCGAACTCCGCGCTCTTGAAGGCGCGGAAGAACGTCTCCTCCACGGCCAGCGGAAGATAGTTCACGTCGCAGCCTTCGACCTTCACGCGCCCGTCCATGATGGCGCGCGTGCGGTCGTAGTCCCAGCAGGCGATGGTCAGGGGGAGGTTTGACATTGCTCTATGCCGCCAGCTTCGCCTGTTCGTAGTCGAACGCGATCGGCGTCACTTCGCCGGCGTAGATATCGCGGATGCGTTTCTCCGAGAGCGGCTTTCCGAACTGGTCGTTGCGCATGAGAATGCGCGACTTCAACTGCTCGGTCGTGAGCTGCTCGAACAGCTTCCAGTCGGCGGCCGAAAGGCCCTCGCGGTCGAGGCCGACGACGCCCTTCAGCATGTGGCCGAACTCGTCGTCGTAAACCTTGGCGCAGGCTTCGGCGATGATGCCATCGCGGCCCTCGTGCCCGCCGGGATTGGCCGAAAGCTTCATGCCCTCGCTGAACAGCGTGCAATAGCCGCCTTCGGTGAACTTGCAGGCGCGCTCGCCGATGACGCCGTGCTTCTTGCGATGGTCGTGGCGCAGCTCGGCCAGCGCCTCGTCGGCCTTCCAGCCGGTGCTCTTCACCATGCCTGGGTTCATCTTCCTTTCGCCCGGCTTCAGCATCGCGTCGTAGGCGTCGGCGAACGCGCAGTAGTGCGCGAACTCGGCCCAGAGGCCTTCGGCCTCGTCGAGCACGGTGTGCCGATCGACCTCGAGGTCGATCTTGGGGAACATGGCCTCGATGCGCCGGAGCGTGCCCAGGAACAGGCCGTCGGAGGGGTGGCCGGTGATCACGCTCCACACTTCCTTGTAGCACTGGTAGGCGAGCCACTGCTTGTCGGTCTCGCGCGTGCGTCCGGTCCAGTTCCAATAGGCGCGGAACACTTCGGCTTCGCCGGCCCAGAGGCGCGCATTCGCCTCGATTACCCGGCGGAGATTGTCGCTGATGCTCATCGCTCGTCCTCCCGTTCCGATTTAACGGCGCGTATCCGTGCTTGTCACGCCGCGCGCCGCATGGGGTGAATGCGCTTGCCGCGTAGGGGCGCGCCGCGCGCGCCCTGCCGATGCAAGTACGACGCTGGTGCGTTGACCCGATGACAGTGCCACGCTTTCAGTGCCGTGCGCGTGGAGAGTGGGCGCGCGCAGCGCGCCCCTACGCTTGAGATGCTTTCCATTGGGCCGCAACCGCTTTCCGATCGAGCTTGCCGCGCTCGGTCTTGGGCAGGCTCGGCACGATCGCGACCCGCTTGGGGGTCTTGAAGGCGGGCAGGTGCCGCGCGCAGTGCGCGAGAATGGCGTTGGCGGACAGGGCGGCGCCGGACCGCAGCACGACCGACGCCACCACTTCCTCGCCATAGATGCGGTCGGGCATGCCGACGGCCACGGCCTCGGCGATGTCGGCGTGGCGCATCAGCACGGCGTCGATCTCGAGCGGCGAGATGTTCACGCCGCCGCGGATGATGAGGTCCTTCTCGCGGCCTGTGAGGTGGAGATAGCCGTCGGCGTCGAGGAATCCCATGTCGCCGGTGAGCACGCGGCCCACCGCGTTCACGCGGATCACGCCGTCCTCGCCGATGTAGCGGAATTCGTTGTCGGGATAGGCGCCCACCTGAACGTGGCCGATCTCGCCGGCGGGCAGCGTCTTGCCCTCGCGATCGACGACCGCCACGCGCAGATAGGGCAGCGGCTTGCCCACGGAGCCGTAGCGCTTCGTGCGATCCGTGCAGCCGGCGATCCAGCCGGTCTCGCTCGATCCATAGCCCTGCGCGACCGATATGCCGAAGCGCTCCTCGAAGCGGCGCCACTCCTCGACCGTGAGCGGCGCCGAGCTCGAGGTGACGAAGCGCAGATGCGGCACGTCCTTGCCCGTCACCGTGTCGTCGCCCTGCAGCAGCATGTTGAGCACGGTCGGGTTGCCGGTCGCGACGGTGGCCTTGTGTGTGGCGATGTCGGTGAAAAACCGGCTGCGCGAGAATTTGCGGCCGAGCAGCAGCGTGGCGCCGACCGAGAGCGTGCCGAGCGCGCTCAACATCTGCGCCGAAGCCCAGTTGAACGAGCGGTAATCGTAGACGCGGTCCTCGGGGCCGAGGCCGAAAGCCTCGGCCGTCGCCGCGGAGTTCGGCAGCAATTCGCGATAGGAGAGCATCACGCCCTTCGGCGTCGCGCTGGTGCCGGAGGTGAAGAAGATCACGGCGTCGTTGCGGCAGGCCTCGGCGTCGGCGGGCAGGGCGGGCACCGGCGGCGCCGGCGATGCGAGATCGGCGAAGAATCCTTCGCTGCCATCCTCGGCCCAGCGCCCGAGCGGGCGCCATTCGCCGCCGGTGCGCGCGATCAGCGCGCCGAGATCCAGGCCGTCCTCGAATAGTACCAGGCGCGGCGCCAGCGCCGGCAGCAAGGCGTCGAGATAGGTGCGGTTCATCTCGAGATGAACCGTGCAGATCGTGGCGCCCGCATAGAGCACGCCGGCATAGGCCGCGAGGTGCTCGAGCGAATTGTTCGCGAGCAACACGACGCGATCGTTGGGGCCGATGCCGCGCGCGGCGAGATGGGCGGCGATGCGCGCCGCGAGCCGCTCGAGCGCACCGTAGCCGATCGCGCGGCCATCCTCGACGGAGACGAGATACGGCTTGTCCGGATGGGCCCGCGCGGCCGCGGCCAGCCACCCGCGCAGCAGCGCCGGTCCCTGCGCAGGCGCCGGTGGCTGGGCGGTCACCGCCGTGTCCTCGATCCGGGAATCGTGCGGCGTGATCATCAGCGCTTGTGCTTGTCGAGGTTGCGCGTCATCCGCTGGATGACGTCGCGGAACAATTCGAACTCGGCCTCGGTCACGCCGTCGCGCGCCTGCATCGTGATGTGGCGCGCGATCGGCAGCAGCCGCGCCTTGAGCTTCTTCGCCTTCGGCGTCAGCCACACCTGCGCCTTGCGCTTGTCTTCGGCGCTGCGCTCGCGGCGCACGAGGCCCGCCTTCTCCATGCTCTGCAGCGCGATCACCGTCGTCGGCTCCATCATGCCGACGCTCTCGGAAAGCTCGCGCTGCGAGACGCCGTCCTTCGTCCACAGCACGCGCAGGAAATACCACTGCCCGCGCGTGACGCCGAACGGCGCGATGCGCTTCTCGATCAGGTGCTGGAACGCGCGATGCGCATCGCGCACCAGATAGCCCGCGCTGTCGCGCGGCGCGAAATCCGCCGAACGCGACGCGTTTCCGCCCGTCTTCTTCTTCGTCTTGTCCGTCATGCCTGCTCCCGGCGAGGCTGCCCGGCGCCGACGTTGACAGGTTCCGGCGCCGCTGCCAATATTACTTAGAAATCTACCTAAATGGAACAGGCTCGTGCGCGCAAAGCGCGCATCGCCGGTTCCGCCGGCAAACCCAGCAATTCCGCGAGACGGGAGGAGCGATCATGAACGTCGTGGTCAAGAAGACCGACACCAAGCCCGAGCCGAAGACGAAGGAAGTGCGCGATCTGCGCACCACGCTCGCCTGGCTCAAGTCGCAGGGCGATCTCATCGAGACCGACAAGGAAGTCGATCCCGATCTCCAGGTCACCGGCCTGCAGAAGCACTTGGACGGCGCGTGCCCGGTGATCTTCAACAACGTGAAGGGCAAGCCCAATCACCGCGTGCTGACGAACCTCTTCGGCGACATGAACGTCATCAACAAGATGTTCGGCTGGAAGGACGATCCGGACCGCGTGCGCAACATCGCGCGCGCGTTCCGGAAGCCGCTGCCGCCGGTCGAGATCTCGCAGAAAGAGGCGCCCTGCCAGGAAGTCGTCATCGAGAATCCGAAAGACGTCAACGAGCACATGGTGCCGATCCGGCATACCACCTACGAGCCGGAACTCACGGTGGGCTCGGGCATCCGCTGCGTGACCGGCCGGCATTTCGACGGCGGCTCGGACCTCGGCTACAACCGCATGAACTTCCGCTGGGGCAA
>CAYZSG010000198.1:0-10216 GCA_964481045.1 uncultured Candidatus Odyssella sp. | reverse complement strand
GCGATGCGGACCCGGGACCTAAACGATGCGTCGATGCTGCTTCGCCTCAGCGCTTCGTTTGGGTCCCGGTTTAGCAGTGCACCACGCCGCGCGAAGTCGCGCGTCGTGCTGCACAGCACCCGGGACGACATGAACTTCGTGCATGTGGAAACGAGAGCATCACGCGCTCACCCCTTCCCCAGCACGCTCAGCTTCTCCGTGTTCACGAGATCGGGCGCGGTCCAGCCATTCACGTCGTATTCGGCCATGCACTTCTCGGCGAACTGCTTGAGCCGCACGTCGGTGCCGGCGGCCATCGCGCCGAAGAGCGCATAACGCCGGATCTCCTCGTGGCTGCCGCTGTAGTTGATCTCGTAGAGCTCGTGTCGCGCGCCGAATTCGGTGCCGATCGCGTCCCACAGCAGCTTCATCAGCTTCACGCGGTCCTCGGCGCCGACGCCGCCCGAGCCGCGCATGTATTTGTCGAGATAGGGCCGCAGTGTCGGATTCTTGAAGTCGGCGACGTGCGAGTTGAGATAGATGAGCCCGCTCGCCACGGTTTTTTCGATCAGATTCTTGATCTGCACATAGGCTTCGGGCGCCAGCACCTGATAGGCCGCGGCCGGCTCCATCGCCGGCAGGATCGCGCCGCCTTCCCACGGATCGCCGTGCTTGGCCATCGCGTCGGAAAGGCCCCAGATCATGTTCCGCCACGCGATCACCTCGCCGATGTTGGCCTCCACGCCGCGGAACGCGCGCGAGCCCGTGATCTCGGTGGCTTTGATGAAGCAGCCGGTGATGAAGTCGAGCTTCACCGCGAGGCGCGTGCAGCCATGGATGAGGGCGCGCGGCAGGAAGCCGGTGCGCGGGAAGAAATTGTTCGCCTTCTCCACGTCGCCATAGACGAACACGTCCTCCCAGGGCACGAACGCATTGTCGAGAATGAAGATCGCGTCGTTCTCGTCGAGGCGCGAGGAGAGCGGATAGTCGAACGGGCTGCCGAGCACCGCGGCGCGGTATTCGTTCGATGTGCGGCAGATCAGCTTCACGCCCTTCGCATTGGTCGGGATCATGAAGACGCAGGCGTAGTTCTTGCCCTGCACCGGAATGAGTCCGTGATGCGCCACGAAGGTGTAGTGCGTCAGCGCCGAGCCGGTCGCGACCACCTTGGCGCCAGAGAGATAAATGCCGGCGTCGGTCTCCTTCGTCACGTGCACGAACACGTCGGTGCCGCCGGCCGGCGAGCCGGGCGCCGCGTTGCGGTCCACCGGCGGGTGGATGATCGCGTGGTTGACGAACGGCACGCGCTCCTGGCTGAAGCGATACCAGCGCTTCGCGTTCTCCTCGTAGGGCGCGTAGAACTTCGCGTTGGCGCCGAGCGTGGCAAGGAACGCGGCCTTGTAATCGGGCGAGCGGCCGAGCCAGCCATAGCCGATGCGCGCCCATTCGGCGATCGCGTCGCGGCCCTTCACCTGCTCCTCGACGGTGGTCGGCGCCTTGAAATAACGCTGCGTGAAGCCGCCCCACTCGGTCGGCATCGTCAGCACGTTCTTGCCGCTCTTGTGGTCTTCGTGCAGCGCGTCGTAGAGGCGCGCGATCATGCGCGCGCAGTTCTGAAATGCCGGATGCTCGGTGATCTTCTTGACGCGCTCGCCGTAGATCCAGATCTCGCGCCCGTCGTCGAGGCTGTCGAGATACTCGCGGCCGGTGTAGGGCAGCGTCTTCGCGCCGGCCGATGGCTTCTTGGCCGCGATGGCGTCCGGTGGCGTCATGTCTTCCTCCCGATCTGCGTGTTCGACGTCGGCCGTGCGATGCGCGGCGCGTCCCGATTGCGCGTATCCTAGCACGGTTGCGCGGTGGTTGAGACTACGCTCTCGGCGAAGATTCCCGGACCGCGCCGAAACGAGGTTTCCGTCAGGAAAGCGCGGCGCGCTACTCCGCGGCCATGCGCAACGGCGCTTGCGACGCGCCGGCGAAAAGGCTCGCGCCGCTAATGTGAGCGGGCTTGGCTTCGCCGAGCAACGCGAAGACGGTCGGCACGACGTCGAACGCGCTGCGCAGTCCGTAATCGCCGGATGCTAAGCCGCAACCGGAGAGAAGCGCCATGCCGTGACCGCCGGTGTGGC
Organism: uncultured Candidatus Odyssella sp.; assembly: GCA_964481045.1. Lineage (GTDB taxonomy): Bacteria > Pseudomonadota > Alphaproteobacteria > Bin65 > Bin65 > SBBV01. The sequence continues at coordinate 8,111 of CAYZSG010000198.1, read as the reverse complement.
CGCCCGGCCGCTGATAGGGCAGTGGGCCGATGCGGCCGAGCCGCTTGTGCGCGAAACCGAGATGCGCGCCGTGCCACAGCACGAGCAGGTCGGCGCTCGTGGGCTCGAGCGCGTAAGGGTCGCGCCGCGCCGGCCGCTCGATCGAGCGCACCACGGGCTCGCCGGTGGCAAGGTCGCGGGTGTTGCGCAGCAGGCGCTCGAGCGCGTTCAGCACGAAGCCGTAAGCCCAGCGCGGCACGCGCCCGTTCGCCTCGCGGCCCGCGAGATTCACGCGGATGCGGCCGTCGTAATACGAAGGCAGCGCGAAGGCGCGCATCGCCGGCCAGAACGGGCGATACCAGGTGGCCGCGATAGCCTCGATCGAAAGGCAGGCGACATCGGCGCCGTCCTTGGGCCAAGGCTCGCCCATGGAACGCTCGAGCACCGCGCGCCTCGCGATGTGCGGCGGCCATTTGTCCTGCGGAAGGAAGCTCGGCTGGCACACGCCGGGCCACCACTTCGCCGATTCGTCGAGCACCGGCACGCCGTTCGGCACCGCCGCCCATTCCGGCCGGCCCTGCTGCAAGGCCGCGCCGAACTGCCAGCGGAACAGCAGCTCCGGCAGCAGCGCCATGCTCGGCACGTCGGATTTGTTGGGGCCCATGCCATGCATCGAGCAGACGACGAGGGCCGCGTCGGGAAACGCCGCGGCGAGCCGGCCGATCATGCGATCCGCCGCCTCGTAGGCGCCGATGAAGCCGGCGCGCGCCGGCGCGGCGGAGGGCAGGCCGTGCAGCGGATGCGAAGGGTCCCAGCCGTGCCATAGCGATTCCGCGGCCGAATGCAACTCGCCGCCGACGACGATCGCAAGATCCCAATCGGGGCAGCGCTCCTCGAGCAGCCACAGCGCGGCGTCAGTGCGCATCGCCGTGCCGCGCGCCAGCGCCTCGCCCATCGCCGCCGCGCGGGCGGGCGAGGGCCACACATAGCCATAGATCCATTCCGCCGGATAATGGCCGAAGCGCTTCTCGATTTCGGCGTGCAGTCCTTCAGGACGCGAGGCGGGCCGCGCGCCGGGGTCGTGCGCGCCCCAATGCACGAGGCCGCGCACGCCGGGCGCGCTCGCGAGATTGAAATAGGTGGGATCGAAGACCACCGTGCGCGCGGCGAGCGAGGCGGGGAACGGAATCTGCCGCGTGCCTTCCTGCCAGATCGTGTAGCGCGCCGGGTCGAAATGCAGCGCCGAGCGGCGGCGCGCGTCGATCGAGGAAACGCCGGTGCTGAGGTGCTCGCCGGCCAGGCCGGTCCAGCGCGCCGCGCCGTGGTCGAGCGCGAAGCGCGCGCTGGCGGATTTGAGGCGCGCGAGAGCCGGCAGCCGGCCCTCCGCCATCAACGCGTCGCCGGCCGCCGGGTCGTAGCCGTCGAGCCAGACGAGGATGACGCGGCGCGAACCCATGCAAAAAGTCTAAAGGGAATCCGCTCCCAGACAATCCGCCCGGCACCTCAATTTTGATCTGAGTCAAAGCGGGCCAGGACGCGCTCGTCCATCCTGCCGAGCAGGAGAAATGCGCGAAACGCGCGCCCGAGGAGATGGCCATGCAGATCGTCAGCGAATCCCCGACCGCCGCGCCGCGCGGCGCCGGCGGATTGTGGTCACGCTGGAAGCAGCGCTGGTCGCGCCTGCGCGCCGATGCGCGGCTGCGCGAGGAATTGCGTTACGAAATGCGCTGCCTCGACGAGGCGGGCGAGCTCGATGGCGCGCTGGCGCAGATCGGGCTTTCGCGCGCCGCGATCCCCGAACTGGTGCGGCGCTACCCCGGCTCGGTGCGGCGCTACGGCGCGATGGCCGAGCGCGTCGGCGTGCGGCCGTCATCGCCGCGTGCGGGCCTCGTGGCGCTCATGGGATCGCGCCGCCGCTGCCTGTTCTGCGGCGAAAGCGGCCGCTGCGACCGCTGGCTCGACTCGGGCGCACGGCGCGGCAATGAGAAGTTCTGCCCGAACGCCGGCACGTTCGAAGCGATGAAGAAGCGCGCCTGACGGCGCTGGGCTGCGCGCAAGAAAAAGGGGCGGGTTTGAAACCCGCCCCTCCAAAAAGCCGTTGCGATCCGCGTTAGGCCGCGTGGCGGTCGAACCGGCGGCGCTGCCAATGCTTGGGCTGGCCGTTCCGGTTGGGCTGCGCCTGCTTCGGCCGCGGGCCCTGGGAGCGCTGGGCCTGGGGCGCGGGCTGGTCGCCCACCACGGTGATCGTGCGCTTGGTGAGGCGCTCGATGTCGCGGAGATAGGTCCGCTCGCTGCCGTCGCAGAGCGAGATGGCCACGCCCTCGGCGCCGGCGCGCGCGGTGCGCCCGATGCGGTGGACGTAGGTCTCGGGCACGTTCGGCAATTCGTAGTTCACGACGTGCGTGATGCCGTCCACGTCGATGCCGCGCGCGGCGATGTCGGTCGCCACCAGCACGCGGGCGCGGCCCGAGCGGAAACGCTCGAGGGCGCGCTGGCGCGCGTTCTGCGACTTGTTGCCGTGGATGGCCTCGGACGGGATCTTCGCCCGCTCCAGGGTCTCGGCCACGCGGTTGGCCGCGTGCTTGGTGCGCGTGAACACGATCACGCGCGCCAGCGCCGCGTCGTCGAGCAGCTTGATCAGGTGCGTGCGCTTGTCGCCCGCGTTCACGAAGTGGACGTTCTGCGTGATCTTGTCGACGGTGATCACCGCGGGCGTCACCTCGACGCGCTGGGGCTGGAACAGCATCTCGCTGGCGAGCTTCGCCACGTCGGGCGGCATCGTCGCCGAGAAGAACATCGACTGGCGGCGCTTGGGCAGCGCGGCCACGATCTTGCGCACGTCGCGCACGAAGCCCATGTCGAGCATGCGGTCGGCCTCGTCGAGGACGAGGTGCGTCACGCGGTCGAAGCGAACGTGGCCCGACTGCATGTGATCCATGAGCCGGCCGGGCGTCGCCACGAGGATGTCGACTCCGCGGTGCAGCTGTTTGATCTGGTCGCCATAGCCGACGCCGCCGACGACGACGGCCGCGCGCAGGCCGAGATGGCGCCCATAGGTGCGGAACGCCGTTTCGATCTGGATCGCCAGCTCGCGCGTCGGCGCGAGAATGAGCGCGCGCGGGCTCTTCGGCACCGGGTGCGCGCGGGTGGCGGAAAGATGCTGGAGGATCGGGATGGCGAAGGCCGCGGTCTTGCCGGTGCCCGTCTGGGCGATACCGAGCAGATCCTTGCCGGCGAGCAGCGTGGGGATGGCCTGGGCCTGGATGGGGGTGGGCATTTCGTATTTCTCCGCGGCAAGAGCGCGGAGGATCGGCTCGGCGATGCCGAGCGAAGCAAACGAGTTCGTCAAGTTCAGTCCTTTATGTGCGCGGCAAGACACGGGCCCGCACGGAAATCGTGCGGCCGCCTTGCGGCGCGGTACGAAGCCCCACGCGCGTTGGGGCTCTTTATGTCGGTCAGGGAATTCTTCGGGAAAGTGCGCCGCTGGCTTGGTGGCCTGTCGGGCCGGCCGGGCGCATTCGCGCGATCGCGAGGAATCTATGTGCGGTGCAACATAGCGATGAAACCGGGCCTGTCAACAGCGCGCGCAACTTTATTTCGCGGCATTTGGCCTAGTCGGATCGGCCGGTTACGCAACAATCCTTGATCATGTTCTCTTTATGTACCAATTATCCCCAGGGCCCGAAAGGCCCGGCGGGCGGCGTTCGCGTCGCTCGCGGCTGTTTGGATATGTGAATATCGATCCGAAAGGCGCGGTAGCGATGGCCGCGCGAAGGAGGCTGTCGTTCCGCTTGAGCGGATAGCGCACCGGCGACGCGAAAGCCAAGGAAAGCCTAGCCCGAAGCCAACAAAAGCCAACATTGGTTCGCCGGAAAGCCAAGGTCGGTCCTGCGAGAAAGCCAAGCGAAGCCAAGGAAAGCCAACGAAAAGCCAAGGTTTGCGCGATTCTCGAGTCTTGGCGGCCGTATGGGGCGCCGGCGGTCTTGGCGTTTGTCCCGAAATGCCCCGCGAATGCCCGCGAAAGCCTACATTTGACTACAAATGACTACACGAAACGGGGGGAGGGGTAGCCGGCGCGGCGCCGCGCCGCTCTATTCCGCCGGTGCCGTTCCGGCACACACCACCGCGCCGGCCGCGGCCAGCGCATCGATCTCCGCGACGGAATATCCCGCCTCGCCGAGCACTTCGCGCGTGTGCTGGCCGAACAGCGGGGCGGGGCGGCGGATGCCGCCGGGCGTCTCGGAGAGCTTGATCGGCAGGCCGATGGCTTTCGTGCGGCCGGCCTTGGGATGATCCGTCTCGACGATCATCTCGCGCGCCTGCGCCTGCGGGTCGGCGTGCATGTCGGTGACGGAGAGCACGGGCCCGGCGGGCAGCCCGGCCGCTTCGAAGCGCGCGAGCCAGTCGGCGCTCGTGCGCCTCTTCATGTACGGCGCCAGCGTCTCGACCAGCAGTGCCAGGTTCGCCATCCGTCCGCGATTGTCCCTGAAGCGCGGATCGTCGCGCAGCGCGGGCGCGCCGATCTCGCGCGTGAAGCGGTCCCAGTTCGGCTGGTTCGCGGCGCCGACGGTGATCCAGCCATCGGCCGTCTCGAATGCCTGATACGGCGCGTTGAGCGGATGCGCCGAACCCATCGGGCCGGGGGCGATGCCGGTCGCGAACGCGATCGCCGATTGCCAGTAGGTATGCGTGATGCCGGCCTCGAACAGCGACGTGTCCACGCGCTGCCCCTTGCCGGTGCGCAGGCGCTCGACATAGGCGGAAACGCAGCCGAGCGCGCCCAGGATTCCGGCGGTGATGTCGCTGACCGGCGCCCCCACCTTCACCGGCGGCCGGCCCGGCCCTTCGCCGGTGATCGACATGAGCCCGCTCATGCCCTGCGCGATGAGATCGAAGCCGCCCCGCTCCGCGTAAGGGCCGGTGCGGCCGAAGCCCGAAATCTCGCAATAGATCAGCGCCGGGTTGATCGGCTTCAGCGCCTCGTAGCCGAGGCCGAGCTTCGCCATCGTGTCGTGGCGATAATTCTCGATCAGCACGTCGGTGTCGCGCACGAGCCGCAACAGCACCGCGCGCGCCTGCGGGTGCTTCAGGTCGAGCGCGATGCCGCGCTTGTTTCGGTTCATCATCAGGAAGGCGGCCGACTCGCCGTTCACCTCGGGCGGCACCGAGCGGCGCGTGTCGTCGCCGCCGGGCACGCGCTCCACCTTGATCACGTCGGCGCCGAGATCGGCCAGCATGAGGCCGCAGGTCGGCCCCGCCATCACATGCGCGAGTTCCAATACGCGCATCCCCGCCAGCGGCCCGCCGCGCGTCATTGGGCGGACCGCTTGGAACAGGAGACGTCGAGGCGCCGGGACGAAAGAGCAAGCGAACCACGGAGGCACGGAGGCACGGGCGAAGAATTTTTGCGCGCCCAAAGGGCGCGCTGATCATTCCCTTCTCCGTGTCTCCGTGCCTCCGTGGTGATTCTTCCCTTCTTCACGCCTCCACGTCTCCTGTTCACTTCCCCTTGAATTCGGGTTTCTGTTTCGCGAGGAACGCCTTGTAGCCGATGCGGAAGTCTTCGGTGCCGAAGCAGGCATAGGCCTCGTCGAGTTCGGAATGGCTGAGCCCGCGCGGATCGGCGAGCCGCCGCGCGAACTTCTTGTGCCAGCGCGCCACCAGCGGCGCGCCATCGGCGATGCGGCGCGCCGTGGCGTTGGCCTCGTCGAGCACCGCCGCGTCGTCGACCACCCGGGTGACGATGGCTTTCTCGTTCGCTTCCTCGGCGCCGAAGATGCGGCCTTCCAGCAGGATCTCGAGCGCCACGGTGCGGCCGACGAGGTCGATCAGAGCGCCGATCTCGGGATAGGCCATCACGAGGCCGAGAGTTTTGATCGGCGCGCCGAAGCGGCTCGCGCGTCCGCAGATGCGGATGTCGCAGAGCGCCGCGATCTCCATGCCGCCGCCGACGCAGATGCCCTCGATCGCGGCGACGGTCGGCGTGCGGCAATCGCGCAGCGCCGCGAGCGCGGCGTGCATGAGTTTGCCATAGTCCCGCGCCTGTGCCGGGTTCGAGCGCTCGGTCTCGAATTCGGAAATGTCGTTGCCGGGCGAAAAGGCCTTGCCGCCGGCGCCGCGCAGAACGATGCAGCGCACGGCGTCGTCGGAAGCGAGCGCCGCAACACTCTCGCCGAGCATGCGCCACATCGGCTTGGTCAGCGCATTGAGCTTGTCGGGCCGGTTGAGAACGACGGTCGCGACATCGCCGGCGCGCTCGACGAGAAGGGGTTCGGCCAAAGGCGGCTCCGTCAGCGATAAAAGAGATAGACGAGGCTCATCGGAATGTCGGGAACGTAGGTCACGATCAGCAGCACCGCCAGCAGCACGTAGATGAAATTGAGGTTGACCTTGCTCACCTCCCACACGTTCGCCTTGGCGATCGAGCAGGCGACCATCAGCACGCTGGCCACCGGCGGGGTCTGCTGGCCGATGCCGAGATTGATCGTGACGATGAGGCCGAAATGCACCGGATCGATGCCGACGGCGATGACCAACGGCATGACGACCGGCACGACGAGGATGATCGCCGCCGCCGAGTGCAGGAACATGCCAAGGACGAGGAACAATACGTTCAGGATCGCGAGAACGGCGTATTTGTTGCTCGTGATCGAAAGGATGCCCTCGGCCATCTGCTGCGGCACCTTCTGCTCGGTCAGGAACACGCCGACGAGGGCCGAAGAGGCGACGAGCAGCATCACGACCGCGGTGTGCGAGGCGCCTTCGATGGCGGACTTGACCAGCTCGCCCCACTGCACGTCGCGATACACGAACGTGCCGATCACGAACGCGGCGACGACGGCGGTGCCGGCGCCTTCGGTGGCGGTGACGAAGCCGCCGAAGATCGAGCCGAGAATGATCACCGGCAGGAACAGCGCCCAGAACGCCTCGCGGAACGCGCGGCCGAGCTTGGCCCACGAGAACAGCTCTTCCACCGGCCAGCCGTTGCGCCGCGCGATCCACCAGGCCATCGCCATCAGCGCCAAGCCGCCGCCGACGCCGGGGATGATGCCAGCCACGAACAACTGCACGATCGAGGCGTTGGCCATCGCGCCGTAGATGATCATCGGGATCGAGGGCGGGATGATGATCGCGAGCGTCGCCGCCGAGGAGCACACCGCGGCGGCGAAGGCCTTGGGGTAGCCGCGCTTCTTCATCGCCGGGATCAGGATCGAGCCGGTGGCGGCCACGTCGGCCACGGCCGATCCCGAGATTTCGGCATAGAACATGTTGACGCCGACCGTGACGATGGCGAGCGCGCCGCGGATGAAGCCCACCAATGCGAGGCAAAGCGCGATCAGCCGCCGCGAGATCGACGACGCGTTCATGATCGCGCCGGCGAAGATGAACAGCGGAATCGCGAGCAGCGGGAAATTGGTGGCGCCTTCGTACATCACGAGCGCGAGGTTCGGCAGCGTCGCCGTGCCCTGCGTGATCAGCATCGCGCCGACGGCGACGACGCCGAGGCCGATCGCGATCGGAACATTGATCGCCGTCAGAACGACGAGGACCAGCAGAAGGAGAAGGACGATCATTCGAGCTTCTCCTTCGTCTCCTCGCCCACGTCCTTTTTGCCGAGCATGCCGGCGCGGGCCTGCGCGAGGTAGTCGGGGAAGCTCATGAGCTGCGCGAGGATGAACAGAACCGCGCCGAGCGGGATGATCGCGTGCGTGAGCTGCAGCGGTATCCACGGCACGCTCACGAGCCCATCGCCCTCGAGCACGCGCAGCACGCGCATTCCCATCCAGGCGAGCAGCACGAAGAACGTGATCACCAGCGCCTCGGCGAGAAACACCGCCGCCATGCGCAGGCGCATCGGCATCACGTTGATGAGGCCCTCGAAGCCGATATGGCCGCGCTTCAGCGCCGCATAGGCGGAGCCGAAATACGTCACCCAGCAGAGGATGATGGCTGCGATCTCGTCATACCACGAGGGCGAGTTGCCGCTCGTGCGCATGATGACCGCGTAGACCACGATGAGCGTGATCGCGAGCATCAGCGCGAGCAGGATGGCTTGCAGGAGTCGGTCGAGCGCCTTGCGCCCGGCGGTGAAGAGGGTCATGCGTACGATCCGGCGTTCGGCGCCCTGCGCG
>CAYZSG010000197.1:0-10265 GCA_964481045.1 uncultured Candidatus Odyssella sp. | reverse complement strand
ATCTTGAGCGGCGGGAACGCGGCGAACGCCGCCAGGATCGCCTGCTTCGACCAGCCGGCGCGCTGCTGCGCGATCTGCACGACCGCGTGATAGAAGCCGCCGCCGCCATGCGTGAAATAGACGTCGCGCACGCCAGGCACCTGGCGGCGCAGCAGCGCGAGCACGTTCGCCTCGCCGAGCAGGCCGACCGAGTTCCACACCTCGGCGCCCGACAGGATCGTCTGGAACACCGGCGAAGCGCGGCGGTGGATGCGGCGCACATGTACCACGGGGCGCGGCGCCGCCGGCGCGTAGTAGCCCGTCACTTCGGCGAACGGGCCTTCCGGCGCGTACTCGCCCGGAATCATCTCGCATTCGAGCGCCCACATCGCGTGCGCGGCCATCTCGACGTCGGATTCGGTGCCGGGCACGAGTTCCACCGGCGCGCCCTCGAACGCACTCGCGATGCCGAGCTCGTCGCGGTCGATCGGCGCGGCCTCGGCCGGCGCGGAGGCCGCGAAATGCAGGCCGGGGCCGACGCCGACGTTCAGCGTGATACAGAGGCTGCGCCCCATGCGCTTCGCCCGCTCGACATAGGTCTCGAGATGCCGGCCGGCATCGATGTTGACGTGTAGCGTGTTGCGGTTGACGACCTGGAAGCGCTGGATCGACGCATTGCGGATGCCGCTCTCGGGATCTTTCGCGATCACCACCGCCGCATCGAAATAGGGGCCGGCGTCCTTGAGCGCGTGCACCGGCACCGGGATCCTGCCGAGATCGACATCGGGCTCGGTCACGTCGAGCACCGGTCCGGACTTGACCACGACGGGATCGACCGGATCGCGCTGCCACTTCCCGATGCAGTCCGCGACGAACTGCGGAAGCGCGCGCTCCTCCTTGCGCATGAGATCGGCGAGCAGGCCGCGGTTCCAGTAGAGACCGGTGAGAACGGGCCAGCGCTGGCCCTTCACCCTCTCGAACAGCACGGCCTTGGGGCCGCCCTCGAGCTTCGCGGCGACGCCGGCAAGCTCGTGGCGGGGATCGACCTCGCTGCGCACGCGCGCCAGCCGGCCTTTGGCCTCGAGATCCGCGATGATCGCGGCGAGATCGTGGAGGTGATGGCCGGCCATGCCCGCGTCCTGCTGCCCCGAAGGCGGGCGCGCCTGCGCGACCCGCCGGCGAAGATTAGCCCCGGCGCCGCCGCGCCGGAAGAGCAACGTCGGCGCGATGCGCGCTATCGCATGCGCGGGAAATCGACGAAGACGAGAACCATGTCGACATGCTTGCCGTCGGCCGCGAGCGGAAGCTGCGCGGGAATGGCCGCGGGATCAAACATCGCGCGCGACGGCAGGCGGCCGGCGCAGAGGTCGCGCCAATAAGCATAGCCGCGCTTCACGATGTCGGATTGAATGCCGGAAAGGTCGAGATCGAAGGCAGCGCCGGGCGGCGGCAAATCGTGCGTGACGCGGCCTACGGCCCCACTATCCCTTGCGGAAGCGCCGGACCGGGCGTTCCTCGCCGTCCTCCGGCTCCTCGCCCCAGCGCTTGACGATGCCGAGATCGAAGCCGAACAGGTCGAGCGCGCGGCCGATGGTCTGGTTCACGATGTCATCGATGGATTTCGGCTTGTGGTAGAAGGCCGGCACCGGCGGCATCACGATGGCGCCCATCTCGGAGACGTTGGCCATCGTGCGCAGGTGGCCCATGTGCAGCGGGGTTTCGCGCACCATCAGCACGAGGCGCCGGCGCTCCTTCAGCACCACGTCGGCGGCGCGCGTCAGCAGCGTGCCGGTGGTGCCGGCCGCGATCTCGGACATCGACTTGATCGAGCACGGTGCCACGATCATGCCCTCGGTGCGGAACGAGCCCGAGGAGATCGAGGCGCCGATGTCCTGGATCGGATGCACGACGTCGGCAAGGGCGTGGACCTCCGCGACCTTCATGCCCATCTCGTAGGCCAATGTCACTTCGGCCGAGCGGGACATGACCAGGTGTGTCTCGACACCGCCTTCGCGCAGAGCTTCCAACACGCGAACGCCGTAAATAATGCCCGACGCGCCGCTGATTCCGACGATGAGTCGCTTCGATTTTGCCATGCGCGGACATTAGGGCCTGTCCCCGCGTGCGGCAATACGGGCGCCGCTCACGGACGCGTGCGGGGGTTTTCCCAACGGGGTAAACGGGCTATATCCGGCGCCGTTGCGCCGCACACAAACAGGAGTCGCGCCCCCATGGGCCTCGATGAGCTCACCAGCAAGATCAGGGAAAAGGTCGGCACCAATTCGGGCCTCGACGCGACCGTGAAGTTCGATCTCGGCGACGCCGGCGTCGTCTTCGTCGACGGCAAGTCCACGCCCAATTCGGTATCGAACGAGGACAAGGACGCCGATTGCACGATCTCGATGACGCTCGAGAATTTCCTGAAGCTCGTCGCCGGCGATCTCGATCCCACCACGGCCTACATGTTCGGCAAGCTCAAGATCGCCGGCAGCATGGGCGTGGCGATGAAGCTCTCGAAGGTGATCTGAGGCCGCGTCCGGCCGCGGGGCGCGAAAACGGCCGATGACGGGAACCGAACGGCATCACCGACGTTTGGTGGTATGCCTGCCTCGCCTGCGAACTCCCGCCCAGCCCTCGGACACCGCACGCCGGCGGCGCCGCGCCGCCGCCCCCTTGCGGAGGCGGGCCCGGACCACGATCATGCCCAAAATAAAGGAGCGCCTGCCCATGCGTAAACTCCTGCTCACGCTGTTTGCCTTCGCGACCTTCGCCGTTGCCGGCAGCGCCGAATCGCAGACGCCGATGCGCCTCGCCGGCAACATCGCGTTCAGCACCAAATCCATCGGCTTCATCGTCGGCGTCGAATGGGGAAGCGGCACCGTGACCTTGCGCGGCGGCCGCGTGATCCACCTGCGCGTGCGCACGCTCAAGGCGGGCATGATCGGCCTCGAGGCCGTGCAGGCCGCCGGCCGCGTCTACAACCTCGACCTGCGCCGTCCGGGCGACATCGCCGGCACCTATGCCTCGATCGGCGGCGGCCTCACGGTGGGCGGCGGCGTCGGCGCCCAGCGCATGAAGAACGAGAAGGGCGTCATCATCGAGATCGACGAGACCTCGCAGGGCCTCGCGGCCAAGATCGCCGGCGCCGGCGTGGCGATCGAACTGGCCCGCTGACGGCGCGATGACGGGCGCGCGCGGACCCGAGCAGACCTTCTTCGCGGATCCCGCGCTCGACCGCGCCATGGGAGTCATCATGGCGCTGGCCACGGAAGTGTACGTCCTGCGCGACCGGCTCCGCGCGCTCGAGGCGGAGCTGGCCGCGCGGGGCGTCGTGCCGAAGGAAACGCTCGACGCCGAGCCCGCCCCCGCCGCGCTCGCCGCCTCGGCCGCGGACCGCGCCGCCTTCGTCGCGCATCTGCTGGAGCCGCTGCTCGGCGAGGCCGCATCGAAATCGCTCGCGGCCGGCGCGCCGCACGCGCGGAGCCAACTCGATTGAGCGGCCCCCCGCGCATCGACGGGCGCAGCTTCGCGGCCGCGCAGGCGTTCATCCTCGACGCGAAGGTGTTCTGGACGACGCGCATGTTTGCTGCGCTGCGCGCGGAATACGAAGCGCGCGCGGCGAACGCCCCGAGCGCGCCGGCCTCCACGCGCGATGCGGCGGCGCTCGTCGCGGACGGCACGCTCTACCGCACCTTCGCCTGGTTCGAGCGCCACCTGCAGCGGATGAAATACGCGGCCCGCTATGGGCTGCACCCGTGGCACGAGCAGGACCGTGCCGCGCTGGAGAAAGAGCTTGATCCCGCCCCGCTGCCGAAAGGGCTCTTGGCGCTCGATCCGGCGCAGGGACCGCCCGACTACGACACGGCACTCGACATCCACCAGCATCCGGGCGGCATCCACACCGATCCGATCGCGGGCCTCGTATACGAGCGCGGCGCGCACACGACGACGCCGCTCGCCGGTACCAAGCATCGCGACCTGCACGACCGGCTCGTGAGCTTCGTGGTGGAGAACGGCGGCGTGCCGAGGCGCATGCTCGACGTCGGCTGCGGCTTCGGGAAGAGCACGGCGCCGTTCTATCGCAGCTTTCCGGAGTGCAGCGTCACCGGAATCGATGTTTCGGCGCCGTGCCTGAAGCTCGCCGCGCGCGACGCGGCGCGGGCGCAGGCCCGCAACGTGTCGTTCAAGCAGCGGCGCGCCGAGACGACGGGCTTCGCCGACGAAAGCTTCGATCTCGTCACCTCGACGATGCTGCTGCACGAGATGCCGCCCGAGGCGATTGGCGCCGCGTTCGACGAGACGAAGCGCGTGCTGGCGCCGGGCGGACGGATGATCCATCTCGATTTCCACCACCTGCCCGATCCGTTCCTGCGCTTCGTCCACTACGGCCACGGCCGCCGCAACAACGAGCCCTATATGGAGCCGTTCGCGGAGATGAACGTCGTGCGCGTCCTCGAGGCAAAGGGCTTCAAGAACGTGCGGATTCTGCCGTTCGAGGAGGCGGATGGAACGCTCGCGCCGGGCTATGCGCGCTGGCGCTTTCCGTGGACGATCATCGCCGCGGAACGCTGACGCGGACGACCGGCGCGGCGCGCTGAAAACACCTATTCCCTCGCGGGCCTTCCGCCTTGTCTAGCGCGCGCCAAACATGACAGGATGCGCATACAACTGCCTTGAGGGAGGCTTCGAAAAATGAAACGTCGTCTCGTTATCGCTGGCGCAGCGGGGCTGTTCGCCGCGGCCGGCATGGGCTCGGCCGCGCTCGCGCAGGCCGTCGATCTCACGCTGATCCATCCGTTTCCGGATTCGCTCGTTTTCACCAAGAGCTGCAAGGAGCTCGTGGGCAAGCTCAACGCCACGGGCGCCGTCAAGGTCACGGTGCGGGGCGGCAACGAAGCGATCCCGATGTTCAACCAGCCGAACGCGGTGCGCGACGGCATCGTGGACATGTCCTGCATCCCGACCGCGTTCTACGCGCAAAGCATCCCCGAGAACGACGCGATCGCAACATCGAACATGTCGCCGGACGAAGTGCGCAAGAACGGCGGAATGGCGCTCGTCGACAAGCTGCATGGCCGCTACATGAAGATGAAGTATGTCGGCTGGATCGATTCCGGCGTCGGCTTCTACGTGTTCATGTCGAGCCCTCCGAAGCTCAAGCCCGACGGACTGCCGGACTTCACCGGCGTGAAGCTGCGCGACAATCCGATCTACAGCGCGTTCTTCAAGGCGCTCGGCGCTTCGGCGCACAACCTGCCGGCGACGGAGGTCTATTCGGCGCTCGAGAAGAACGTGGTCGATGCCGCGGCCTGGACCTCGATCGGATTGATGCAGTGGAAGTGGGACAAGTTCGTGAAGCATCGCGTCGGTCCCGAGTTCTTCCAGACCGACATGGGCGTGATCATGAACCTGGCCAAGTGGACCAGCCTCTCCGCGGCGGCGAAAGATGCGGTCGAGAAGACCGTGATCGAGCACGAAAACGCGTCGCGCGCGGCGCGTATGAAAGAGAGCGCGGAGGAACAGGCCACGCTCAAGAAGAACGGCATGACGTTCCACGACCTGTCCGCCGAGGGCACCAAGAAGTGGCACCAGCTTTCGCAGGACGCCGCCAAGGAGCGCATGCTCGGCCGCTTGAAGTCCGCCAACCGCCCGACCGAGGACGGCGAGGCGATCTGGAAGGCGTATCACAAGTAGCGATGCGATGAAGGGCGGGCCGCGGTCCGCCCTTCTCGCTTTCGCAGCCGCCATGCTCGACAGGATCGACGCCGCCTACGGCTGGCTGCTGCGCGCGATGCTCGGCATCGCCGCGGCCTATCTGTTCCTGCAGATGGCGGCGATCGTCTACGTCACGCTGTTCCGCACCTTCGGCTGGTACTACACGCCGGCCACGTTCGCGTTCATCGAGTACGGCTTCATCTACATCATGATGCTGGGCTCGCCGTGGCTCGTGCGCACGCGCGGCCACGTGTTCATCGAGCTCATCACCGGCTCCGTCGGCCCGCGCACGCGGCGCTGGCTGTCGCGCACGATCGCCGTCGCCTGCACGCTCGCCTGCGTGTTCCTCACGGTTTTCGGCGGCGTCGTCGCCTGGCAGGACGTCGTGCGCGGCGAGATCGACGTGCGCTCGATCGACATCCCGCGCTGGATCGTCACTGCCAGCCTGCCGCTCGGCTTCGGGCTGATGGCCGTCGAGTTCGCGCGCTTCATCTTCGGCAAGGACCTCATGCATCCCGACAAGATCGGGACCTTCGGCTGAGGGCGCCGCCGCCATGATGGAATGGTATTGGGCGGTCGCGGCGCTGTTCGGGTCGATCCTGTTCCTGATGCTGATCGGAATCCCGGTCGGCCTCGCGTTCCTGATCTGCAACGTGGGCGCCGCGATCTACTGGTTCGGCGGCTCCGGCGCGCTTCTGGAGCGGATCGGCAAGGGCGTTGGCCTGCTCGTGCAGAACGGCTTCCAGGTCGTGGCCTCGCCCAATCTCGTCCCGGTCGCGATGTTCCTCCTGATGGGCGAGCTGTTCTTCCAGACCGGCCTCGCCAACCGCATGTTCACCGGCATCGACAAGCTGATGGGCCGCCTGCCCGGCCGCCTCTCCTATGTCACGGTCGCGGGCGGCACCGCGTTCGCCGCGCTCTCCGGCTCGTCGATGGGCTCTGGCGCGCTGTTGGGGACACTGATGGTCCCCGAGATGACGAAGCGCGGCTATAACAAATACATGTCGATGGGGCCGATCCTCGGCACCGGCGGCATCGCGATCCTGATTCCGCCCTCCACCCTCGCCGTGCTGCTCGGCACGCTCGCCGAGCTCGACATCGGCAAGCTGCTGATCGCCGGCGTCCTGCCCGGCGTCATTCTCGCAGCGATGTACGCGGTGATGATCGCGGCATGGCTCAAGATCGATCCCACCGCGGCGCCGGCCTATGACGTCGAATCGCCGCCAGCCCTCGAAAAGCTCGTGATCTTCCTGCGCGACATCCTGCCGATGCTCTCGATCATCGTGTTCGTGATAGCGATCACGGTGCTGGGCGTCGCCTCGCCGGTGGAGTCCTCGGCGTTCGGCGCGGTCGGCGTGCTGATCCTCGGCCTCGCCTACCGCGCGCTCACGTTCGAAAACGTCGCCAAGTCCTGCGTCGCGGCCACGCGCATCACGGTAATGGCGCTCGTCATCATCTTCGGCTCGGCGACGTTCAGCCAGATCCTCGGCTTCTCCGGCGCCACCGCCGGCCTCATCAAATGGGCGACGTCGTTCGAGTTCACGCCGCTCACCATGCTGCTGATCATGTTCGGCATCATGATCTTGCTCGGCATGTTCATGGATCAGCTCTCGATGATGCTGCTGACCGTGCCGATCTTCTTCCCGCTCGCCAAGCAGTATGGGTGGGATCTGATCTGGTTCGGCATCATCCTGATGATGAGCTTCGAGATCTCGTACACGACGCCGCCTTTCGGCCTTTTGCTGTTCGTGATGCAGGGCGTGGCGCCGCGCGGCACGACCTTCGCCAGCATCGTGGCGGCCTCGCTGCCCTACATGGCGTGCGCGTTCCTGCTGGTCGGCCTCATCGTGGCCGTGCCGGAGATCGCCACCTGGCTGCCCTGCCAGTTCGAAAAAAACGTCGAGGCCTGTCTCGGGCGAAAATCGAGCTTCGAATACTATCTGATCGCGGCGTCGATCGCCGTCTGCGCCGCGATGTATCTGCTCACGCGCCGCGGCGCGCCGAAGCCCGCCGCCGCGAGCACGAAGATCAGCGCACTGTGAGGACGACCTTGCCGCGCGTGCGGCCGGTGCCGACCATGGCGTAGGCCTCGACGGCCCGCTCGAGCGGAAACGTCGCCGTCACATGCGGCTTCAGCGTGCCGTCGGCCGCGAGCTGGCCGACGCGCTCCATCTGCGGACGCGCGGCCTTGACGATCGCGTGCACGACCTTGATGTCGGCGCGCGGAGGCTTCTCCGGCAGCGGCGCCGCGTTGAGCCAGGCCAGCGTGCCGCCCGGCTTCAGGCACGTCATCGACTTGAAATGCGCCTCTCCACCGAGCGTGTCGAGCACGAAGTCGCAATCCTTGACCGCCTCGGCGAAATCCACCGCGGTGTAGTCAACCGCCTCGTGCGCGCCCATCGACTTGACGAAGTCGTGGTTGTCGGCGCGCGCCGTGGCGATCACGTGCGCGCCTTTCTTGCGCGCGTACTGGATCGCGAAGTGCCCGACGCCGCCGGCGCCGGCATGGATCAGCACGCGGTCGCCGCTCTTCACCTGCGCCGCGAATTCGAGCGCGGTCAGCGCGCTCGCCGCGGCAACGCCGAGCGAGGCCGCCGCGATGTGCGTCAGCGCCTTCGGCTTTTTCGCGACGAGCCCCGCATCGGTCACGTGCGTCTCGGCGTGCGTGCCGTCCTTCAGGCGGTCGGCGATGCCAAACACCGCATCACCCGGCCGGAGATCGCTGATCCCCGAGCCCACCGCCGCGACGACGCCCGAGAAGTCGCGCCCGAGGATGCGCGGCAGCTTCAGCGCGCCATATTGGTTCATCGCGCCGTCGCGCATCTTGATGTCGGCCGGGTTCACGCTGGCCGCATGCACCTCGACGACCACCTCGTTCGGCCCCGGCATCGGCTCCGGCGTCTCGACGAACTCCATCACCTCGGGCCCGCCGAACGCGCGGATCATCAGGGCTTTCATCGGCTAGGCCCCACTCTTGGCGACTTCGCCCATGTCGTTCCACACCATCTGGTCGACGAGCTTGCCGGCGCGCACCGTGAAGCGGTCGATGAAACGGATGCCTTCGAACGCCGTACCATCGTTCCATTCGCCGTAGAGCGTACCGAAGCAATAGACATGCGTGCCGGTCGAGCCCTGCGCGGCGTCGAAACGGTCGTAGCGCTTCTTGACCCAGCGATAGCGCGGCTTTGCCCAGGCGATCATCGCCTCGAGCTCGGTGAAGCGCCGGTTGCCGGGGAACGTCATCGTGAAGCCGGGCGCAAGGAAGCGCTTCGCCCGCTCGAGGTCGCGCGCCTCCATCGTGTCGAGATAGGCGCGCACGATGTCGCGCGCGAGGGTGAGCGGATCGACCTTGGCTTCGAGCATCGAGGCGGCTCCGGGCTTGCTGGGCCGGGACTGTCGGTCTAGGTACAGCGCCGTGTCAACGGTCGTGCCCCGCATGCCCCTCACACTGGCCGAGAAGCTCTGCGCCAAGGCCGCCGGCCGCGAGGCCGTCGCGCCGGGCGAGATCGTCACCGCCAAGGTCGATCTCGCGATGATCCACGATTCGGCCGGCCCGCGCCGCGTCGAGCCGATGCTCAAAGAGCTCGGCGTCGGGCTCTGGGACCCGTCCCGCGTCGTCCTGATCACCGATCACTATGTGCCGGCGGTCGATGCCGAAAGCGCTGCGATCCTCGACCTGACGCGCAAGTTCGCGCGCAAGCAGGGAGTCGAGGCGTTCTACGACATGCAGGGAATCTGCCACGTCGTCCTGCCCGAGCGCGGACATCTGGCGCCGGGCATGTTCGTGGCCGGCGGCGACAGCCACTCGACGACCGGCGGCGCGTTCGGCGCGTTCATGATCGGCATCGGCGCCACCGAGATGGCCGGCGTTCTGGCCACCGGTGAGATCTGGGTGCGTGTGCCGGCCACGATCCGCCTCGAATGGACCGGGCGGCTCGGCCCCGGCCTCTCGGCCAAGGACATCATGCTGTTCCTCTGCGGCCGGCTCGGCATGGACGCCGCCAACTACATGGCCGTAGAGTTCGACGGCGAAGCCGTGCGGGCGCTGCCGATGAGCGAGCGCATGGTGCTGGCCAACATGGCCGCCGAGCTTGGCGCCAAGGTGGGCCTCGTGCCGCCCGACCAGACGACCTTCGACTACGTGGCGGCGGCCGGCGCGCGCGTCGGCGGCGATTGGCAGCGCTGGCGCAGCGATGCGGGCGCCTCCTTCGCGGAGAATCACCGGTTCGATGCCAGCACGCTCGCGCCGCAGGTGGCCGCGCCGCACAGCCCGGAGAATGCCGCCGACGTGTCCGCGCACGACACGGTTTCGATCGACCAGGCCTATATCGGCGCCTGCACCGGCGCGAAGCTTTCCGATCTGCACATGGCCGCCGCGGTCCTGCGCGGGCGCAAGGTGGCGAAAGGCGTGCGCCTGCTCGTGGCCCCCGCCTCCGCCCGCACGACGCAGCAGGCTGCCGCCGATGGCACGCTGGCCGCGCTCACCGAGGCCGGCGCGATCCTGCTGCCTTCGGGCTGCGGCGCCTGCGCCGGCTATGGCGCCGGCATCCTCGCCGAAAACGAGGTGTGCA
>CAYZSG010000196.1:0-10284 GCA_964481045.1 uncultured Candidatus Odyssella sp. | reverse complement strand
CGGTGGCCGACGCGATCGCGAAGGCGACGGGCCCGCTCGGCGCCTGCCGCGATTCTCTCGAGCACACGGTCGCGGCGCTCGAAGCGCTCGGCATCCACGACCGCCCGCTCGCGCGCATGCAGAAGATGGTGAAAGAGAGACTCGCCGCGGGCGCGTAGGGGCGGGCCGCGAAACCCGCCCCGCGTCAATCGCGACGATTCTACGCGCGCGCGCCTTCCTCGGGGCGCTTCGGGCGCTGCGCTGCGCGGGCCGCCGCCATGCGCGCGGCTTCCTGCGCGGCCGCCGTGCTTTGGTCGGCGGCGCTCTGGGCCGCAGCGAAGGTTTGCGACGCGGCTGCGCGCGCGGCGGATTGCTGGGTTTCGGCCGCAGCCTTGGCCGTCTCAGCGGAGGCCTGCGCCGATTCGGCCATGCCCTCGGTCATCGTCTGCGAGACCTCGGCGAAGATCTTCCAGCTTTCCTGGATCATGTCGCGGGTGTCTTCGGCCACGCGCGAGAAGCTGCCGGTCAGCCAGTCGCTGCAGCATTTCGTCCACTCGGTGCCGTCAGCCGCGGTGCCCATCTTGCGCAGCGTGTCGAGCGTCGACTCGGCCGCGCTACGCCGGCGCTCGAGCATCGCGCGCGAGAACGATTCGTATTCCTCGAGCATCTTGCGCTGGCCTTCCCAGAATCGCTCCATCTGATGAAACATCGATTTGCGCAGCGGCTCGCCGGTGCCGGCATCCATCCACGCGCGAAAGGGATCCATCTCGATTCGATTGTTCATGGCGCTCACCCGTTTGCCCAGACTCTCATTGCAACGACGCCGCACTGGCGCGTTCCAACAGAGATGCCGCGCGCGGATTGATCGTTCCCGCAATGCAGCGAGATCGCGCCGTTAAATTTTCGAGACAGATTGCGGATGGGGCGCGGCCGAGTGCGTCCGATTCCGCGCGTGCGAACGCTTGCTCAGCCGCCCGTCAACAGCCGCAACTGCGGACGCAGGCGTTGAATTGCTGGCGGCATTGCCGCGTCGGGCAGCTCCCGAAGCGCGCCGCGCAGGAGCGCGCGCACTGGCTGTTGCAGGCGTATTGCTGACCGTCGGAGAGCGTGCTGCGGCTCGCCGAGGGCTTTTCCGTGAGCGCCGCAAGCTCGACCATCGGATCGTCGTTGCCGAGCACCGATTCCGCGTTCGGCGCGCAGTTCGCCGGCCCGGCCGCGGCGCCGCCGGCCGAGAAGCCGGCTATGCCGAGGGCCAGGAAGCCCAGCAAGAGTAAGGCGAACAAGCGTTTCATCGCGGTTGCTTTCGGTGAACCCTTTGTAAGTATGGGGAATATACACGCGCAACCTGAACCTGACTTGAATGTAAATCCATTGGGCGAACAATGGGCTAGCTTTGTTTTGACGGGCGCCGCCCGGGCCGCTTAGCCTCAGCCAACGATATGAGGGAGGAGCCAGATGGCGGGGCGCGGCAAACGCGAGGTCCTGCTCGTCGGCAGCGTGCCGCTCGGCTCGGCCGAGGAGGTGTTCGCGGTCTGCGCGCATGCATTGGACGGCCAGGTGAAGCGGCTGCCCGACGGCGAGACCGGCCCGCGCACGAACTGGATCGCGTGGCAGCGGGCGCTGCTCGGCGGCAATCCTGCGCTCCAGCAATTGCCGGCGGCCGGGCCGTTTCCGGTCTTCGTGCTGAACCCCGCGCATGGCGGCCCGGTCGCGTTCGGCGCGCTCGGCTATGCCAGGGCCGCGCTGGACTCCTACGCGGTGTTCAAGCGCCTGCGCGAGCAGGGGCGCATTCCCGCCGGCATGCGCTTCCAGGTGAGTCTGCCGACCCCGCTCGCCGTGATCGCGCAATACATCGAGGCCAGTGCGCAATCCGCCGTCGAGGCGCCGTACAGCGAGCAATTGCTCGCCGAGGCGCGCGAGATCATGGCCGCGATCCCGCACGGCGAGCTGGCGATCCAATGGGACGTGGCGGTGGAGTTCGCAGTGCTCGAGGGCGTTCGCCGCGTGCATTTCCAGCCCGTTTACGAAGGCGTCGTCGAGCGGCTGCGCGGGCTGAGCGGCGCGATCCCGCCGGCCATCGAGATGGGCTTCCATCTCTGCTACGGCGATTCGGGCGGCAAGCATTTCAAGGAGCCGGCCGATACGAGCCTGCTCGTGAAGATCGCCAACGCGATCTCGGAAAATTCGCCGCGGCCGATCCAGTGGATCCACATGCCGGTGCCGAAAGAGCGCGACGACTCGACCTACTTCGCGCCGCTCCGCAACCTCAAGCTCCGGCCCGAGACGAAGCTGTTCCTCGGCCTCGTGCATCCCGGCGACGGCATCGAGGGCACGCGGCGGCGCATGGCGATGGCCGAGCGCTTCATCAAGGATTTCGGAATCGCGACCGAGTGCGGCTTCGGCCGCCGCCCGCCCGAGACGGTGCCCGAACTGCTGCGCGTGCACGTCGAGGCGTGAGACTCACGGCATCGGGCGAGATCGCTCGAAGCATTGCACGCGGCCGGCCAGCCACGCCTCGACGTCCCGCCCCACTTCGGAATAAGGGCCGTAGACGAGCACGGTGACGCGCGTGGCGCCGCCGTCAGGCGCGAGCGCGATGTCGAACGCGCGCTTCAACAGCCCCGCCGTGCGCTCGCCGACCACGCGGCGCCATTCGAGCCGCACCGTGGCGCCGCCGGCGGCGTTGGCCGGAACCTCCGCCACCTGGCGATAGGGGCCGAGTACGCGGCTGTCGTAGTCGTCGCTCCAGCACTCCTGCGCGGCCTTGCGCAGGCCCGCCAGCGCCGCGTCGGGTGGGCCGGCGAAACGAAAATTGTGCACCGGCACGGCCACGGCCGATTGCGCGGCGGCGGGCGCGAGCGAGGCGGGCAGCAGAAGACCGGCGAGCAGGCAGCGGCGCAGGGATTTCATCATCTTGCCATGCTGCCCGAAGGCTCGGGCAGCGCCAAGCCGCGCGCGGCGCCGGTCAGTCGAAGCGGCAGGCGCAGCGCTCGACGCGGCAGGATTCGAGCTTCTTCACGCAGGCCGCCTTGGCCGGCGAGGAATCGCCGTTGCACGCCTCGAACGAGGCTTCGCAGGAGAGATGGCATTGCTGCGTGCAGTTCGCATAGAAGGCCGAGCGCGTGGGCGGCGGGCGCCGTGGCGCGGTCGCCGCCGGTGGCGGCGGCTCTTCGGTGCGCGGTGCGGGCCGGTATGCGGGCTCCTGCGCGCGGGGCGGAGGCGCCGTGTAGCGTGAGGTGGAGGTGGGCGGCGGCGGCATCTCGCGCACGGGCGGCGCATCGTCGTCTGCTGCGGGCGGCGGCGCTGCGCGCGTGGTGAGGCGCGGCGCCGGGGGAACCGGCGGCGGCGAGGGCGGGCCGGCGCGGTTCGCAGGGGGCGGCGCGCGGCCTGCATCGACCGGCGGCACCGCCTCGAGGTCGCGCTCCTTGACGCTCTGGGCGAGAACGATGCCTGAATCAGTCCCGGCGCGAATATCGGCACCTTGCGGAGGCGCGGCAAACGCCGTGACGGCGGCAGCCGCCGCGGCCGCGAACACGATCGAGAAGCGCTTGATTTGCATGGCTTCTCCCCTGCCAAGCCCGGTCCGGCGCGACGGCCGGAACTCTCCCTGATCACGTACTACGGCCGGCTGCGGCCGGCTATCCCTGCCGGCCACCGCTCTGTTCCGCGTTTACGATCATCCAAGAGTGTGACGACATTGAGTCAGTCGATCTGCAATAGGAGCCATTTCAAGTAAGCGGTTTCCGCGAGCTGCGGATGCACGGGGTGATCCGGGCCCGCGCCGCCGCTCATCACGATGCGGCCCGTGCGCGCGGCGGCGGCGAGGCCGGCTGCGACCTCTCCCGCAAACAGCTCGGGCGTCATGTTGTGCGAGCACGAGGCGATGAACAGGAACCCGCCGCTTTCCACTGCACCGGCGGATAGCCGCGCGAGCTTTCTGTAGGCGCGCGCGCCGGGGCCGAGGTCCTTCTTGGATTTCACGAAGCTCGGCGGGTCGGCGATCACGATGTCGTAGCGCTCGCGCTTCTCCTCGTTCGCTGCGAGCGCGTCGAACACGTCGGCGCGCTCGAAGTGCACGCGGTCGGCGAGGCCGTTGAGCGCGGCGGCCTGCTCGCCCAGCGCCAGCGCCTTGGCCGAGCTGTCGATCGCGCGCACCGACTTCGCGCCGGCGCGGCCGCAGATCACGGAGAACGCGCCGGTGTGGCAGTAGAGATCGAGGATGCGCGCGCCCTGCGCGAGCCGCGCCACGCGCCCGCGCGCCTCGGCGATGTCGAGATACCAGCCGGTCTTCTGCCCGCCGAGCACGTCGATGGGAAAGCGCGCGCCGCGGTCTTCGATCTCGATCGGTCCGTCGACGGCGCCGCTCAGCACCTTGATCTCGTCCGCGAGGCCCTCGAGCGCCCGCCCGCCGCCATCGTTGCGCAGCACGACGGCCTTGGGACCGAGCGTGCGGTCCAGCGCCTCGGAGAACGCCGGCAGCAGAGCCTCGGCGCCCGCCGTGTTCGCCTGCACGACGCACACGTCGCCGAACCTGTCGGCGATGAAGCCGGGCAGGCCGTCGCCCTCGGCATGGACGAGGCGATAGAGCGGCTTCGCGAAGAACCGCTCGCGCAGCTTCAACGCACGGCGCAGCCGCGCCGCGAACCATTCGGCGTCGAGCGCCGCGCCCGGATCGCGGTCGTAGAGACGCGCCGCGATCAGCGCATGCAGGTTGAACGCGGCGGTGCCGAGCGCCTTGCCCTCAGCGGTTTCGACGCGCACGAGCGCGCCGGGCGCCAGCGCCTTCGCTTCGGCATCGAGGGCGATCTCGTTCGAAAAGATCCAGGGCGAGCCCGCGCGCACGCGCTTGTCGCGGCCGGGCTGGAGGCGGAGAAGGGGGCGGGAGGACATGCGCTGCGATTAGAGCAAGTGGCCGGCTTTGCCAAATCCGGCGCAAGGTTCGCGCACGTGGAAACCGAGGGATATCCGGCAAGAATCCGGCGTGCGACAAGATTGCGCCTGCCCCGTAGCGCATGTGGGCCAGGAGAGATGGAGGCGCGCGATTGCGGCGAAAGCGCGCGGCAGCGCTGCGTCAGGTTGCCGGCCGCAGCGGCACGCGGGTCTTGCTGACGACCACTATCGGCTCCAGGCCGATCACGGCGCCCAGCAGGATGTAATTGTAGGTGTACGCCACGCTCATCGTGACGAACGTCGTCGTCCCGACCGTCTCCTGCGTCACGGTGGCCGAGATCTCGTCGGCGGGGATCGAGGATGCGCGCGATTTGATCTCGGCGGCCACCTGCGTGTCGGTAATCGCCGTCCTCGTCATCACGACCCGCGCCGTTTCTTCGGTCGCGTGCTCGAGCGAGTGCCGGTTCCAGGCGAAGAGGCCGAACTCGAAGATGCCCATGACAACGAGGAACAGCGACGGGGCCACCAGCGCGAATTCGACGGCGGCGGCGCCCTTGCGGCACCGGCCGAAGCGGAGCACCCGGGCGGCGAGCCGTGAGAATGGCGGGCTTGCGCTGGATTTTGCCGACATGGACGACCTAGTTCGCGCGCATGACGGCGGCGCCCGACAATGTCGTGAGCCCCAGCATCATCGCGGTGGGCAGCGGCGACGCGTAAGTCTTCGAGACGTTGACCGTCACGTAGGTGAAGGGCGCGGCGCCGCTGCACGTGTCGGTGCATGCCACCGCCGTGCCGTCTTCGCATTCGCAGGTGAGTTTCGACGTGACCGTCAGGCTCGCCGGATCGTAGCTGACGGCCTTCGTGACGACGTCCTTGATGCCGTCGGCGTCCGACGGGAAGCGCATCGCATATTGCGCCCCGACGCGCGCCGCGCCGCTGAGCGACGAAGACTGGTTCAGCGCGTAGCCCAGATCGATCGCGCCGCTCAGGAGCAGCAGCAAGAACGGCATGACCAGCGCATGCTCGATCGCGAAAGTGCCGCGGTTTCCGGTCCGCAGCGCTTCGAGCCGCGCCAGGAGGGTTCTGAATTTCGTCGTCATGTTCCCGTTTTCCAACTCTCGTTCCGCGGCCGGCCGCTATTCGACCAGGCGGACGCCTTTCACGTTGATGGGCTCGATGCCGGCGTCCTTGCAGCCATTGTTGATGATCTTCGAGTTTCCGGTGAACTCGACCGTGTCGCCGACGATCTGCGTGCAGCTCTTTGCCGTGGCGGCGTGATCGCCGTTGTACTGGATGATCGAGCGTTTGAAGTAGATCGCCCCGTTGAGGATCATCGCGGCGCCGCCGTTGAATTTCGCCGTGTTGGGCGACGCGTTCTGGTCCTGATAGAACAGCACGCCTTTGTAGTAGTTAGCGGGATCGGACGGTGCATTGAGCTGGATATCGGCGCCGCCGTTGATGGTCACGCCGCCGATGTCGCTCGAGTTGCCGCTGCTGGTGAGGACGAAGGTGACGCCCTCGGTGCCGGTGCAGTTGCAGCGGATCTTGGCCCCGCCGTTCACTTCTAGGTCGCCTTTGTCGATGTAGTAGGTGCCTGGCTGGAGCGTGATGTTCGCCTGCGCGCCGAACTTCATGTCGCCGCAATAGCGGCCCGGCGAAAGTGTCGCGGTATTGTTGTAGTTCGGCGGGTTGCTGACGAGGCAGGAGCCCATCGCGCCGACCGTCAGATTCTTGTACGGGTCTTCGAGCGGCCAAGCGTCGCTGATCGGCGGCCGGTCCAGCGTCGTGGTACCCGCGGTCAGGATACCGCCCGCCGCCCAGAGCGACTCCGCAGTGAGAACGGACGAGCCGCCCACATTGATCGAGCTCGAAGCATTGGAGTTCGAGCCGAGCACGCAATTCTTCGCTTCGACGGTGGTGTTGCCCCAGACCTTGAGCGCCGACGCGGCGGTCGTATTGAGCGCCAGCACGCACGCTTCACCGGTGATCTCGATCAGGCCCACCGCACGCACGACGTTCGTCACTGAGCCCTCGTAGACGATGGAAGAGAGCATCGTCTTCTCGGGGACTGTGAGAATGACCTCGACGGCTTCCGACTCGCCCTGGTAGGTGCCGGTTTTGGGCGGGTTATTCACCTCCATGGCGATCGGCGAGGCGACCACGATGCCATTGCGCGCCGCATCGGCCTTCGCGACGGCGAGCAATCCGCTTTTCCCTTTGAGGCGCTGCCAGGCTGCGCTGATCGCCCCCGCGTCGGCCGCGGTCTGGTAGTCGCGCCGCGATTTGTACCAGAGGCCGAGATCGACCGAGAGGGCGGTCACGCCCAGCAGTGCAGGCAGGGCGATACCCACCGTGACAAGCGCGCCACCGTGCTCGTCATGGCGGAAGAAGCGATTGAGAAGACGTTGAAATCTGCCGGCGAGGCGCGCCGGGCCGACATTCTCATGCGGCTGCTGCGCTTGGCACCGGGAAAGGAAAAAGAAAGGCACTGATCTGCACTCCCCTAAAATACCTGACGGGGTGTCCTGAAATATCAAATCTCAGATCAAGATTGCCCTCACGTTCGTGCTGAATCGCTCGTCGCCTTTTATGGTGAACGAATTCTTGACGAAACGCCCGTTTCGGTGATTTCGCCGCTATTCTTCCATCTCCGGCACCGGGATCTCGAGCTCGTCGAGACCCTGCTCGAGATAGTCGGCCAAGAGCGGCGTGCCGATGAGATAGCGGCTGCGGTCCGGGGGCGGGATCGTGTTGGCCTGGGACTTGGCCTCGCTCCACTGCTTCTTGTCGTAGTCGCCGCGCCCGGTCCACATGATCGCCACGAGGTCGCGGCTCTCGTCCTCGTTGAGACCTTCGATCGCGCTCTTGAGCTCCTCGAGCGTCGGATCGTCGGCGAAGTCCTCGAGCACGTCGATCGCCTTGTCGTCGGTGGCGTTCGAGCCAGAGTCGGGATCGTCGGGCTCGACCTTGGCATCAAACTCGCGCGCCTTCTCGATGATGAAGGCGACAGCTTGCGGATTGACGGTGAGCTCCATGTTTCGAACTCCTTGATGACCGGCCCGGCTTAGGCGGGGATGACGAACGCGGCGTTGATCCAAATCATACAACGCCCGGCGCCGGCGGTCGTCGCCTCCGCGCCGCGCAAACGGCGCCGCGCGCTCGGCGGCGCGGGCACCGACGGCCCATGGTCGTGCGTCTGAAATGGAAGTTCGGGTCGGGGACTCGCCCCTGCGCACTCGACCTATTCGCACTTCCGGCGGCGCGCCTCGGCGGCGGTGTAGTCGCGCGAGTTGAGGAACTTGCGGCAGGCGGACTGATGCTCGCGCGCGGCGACGCAGCGCTCATGGGCGGCGCCCTCGTGGCCGAGATCGCGGCACGTCTCCTTCGCCTCGTCAGTGTCGGAATAGCTCGTGCCGCCCAACGTGCAGGCACCGAGGAGGAGAACGAGCGGGAGATGGCGCAGGATTCGCATCATGCGCCGAGTATGAACGCGCCGCCGCCGAGGTCAACCGCTCGCCGCGCCGCGAGCGCCGGCGCGTCAGCCGCTTACTTCTTCTTCCCGGACTGCGGAGCGCCGACCACGACCGGCGCCGACGCGAAGCGCGAGGTCGCCGCGGACGGCTTCGCCTTGTCCTGCTTCGGCTTCTTCTTTTCGCGGGTTCCGCGTTGCTGACCTTTGGCCATGTGCGTGTCTCCTCCGATTGCTTGTCGCCGAAGCAGGGTTGCCCAAGCGATAGATCATGATCTTCGGGCCACGGTGGGCCCGGCGATCATGCCGTTGCGTTGCGGATTGCGTCGCGAAATCCGACGAGTTTCCGGCGCTCCTCGTCCCAAAGGGCGAGACGCGCGCTTTTCAAGCTCTCGGCAATCGTCAGCCGGCTCATCGCCTGCAGCTCCGCGCTGCCCTCGAGGCACTCCTGGAGCCGGTAGTTCGGAATCATGCTGTTGAGATGGTGAACGTGATGCAGGCCGATGCTGCCGCTGAACCAGCGGAGGAGGCGCGGCAGCACGAGATACGAGCTGCCGCGAAGCGCGGCGCGCTGAAAATCCCAGTCCGCGTCGCGGGTCCAGTTGGCGTCCTCGAACTGATGCTGGACATAGAACATCCAGCCGCCGATCCACGACGCGATCACGATCATCGGCATATAGGCCAGCAGCAATGCTTCGACGCCCACGGCGGCGGCGAGGAGGCCGTAGAGCACGACGATGGCCGCATTCAGGGAAAGGACGCTCAGCCAGGCATCGCGCGAAGCGCGTAACAGCCGGGGCGGCAGACGCTGCAGCAGCATGAAATGCACCGGCGCGCCGACGAGCAGCAGGACGAGCGGATTGCGATAGAGGCGATAACGCGCGCGCGCGCCGAGCGGGAGCGCCCGGTATTCGTTCACCGTGAGCGTCGTGACGTCGCCGATGCCGCGCCGGTCGAGATTTCCCGACGTCGCGTGGTGCCGGGCGTGCGACTGGCGCCAATAGGCGTAGGGCGTCAGCGTGACGAGGCTGATCAGGCGGCCGACCCAGTCGTTGGCGGCGCGGGAACCGAGAAACGAGCCGTGCCCGCAATCGTGCTGGATGATGAACAAGCGCACCATCAGGCCGGCGGCGGGCAGCGTGGCGAGGGCCGTGAGCCAATAGGCGTGCTCGACGGTCAACAGCATGAGCGCGCAGAGCGCGAGAAACGCGACGCCCGTCACGAGCAGTTGAACGGCGGCGCGCCCCGGTTGGGCGCCCTTGTAGGCGGCGCAGTGCGCGGCCAGGCGCCCCGCCAGAATGTGATCGTCGTCGGCGGCGGTGTCGCGCGCCGTGGGAATGGTGGAGGGGGGCGCGCTCATAAGGTCTCGAAAATGTTTGGTTGAGCCGGCACGAAAAACCGGAACGAGGCCGCGCCCCCGAGGGGACGCGGCCCGATCCGTTTCGAAGCGTCAGGTTGGCGGCGGAATCTAGAAATCCATCCCGCCCATGCCGCCCATTCCGCCCATGTCGCCGCCCGGCGGGCCGGCCGGCGACTTCTTCTCCGGCCGTTCGGCGACCATGGCTTCGGTCGTGATCAGCAGGCCGGCGACCGAGGCGCCGTTCTGCAGCGCGCAACGCAGCACCTTGGTCGGATCGATGATGCCCTTCTTGACCATGTCGACGTAGTTGCCGCTCTGGGCGTCGAAGCCGTAGTTGTAGTCGGCGGTCTCGAGGATCTTGCCCACGATGACCGAGCCGTCGGCGCCGGCGTTCTGCGCGATCTGCCGTGCCGGGGCTTGCAGCGAGCGGCGGACGATATCGACGCCGACGCGTTGGTCGTCGTTGTCGGGCTTCACCCGGTCGAGCGACTTGATCGCGCGCAGCAGCGCCACGCCGCCGCCCGGGACCACGCCTTCCTCGACCGCGGCGCGGGTCGCGTGCATCGCGTCGTCGACGCGATCCTTG
>CAYZSG010000195.1:0-10305 GCA_964481045.1 uncultured Candidatus Odyssella sp. | reverse complement strand
AGCCCGACATCAGGATCATCGGGAAGCAGTTCGTCGTCGCGTGCGCGAGCGCGGTGAGGCCGTTCAAGAAGCCGGGCGCCGAGACGGTGAGGCACACGCCGGGCTTTTTCGTCAGATAGCCGGCGATCGCGGCGGCATAGCCGGCGTTCTGCTCGTGACGGAACGAGAGCACGCGCAGGCCTTCGGCCTGCGCCATCCGCCCGAAATCGGTGATCGGGATGCCCGGCACGCCGTAGATCGTCGTGAGGCCGTTGAGCTTCAGCGCGTCGATCAGCAGATGGAAGCCGTCCGTCAGCTCCCCGGCCTCCGCGGCGGGCTTCGTCGTTCCTTCGGGCATCGTGTCATCCTCCCTCGTCTCTCGTTTCTTGGGATCGCGCGCCGGCCTTGCCGGCCGCGTCCGCGCTCAATCGAAGAACTTGTCGCCGTACTGCTCCACATAGGCCGCGAGGCCGAGCGTGTGCTCGCGCGAGAGCCGCTCGGCGCGCTCGGTGTCGCGCTGCTCGATCGCGCCGATGATGCCGAGATGGTCCTGGATCGAGCGCTCGGCGCGGTTGTCGCGGCCGATCGTGATCTGGCGGATGCCGCGCACGTGCAGCAGCAGATTGTCGGTCATGTCGGCCAGCATCCGCGAGCCGGAAAGGCGGATGATCGCCTGGTGGAACGCGATGTTCGCCGACGAGTATTCGCCCAGGTGCTCGCGCGGCTTGTGGCCCTCGCCGAAGGCCTGCATCAGCGGGCGCAGCGTCTTGATCGCGTCGTCGCTGGCGCTCAGCGTGATGAGCCGCGCGGCCATGCTTTCGAGCGCGGCCCAGGCCTGCACCATCTCGACGATCTCGCGCTTCGTTTTCTTGACGACGATGATGCCGCGGCGCGGCAGCGACTTCACGAAGCCTTCCTGCTCCAGCATCGCCAGCGCCTCGCGCACCGGCGTGCGGCTCACGCCGAGCCGCTCGGAAAGCTGGCGCTCGTCGAGCCAGGCCGGCTCGGGCGAGCTGTAGATGTCCATGTTCGTGATCGCCTGCTTCAAGGCCGAGTAGGCCTTGGTCTTGTAGGTCTCTTCAGGCGCGACACGCTCGATGACGAGATCGGACACGGGGGTCTCTCCCGCGAAGGTTGGGCGGAAGCGGCGCGCGCGGCCGCGCGCCCGGATTTTTACAGAGCACACCTGTCGTCACGATTGGCATGCCAGATACCACTTGTCAACGAATGGCGGACTGCGCCTGTGGAATACGATACCGGTTTCGCTTTACCGCTCTAGAGGCACGCCTTATTCTGGCATGCCATATACAAGGTAACCGGGCTGTCGCAAATGCGCCCGGACCACACAAAGACGTCACGGCGGGGAAGCGCAAGTGGAAGAGATCGCATCGTTGTTGGGCGGCTTCGCCGTCGTCCTGACCCCGTTCAACATCGGCCTGATGCTCGTGGGCATCCTGCTGGGGGTCATCATCGGCGTGCTGCCCGGCCTCGGCGGTGCCAACGGCGTGGCCATCCTGCTGCCGCTCACCTTCACGCTCGCGCAGCAGCCCGGCGGCACGACATCGGCGATCATCCTTCTCTCCTGCATCTATTGGGGCGCGCTGTTCGGCGGCGCCATCACCTCCATTCTGTTCAACATCCCCGGCGAGCCCTGGTCGGTGGCCACCACCTTCGACGGCCATCCGATGGCCAAGCAGGGAAGGGCCGACGAGGCGCTCACCGCCGCCTTCACCTCGTCGTTCATCGGCGCGCTGGTCGCGGTCATCGTCATAACGTTCCTGGCGCCGCTCGTGGCGCGCTTCGCGCTGCGCTTCGGACCCGCCGAGCTGTTCGCCGTGCAGTTCCTCACCTTCGCGAGCTTCATCGGCATGGGGCGCGGCTCGCCGTTCAAGACGCTGGCCTCGATGGCGCTCGGCTTCTCGCTGGCCTCGGTCGGCCTCGACACGGTCACCGGCCAGCTTCGCATGACCTACGGCTTCACCGATCTCTTGAAAGGCTTCCAGTTCCTGGTGGCGGTGATCGGCCTGTTCGGCATCGGCGAAATCCTGCTCTCGATGGAAAGCGGCCTCGCATTCAGCGGCGCAAAGGCCAAGCTGCGATTGAACGCGGTGCTCACCACCTGGGCGAAGCTGCCGAAATACTGGGTGACGTCGCTCCGCAGTTGCGCGATCGGCTGCTGGCTCGGCATCACGCCGGGCGGCGCCACGCCGGCCTCGTTCATGAGCTATGGCCTCGCCAAGCGCATGTCGAAGCAGGGCGATACCTTCGGCAAAGGCAACATCGAAGGCGTGGTGGCGCCCGAAACCGCCGCGCACGCGGCCGGCACCAGCGCCCTGCTGCCGATGATTACCCTCGGCATTCCGGGCTCGCCCACCGCAGCCGTGCTGCTGGGCGGGCTCCTCATCTGGGGGCTTCAGCCGGGGCCGCTGCTGTTCGTCGAGCAGAAGGATTTCGTTTGGGGCCTCATCGCCAGCATGTATCTGGGCAACGTGGCCGGCCTCATCATCGTGCTCACCTGCGTGCCGCTGTTCGCCGCGATCCTCCGTATTCCCTTCAGTATCATCGCGCCCGCGATCATGGTGATCTGCGCCATCGGCGCCTACACGGTGAACAACGCGATGTTCGACGTGTGGCTGGTCGTGCTGTTCGGCGTGATCGGCTACGTATTCAACAAGCTCTCCTATCCGCTGCCGCCGCTCGTTCTTGCGCTCGTGCTCGGCGACATGGCGGAAAGCTCGTTCCGCCAGTCGATGCTGTCGTCGCAGGGAAGCCTCAGCATCTTCTGGTCGAACTGGCTCGTCGGCGGGATCATGGGTCTCGGCGTGATTCTGCTGTTCTGGCCGCTGATCAAGCGCTTCCTCGCGCTCTTCCGCCGGCGCGTGCCGGCCGACGTGCCCACCTAGACCTCGTTACAGTGCCCGACTACGCTTTCGCGCAACGCCAATAACAATCGTCATAACTGCAAGGAGAGGACAATGTCGAAGCAAGCGCATCTCCATCGGACCAAATCGTTCCTGCTTGCCGCGGGCACCGCCGCTCTCGCGGTCGCCTTTGCCGGGCCGGCCGCTGCCGAGGCGTGGCAGCCTTCGAAGGCGGTCACGTTCATCATTCCGGCCGGCACCGGCGGCGGCGCCGATCAGATGGCGCGCTTCATCCAGGGCATCGTCACGAAGAACAACCTGATGAGCCAGCCGATCATCGTCATCAACAAGGCCGGCGGCGCGGGCGCCGAAGGCTTTCTCGAAGTGAAGGGCAGCAAGGGCGATCCGCACAAGATCATCATCACGCTCTCCAACCTGTTCACGACGCCGCTGGCCACCGGGACGCCGTTCAGCTGGAAGGATCTGACGCCGGTCTCGATGCTGGCGCTCGACCAGTTCGTGCTCTGGGTCAACGCCGAATCGCCCCACAAGACCGCGAAGGAATACATCGAGGCGGTGAAAGCCGCGCCGGACCGTCAGTTCAAGATGGCCGGCACCGGCTCGAAGCAGGAAGACCAGATCATCACCGTGGCGCTCGAGCGCGTCCTCGGCGGAAAGAAGTTCACCTACATCCCGTATTCGGGCGGCGGCGCCGTGGCCGTGCAGCTCGTCGGCAACCACGTGAACTCGACCGTGAACAATCCGATCGAGGCCGTGGCGCAATGGAAGGCGGGCAAGCTTCGCCCGCTGTGCATTTTCGACGGCAAGCGCAGCATCTATACGAACAAGGTGACGGCCACAATGGCGTGGAGCGACATCCCGACCTGCAAGGAATCGGGCGTCGACGTGGAATACCAGATGCTGCGCGGCATCTTCATGCCGGCCGGCGTCACGAAAGAGCAGGTGGCGTTCTACGTGAACCTGTTCACGAAGATGCGCGAAACGCCGGAGTGGAAGTCGTTCATGGAAAGCGGCGCGTTCAACCAGACCTTCATGACCGGCGACGACTACGCAAAGTGGGTCGCCGCGGCCGAGAAGACGCACTACGACCTGATGAAGGAAGCCGGCTTCCTCGCGAAGCCCTGATGTGCCTCGGGGCCGGGCCCGCGCGGGCCCGGTCCCACCGCTTGTCATCCCGGGGATGAAACGATGAGTGACGGAGAAGGGCCCGCGGGCACGCGGCTGGTCTCGACGCGCACGATGGACATCGTCGTGGCGCTGCTGCTGATGGGGGTCGCGGCCGTCGTGATCAGCGACAGCCTGCGCCTCGGCATGGGCTGGCAGGAGAACGAAGGGCCGCGCGCCGGCTATTTCCCGTTCTACATCGGCCTGATCCTCGCGGTCTCGAGCGCGATCAATCTCGTGCGCGCGGTGCTCGACACGAAGGGCGGAACGAAAACCTTCACCACCAGGCGCGCGCTGCTGCAGGTGCTCGCGGTGCTGATCCCGCTCGCGATCTATGTCGCCGCGGTCGCGTTCATCGGCATCTACATCGCGTCGACGATCTACATGGCGCTGTTCATGTGGCATTTCGGGAAGTACCCGATCTGGCGCGGCGCGCTCATCGGCTTCGCCGTGTCGGCGGTCTTCTTCCTGATGTTCGAGATCTGGTTCCTCGTTCCGCTGCCGAAGAGCCCGCTCGACGAGGCGCTGGTGCCGATCCTGTCGGGATTCATGCGATCGATCGGACTGTATTAGCGGGCGCGCCGCGCGATGAGCGGACGCATCCGGAGCCCGTGCAACGACGTCTGCCAGCTCGATCGGAAAAGCGGCTGGTGCCTCGGCTGCGGGCGCACCGGCCCCGAGATCGCCGCCTGGCCGCGCATCACCGACGAGGAGCGCGACCGCGTGATGGCGCTGCTGCCCGAGCGCCTCGAAGCGCTCGGCCTCCCCGCCGACGCCGCCGCCCGCCGCGAAGAGGGCGAGCGAAGAGCGAGAGCGCAGAGGATGGGTAAGTAAGCGAAATCTGTGGGACCGCGCGCCTCCAGGCCCGCGGTCCCACAGTGCGGTTCGTCACTCCTT
This sequence comes from uncultured Candidatus Odyssella sp., assembly GCA_964481045.1. Taxonomy (GTDB): domain Bacteria; phylum Pseudomonadota; class Alphaproteobacteria; order Bin65; family Bin65; genus SBBV01. Next base: position 5,383 of record CAYZSG010000195.1, on the reverse strand, counting down.
CGCCGTCTCGAAGCGCCAGACGTAGTTGCGGTTGAGCGTGTCGTACTGCTTCGGCCACGCGAATTTCTCGTAGCCGATCCAGCCGAGCTCGTAGGCGGCGTGGCGCGTCCAGTAGGGATCGAACAGGTGCGCGCGCGCGATCACGCAGAGATCGGCGCGGCCGGCGGCGAGGATCGAGTTCACGTCCTCGAACGACGAGATGCCGCCCACCGCCATCGTCGGCATGCCGAGCTCGAGCCGGATGCGGTCGGCGAACGGCGTCTGGAACAGGCGCCCGTATTGCGGCTTCTCGTCGTGGACCACCTGGCCCGAGGAGACGTCGACGATGTCCACGCCGGCGGCCTTGAGCAGCTTCGCGATCTCCACCGCGTCCTTGGGCTCGGTGCCGCCTTCCTTCCAGTCGTGCGCCGAGATGCGCGCGGAGATCGGCTTGCCCTGCGGCCACGCCGCGCGCACCGCGCGATAGACCTCGAGCGGGAAGCGCATGCGGTTGGCGAGGCTGCCGCCGTAGTCGTCTTTCCGCTGGTTGGTCAGCGGCGAGATGAACGTGTTCAGCAGGTAGCCGTGCGCCATGTGGACTTCGAGCATGTCGAAGCCGGCCTCTTCGGCCATCTTCGTCGCGCGCACGTAGTCGGCGATCACCGCCTCCATGTCGGCGCGATTCATCTCGCGCGGCACCTGGCTGTGCGGCTTATACGGAAGCGGCGAGGCCGACACGATCGGCCAGTTGCCGTCCTTCAGCGGCTCGTCGTAGCCCTCCCAGAGCAGGCGCGTCGAAGCCTTGCGGCCGGCGTGGCCGAGCTGCAGCGCGATCTTGCTCTGCGTGTGCTTATGCACGAAATCCGTCACGCGCTTCCAGCCGGCGACGTGTTCGGGCTTGTACATGCCCGTGCATCCCGGCGAGATGCGCGCCTCGCGGCTCACATCGGTCATCTCGGCGATGATGAGGCCGGCGCCGCCCATCGCGCGCGAGCCCAGGTGCACGAGATGCCAGTCGTCGGGCATGCCGTCCTCGGCCGAATACTGGCACATCGGCGAGACGACGATGCGGTTCGGCAGCACGAGATCACGCAGGCGGAACGGCGTGAACATCGGCGGCGGCGGCGACGGCTCGGTGCGCACGTTGACGCCGCTCTGGTTGGCCGCCTGCGTCGCGAACCAGCGGTCGACGCCGGCGACGTAGTTCGGATCGCGCTGGCGCAGGTTGCCGTGGCTGATGCGCAGCGAGCGCGTGAGCACCGCGAAGCCGAACTGGATCGGGTCGAGCCGGTGATAATAGCGCTCCGCTTCTTCGAACCAGCGCTGCGAGACGATGGCCGCGCGCTGCAGGCTTTCGACCTGCGGCTTGTAGTCTTTCACGTATTGCGGAAGGCCTTCCTTGACCGAGCCCGTGTCGGTGATCGCCTTGTGCAGCGCGATCGCGTCTTCCATCGCGAGCTTGGTGCCCGAGCCGATCGAGAAATGCGCGGTGTGCACGGCGTCGCCGGCGAGCACGACGTTGTCGAAGTGCCAGTTCGCGCAGCTGATGTTCGGGAAGTTGCGCCAGTGCGAGCGGTTGGTGATGACGCGCGCGTTGCCGATGAAGGGCCGGAGCAGATCTGCCACGTACTTCGCGGTCGCGTTCTCGTCGGTGACGCCGAGCCCGGTGTTGGCGAATGTCTCGTCGGTGCACTCGATGATGAGCGTCGCCATGCCCTCTTCGTAGCGATAGCAGTGCGTGCGCCAGAGGCCGTGCGCGTTCTCGATGAAGTGGAACGTGAAGGCCGGGAAGTTATAGTCGGTGCCGAGCCAGACGAAGCGGTTCGGGCGGAAATCGATGTTGGGCTTGAACTGGTCCTTGTAGCGCTCGCGCGTGGCGCTGTTCACGCCGTCGGCCGCGTAGAGCAGGTCGCAGTCGCGCAGCGCGTCGGGCTCCATGCGCGTCTGGAAATGCATCTTGATGCCGAGCTCCTGGCAGCGCTTCTGCATCAGGATCAGCATCTTCACGCGCGACATGCCGGCGAAGCCGTGGCCGGTGGATTTCAGCACCTGGCCCTTGGCGTGGATGTCGATGTCGTCCCAATGCTCGAACGCGCCGGTGATGGCCTGGTAGGTGGGCTCGTCGGCCGCGCGGAAGTTCTCCATCGTCTTGTCGGAGAACACGACGCCGAAGCCGAACGTGTCGTCGTTCTTGTTCTGCTCGTAGATGTTGATCTCGGCGCGCGGGTACGACTTCTTCATCAGGGTGGCGAAGTACATGCTCCCCGGACCGCCGCCCAGGCAATTGATCTTCATCGCTGCTGCTTCCTTACCATTCTGGTTGCGATCCCCGCCGTGCCGTCCTGCCCTACATGCGAATCTCGATGCCCTGCGCGCGCGCCTTCTCCTCTTCGGCCTGGCGCAGCTTGAAGCGCTGCACCTTGCCGGTCTCGGTGCGCGGCAGGTCGGTGACGAACTCGATCGAGCGCGGATATTTGAACGGCGCGATCTGCGCCTTCACGTAGTCCTGCAGTTCCTTCGCGGTGGCCGCCGCGGCCTCGCCGGAATCGGCGTCGGTCGGGTTGCGCAGCACGACGAACGCCTTGACGATGCGGCCGCGCTCCTGGTCCGGCGCGCCGACGACGGCGCATTCCTTGACCTTCGGGTGATCGAGCAGAACGGCCTCCACCTCGGGGCCGCCGATGTTGTAGCCGGCCGAGACGATCATGTCGTCGGCGCGCGCGACGTACCAGAAATAGCCGTCCTTATCCTGGCGGTAGCGGTCGCCGGGCAGGTTCCAGCCGTTCTTCACGTAGCCCATCTGGCGCTCGATATTGTCGAGGTAGCGGCAGCCGGTGGGCCCGCGCGTGGCCAGCAGGCCTTCGGCCGGCGCCGGCAGTATCTTGCCGTCCTCGTCCATGATGCAGGCTTCGTAACCCGGGATCGCCTTGCCGGTGGCGCCGGGGCGGATCGTGTCGCCCTCGGCCGAGACGAAAATGTGGATCATCTCGGTGGAGCCGAGGCCGTCGATGATCTTGATGCCGCTCGCTTTGTGAAACGCCTCGAACACTGGCAGCGGCAAGGTCTCGCCGGCCGAGACGCATTGCGTGAGGCTCGAGATGTCGAACTTCTTCTGCGCGATCTGGTCGGCGAGCACGCGGAACATCGTCGGCGCGGTGTAGAGCGTCGTCACCTTGTATTTCTGGATGATCTCGAGCATGCGCTCGGGCGAGGGCGGGCCGGGGTAGTAGACGACGGCCGCGCCGAAGCGCAGCGGAAAGCAAAGCTGCGCGCCGAGCCCGAACGTGAAGGCGAGCGGCGGCGTGCCGGTGTAGATGTCGTCCTGGCTCGGCTTGTAGACGTAGCGCGGGAAGCAGTCGCACATCGCGAGGATGTCGCGATGGAAATGCATCGTGCCCTTGGGCTGGCCGGTGGTACCCGAGGTGAACGCGATCAGCGCCATGTCGTCGGCGGCCGTGTCCACGTTCGCGAAGCCGGCCGGCTTCTTCGCCATGGCGTCGTCGAGCGTGGCACCCGCGCCACCGGTACCGAGCGCGGAGAAGTACTTCACGTGCTTCAAGCGCGGCGAAAGTTCCTGCGTCTTCTTCGCCTCGTCGGCGAGTGCCAGGTCGCAGAGGCAGTGGTCGATGCGCGCCTTCTCGACCATGAACGATAGTTCGCGCGCGCGCAGCAGCGGCATGGTGGCGACGCAGATGCCGCCGGCCTTCAGGATCGCGAGCCACGCCGCGGCCATCATCGGATTGTTCGGCCCGCGCAGCAGCACGCGGTTTCCGGGTACGAGGCCCATGTCTTCCACGAGCACGCGCGCGATCGCGTCCGCCTTCGCCTTGAGATCGCGATAGGTCCATTTCGCGTCGGCGTAATAGAACGCGATGCGGTCGCCCCAGCCACGCTCGATGCCCTTGTCGAGCAGTTCCACCGCCGCGTTGAAGCGGTGCGGATATGCGGCGAGCTCGGGCAGCGTGGAATAATCCATCGCCGGCCACAGTTCCTTGGGCGGAAGGTTATCGCGCGCGAACGTGTCCTTGTGCGCCGTGCGCCCGTCGCCGGGTACGTATGGCTTCGTCATCGCTTCGTCGGTCCCCCGTCTCACGCCTCGGCCGCGGCCATGGTCTGGCCGGCGATCACGAGCTTCTGGATCTCGCTGGTGCCCTCGTAGATGCGCAGCGCGCGGATCTCGCGGTAGAGCTCCTCCACCTTGTTGCCCGAGACGACGCCCTGGCCGCCCCAGATCTGCACCGCCTCGTCGATGACTTCCTGCGCCGCGTCGGTGGCATAGAGTTTCGCCATCGCCGATTCGCGCGTCACGCGCGCCTGTTTCACGTCTTTCGTCCAGGCGGAGCGGTAGATGAGCAGCGCGGCGGAGTCGATCTTCACCGCCATCTCGGCGATCTTGGCCTGGATGAGCTGGAATTCGGAAAGCTTCTTGCCGAACGCCTCGCGCTTCTTCGCATAGCCGATCGCCTCGTCGAGCGCGCGGCGCGCGAAGCCGAGCGCGGCGGCGCCCACCGTCGTGCGGAAGATGTCGAGCGTCGCCATCGCGATCTTGAAGCCGTCGCCGGGATGGCCGAGCAGGGCCGAGGCGGGCAGGCGGCAATTCTTGAACTCGAGCGTGGCGAGCGGATGCGGCGCGATCACGTCGATGCGCTCGGCGATGCTGAGGCCCGGCGTGTCGGCATCGACGATGAACGCCGAGATGCCCTTGGCGCCCAGCGCCTCGCCGGTGCGCGCGAACGTCACGTAGTGGTTGGCGATGCCGCCGTTCGAGATCCAGGTCTTGTGGCCGTCAATGACGAAATGGTTGCCGTCGCGCCTGGCCGCGCAGCGCATGCCGGCCACGTCGGACCCGCCCTCGGGCTCGGAAAGCGCGAACGCCGCGATCTGCGCGCCGGCGCCGACCTTCGGCAGATACTGTTCCTTCTGCTCGCTGCTGCCGAACAGCGCGATCGAGCCACTGCCGAGGCCCTGCATCGCGAACGCGAAATCGGCGAGGCCCGAATAATAGCCGAGCGTCTCGCGGATGATCGCGATCGAACGCACGTCGAGCTGCGGGAAGTGCCCACCATAGGGGCTCGGCACCGCGTATTTCAGCCAGCCGGCGTCGCCGAGTGCTTTGACGAGCTTCTTGCACGCGGCATCCACCGCCGCCTGCGAATGATCCTTGCCGACGATCTTCGGCACCTCGCGCGCGGCCCAGACGCGCAGCTCCTGCGCCAGCTGCTTGTGCCGCGCCTCGAAAAACGGCCAGTCGAGAAACGTGCTGTCAGCCATCGATTTCGCTCGAACAAAAGAAAACCACGGAGGCACGGAGGCGCGGAGAAGAATTCTTTCGCGCGCCTTTGGCGCGCAATTCTTTCTTCCTCCGTGTCTCCGTGCCTCCGTGGTTCATACTTCTAGTTCCCCT
>CAYZSG010000194.1:0-10310 GCA_964481045.1 uncultured Candidatus Odyssella sp. | reverse complement strand
CTCTTTCGCAGAGGAATCCGAAAGCGGGGACCCATGTGGCCGCCTGCGATGCCTCGGCGCCAATATCCGTGGCTGGAGCCATGGGTCCCCGCTTTCGCGGGGACGACAAATCTGGGTAGATGGCTGCGCTGAACCGGACGGCGCGAACTTCCATGGCAAAGAATAGCGATCTACACAAACTCACCGCCACTGAGGCCGTAAGGCTCCTCAAGGCGGGCAAGGTCTCGCCGCGCGAATTGCTCGATGCGGCGGAGGCGCGCATCGCGGCGGTGGATGGCGCGGTGAACGCGCTGCCGACGCGGTGCTTCGAGCGCGCTCGCGAACGCGCGAAGAAGGCGAAGAAGTCGAGCCTGCTCGCCGGCCTGCCGATCGCGATCAAGGACCTCACCGACGTGGCCGGCGTGCGCACGACCTATGGCTCGCCGATCTATGCCGACAACGTGCCGAAGCAGAGCAACGTCATCGTCGAGCGGCTCGAGGCGGCCGGCGCGCTCGTCGTGGCGAAGGCGAACACGCCGGAATTCGGCGCCGGCGCCAACACGTTCAATCCGGTGTTCGGCGCCACGCGCAATCCGTGGGACACGCGCCTCTCCGCGGCCGGCTCCTCGGGCGGCTCGGCGGTAGCGCTCGCCACCGGGCAGGTATGGCTCGCCGAAGGCTCCGATCTCGGCGGCAGCCTGCGCACGCCGGCGGCGTTCGCGAGCGTCGTCGGCCTGCGCCCCACGCCGGGCCGCGTCGCGCGCGCGCCGGCCGCCCTGCCCTACGACATCCTCGGCGTGAACGGGCCGATGGCGCGCACGGTGGCCGACGTGGCGCTGATGCTCGACGCGATGAGCGGCGAGCACCCGGCCGATCCGATCGCGCTACCCGCGCCGGCCGCACCGTTCACGGCGGCACTGAAGCGCCCGAAGGCGCCGAAACGCGTGGCATTCTCGCCCGATCTCGGCATCTGCACGGTCGATCCCGAGATCGCCGCGGTCTGCCGCAAGGCCGTTGCGGCGCTTGCGTCGCTCGGCGTCGCGGTAGAGGAAGCCTCGCCCGATTTCTCCGGCGCCTACGAGGCGTTCCAGGCACTGCGCGCGATGCGCTTCGTGGCCGCGCGCGAGCCGCTACTGAAGACCCACCGCGCGCAGTTGAAGGACGACGTGATCTGGAACATCGAGGAGGGATTGCGCCTCACGCCCTCCGATATCGGCCGCGCCGAGCGCGAGCGCGGCGCGCTCTGGAAGCGCGTCGCCGCGTTTTTCGAGCGCTACGATCTGCTGATTGCGCCGGCGATGCAGGCCAAGCCCTATCCGGTCGAGAAGATCTACGTCGATACGATCGCCGGCAAGAAAATGAAGAGCTATATCGACTGGATCACGATCACCTTCGCGATCAGCGTCACCGGCTGCCCCGCGCTCGCGATGCCGGCGGGATTCTCGAAGGAAGGCTTGCCGATCGGCCTGCAGATCGTCGGCCCGCCCAAGAGCGAAGCGCGCCTGCTCGCCGCCGGGAAGCTGCTCGAGGAGATGCTGGGGCTTACCGAGAAGGTCCCGCTCGATCCCCGAGTGAGGCACTGATTCTGTGGGACCGCGGGCCTCCAGGCCCGCTTTTTCTTTGCGCGAACGAAGTGGCGGGCCTGGAGGCCCGCGATCCCACAGAGACTACCCCAATTTCTGCTTCACCAGCACCTTCAGATTCGTCTGCGGCCGCGCGCCGACGTGGCTGATCGCTTCGGCGGCGGCGACGGAGGCGATGCGGCCGGCGCGGGCGAGGCCGTAGCCGTGCGTCCAGCCGAAGAGGAAGCCGGAGGCGTAGAGATCGCCGGCGCCGGTGGTATCGACGACGCCCGCCCCGCCCACGCGCTCGGCGTCGATCACATGCACTTCTTCGCCGGCGACGATGACCGAGCCCTTCTCGCTGCGCGTGAGGCACGCGATCTCGCACGAGCCGCGCACGGCCTGGAGCGCCGCGTCGAAGCCCTCCACCTCGTAGAGCGATTTGATCTCGCTCTCGTTGGCGAACAGGATGTCGACGTGGTTCGCGACGAGATCGCGGAACGAATCGCGGTGGCGGTCGACGCAGAACGCATCGGAGAGCGACAGCGACACCTTGCGCCCGGCCGCGTGCGCGATTTTCGCCGCCTTCACGAACGCTTCCTTCGCCTGCGGCGGATCCCAGAGATAGCCTTCGAGATAGGTGACGCGCGCGTCCTTCACGACGGCCTCATCGACGTCACCGGGACCGAGATTCACGCAGGCGCCGAGATAGGTGTTCATCGTGCGCTGCGCGTCGGGTGTCACCAGGATCAGGCAGCGCGCGGTGGAGGGGCCGGCGGTCGCCGCCTTGCTGTCGAACGAAACGCCGATCGAACGCATGTCGTGCGCGAACACCTGGCCGAGCTGGTCGTTGCGCACCTTGCCGATATAGGCGCCCTTGCCGCCGAGCGACGCGATGCCGGCCATCGTGTTGCCGGCCGAGCCGCCCGAGCTTTCGGTACCCGGCCCCATCGCGGCGTAGAGCGCATCGGCCTGCGCCTCGTCGATGAGCGTCATGGCGCCCTTGGCGAGCTTCTTCGCGGCGAGGAACGCGTCGTCGGCGCGGGCGATCACGTCGACGATGGCGTTGCCGATGCCGACAACGTCGTACTGGGCGGCGGTCATTCCGGAATGTCCTGCTGTTGAAGGCGGATGGGAGCCGAATTTAGCCGCCCCGCGCGCCCCGTGTCAGCGCAATTCCTGCCCACGCCTCACTTGGGCGCCTGCCGCACGACGCCGGTGCGCGTGGTGGCGAAGGCGATGCCGGCGAAGATCACGAGCATCGCCGCGATGCGCAGCCAGGTGATCTGCTCGCCCAGCAGCAGCACGCCCCACATGATGCCCACCGGCGGACCCATGTAATTGTTGGCCGACGCGAAGTTCGGCCCCGCCGTGGCGTTCAAGCGGAACACGAGGAACTGCCCGAGCGTGGAGCTGATGAGGCCGAGCCCGAGCACGCCGATGACGGAGTTCAGCGACGGCGAGATGGCGAGCGGCTGCTCGAGCACGAAGGCCAGCGGCACGAGCATCAGCGTGGCCATGCCGTTGCTGCACGCGGTGCGGCTCAGCGCGGTGCCCGTGCCGGCGCCGAGGCGGCGGATCATGATGCCCATCACCGCGTAGCTGAGCGCCACGCCGAGATAGAGCACCTGGCCGAGAAAGCTGGTTTTCTTGCCCTCGAGCGCCGCCGGACCGAGCAAAAGCAGGATGCCGAGGAATCCGATCAGCACGCCGGCGAGCTTCCTCCGGTTCGCGCGGTCGTCGGTGAAGAGGTGCGCCAGCGCCAGCGTGAACAGCGGCATGCTGGTGATGATGATCGAGGCGAGGCTGCTCTCGATGCGCTGCTGGGCGTACGACATCAGCGTGAACGGCAGCGCGCCGCCGAAGAAGCCGAGCAGCGCGAAGGCGCGCCACGAGCGCGCATCGCGCGGGATCGCGTGCCCGAACATCAAGGTGAGCGCCAGCAGCGCGAGGAAGCCGGAAAGCGCGCGCAACGCGGCGAGCGTGATCGGCGGGATGGTCTGGAGCCCGAGGCTGATGAAAAGGTAGGTCGAGCCGAACACGAAGCCGAGCAAGACCAGGAGCGCGTAATCGTCGGCGCGCGGGCCGTGATGGAGAGGCTTCATCGGGCGACGGCCGCTTCGGGCGCGCGCGGGCGATACGTGGCCACCGCGATGCCGGCGAGGATCACGGCCAGCGCCACATAGGCCGTCCAGGGCGGGTTCTCGCCGAGCAGCAGGATGCCCCAGGCGACGCCCACCGGCGGCGAGATGAAATTGTTGAGCGTGACGAAGCTCGGCCCGGTGCGCACGATCAGCAGGAAGAAGACGAGGTGCGAAAGCCCGGTGCTGAGAAGGCCGAGCGCCACCAGCGCGCCGACGCCTTCGAGCGTCGGTGCCGCATGCCAGGGCTGCTCGAGGATGAACGCGAACGGCACCGTCCACAGCGCGGAGCAGGCGAGCGAGCAGGCCGCGTTGACCACCGGCGTGCCGCCGCGGTGGCGCTTCACGAGCACCTGCGTGATCGCGAAGCAGAGCGCGCCGCCCACGACGAGAAGCTGCCCGACAACGCCGGCCGCGACCCCGGCCAGGGCTGCCGGCCCCACGAGCAGCACGATGCCGACGAAGCCGAGCAGCGTGCCCATGGCCTTGCGCGGCGTGATCTTGTCCTCCGTGAAGGCATGCGCGAGCGCCAGGGTGAAGATCGGCACGGTCGCGATCAGGATCGCGGCGAGGCCGCTCTCGATGCGCGTCTGCCCCAGCGTGATCAGCATGAACGGGATCGCGCTGTTGGTGAGGCCCATCGCGAGATAGGAGAGCCAGGCGCGCGGCTCGCGCGGAATCGCGTGCCCCATCGCGCGCACGGCGGCGAGCAGCACCAGCGCGCCGATCACGCAGCGCAGCGCCGCGAGCGTGAGCGGCGGAACGCTCTTCACCGCCACGCCGATGAACAGGAACGACGAGCCCCACACGACGCCGAGGAAGAGCAGCATCGCGTAGTCGGCGAGCCGAGGCTGATGCATGGATGGGGTTGGGGCGCGTGTCAGGCGCGGCTGCGCAGTCGCGATAGCGCGGCCCGGAGCGCCTCGGCCAAATCCTTGCGTTCGGGCGGCGACAGGAACGCGCCGAGCACCACGCTTTCCCCGTGCGAGCGCACCGTGACGCGGCAATCGTGCTCGCCGGGATTGTCGAGCTCGACCCTCGCCCAGAGCGGCGGCACGCGCCAAGCGGCGCCGCGGCCATAGGCATCGACGCGGCGCACCTCGAGCGCGTCTTCGGTCAGCCGCACGGTCTCGACAAGGCGGCCGCTGCGATAGGAGGCGCGGAACGCCGCATAGATCAGCAATACGTCGAGGCCGAGGAAGCCGAACACCGGCCACGCGCCGACGCTGATGAACACGATGCCGCCGACGAACGAGAGCACGGCGAGGCCGATCATCAGCGCCACGAAGCCGCGCCCGCCGAGGCTGCGGTTCGGGTGCAACACGGCATCGAAATAGGTTTGCCCGCTCATCGCCGATTCTGCTGTGGACAAAAAAAGATACGGTGCGGGCGGCTTTGCGGTAAAGTGCGCATTCGGGAAGCGGCCATGCGCGGGGAGCGCCGGCCGCCCGATACAAGAAACGAACGCAGGCGGGGAGTGGCAATGAAGGACGCGCAGGTCGCAGCGCTGTTCCAGCGCTTTGCCGAGGCCAACCCCGATCCGCGCGGCGAGCTCGAATACAAGAACGCGTACACGCTGCTCGTCGCCGTCGTGCTCTCGGCGCAAGCTACCGATACCGGCGTCAACAAGGCGACGAAGGCGCTGTTCAAGGCCGCCGACACGCCGGCGAAGATGCTGGCATTGGGCGAGCCGAGCCTGCGCGAGCACATCAAGACGATCGGCCTCTACAACAGCAAGGCCAAGAACGTCATCAAGCTCTCCGAGATCCTCGAGAAGCAGTATTCCGGCAAGGTGCCGAACAGCCGCGAGGCGCTGGAGCAGCTCCCGGGCGTCGGGCGCAAGACCGCGAACGTGGTGCTCAACATCGCGTTCGGCGAGCCAACGATCGCGGTGGATACGCACATCTTCCGCGTCTCCAACCGCACCGGCCTGGCGCCGGGCAAGACGCCGCTCGCGGTCGAGACGAAGCTCGAGGCCAAGGTGCCGGCCCGCTTCAAGCTGCACGCGCACCACTGGCTGATCCTGCACGGCCGCTACATCTGCAAGGCGCGCAAGCCCGATTGCGGCCGCTGCATCATCGCCGACCTCTGCCGCTACAAGGGCAAAGTGTTCAACGGCGCTTGACGCCCGCCCGCTTCGGCAAAGCGGAAGTGAACAGGAGGCGGGGAGGCGGGGAGAAGGAAGAGATTCACCACCAAGGCACCAAGACACCAAGACACCAAGAAAGCGCGCCAAGAGGCGCGCGAAGGAACGGCCCTTACTTTTCGCGCCGCCCTTGCGGCGCATTCCTGTTCCTCTTGGTGTCTTGGTGCCTTGGTGGTGAAGCCTGCTTTCTTCTCCCCGCCTCCCCGCCTCCTGTTCACTTCCCGGCCTTCTCGCGCCAGGGCAAGGCGTGGAAGAGGTGGGTGAGATAGGCGCAGCCGACGACGGGGATGACGAGGCCGAAGAACGGCACCGTCTTCAGCATCGCGAGCAGGAAGCCGGCGCGGAACACGCGGCCGCCGGCCTGATAGCGCAGCGCATGCATCTCGCGCGGCGCCAGGCGGCGCATCGCGACCGCCTCGTAGTATTCGCGGCCGAAGATGTAGCCGTTCACCGTCCAGGCGATCAGGAAGTTGATGCCCGGCAGCAGCAGATAAAGCGGCAGCGCCGTGAGGTTCACGATGAGGATCAGCACGGTGAACTTCAGGATGTAGGCGATGAGCTCGCCCGGCGCCTGCTTCCGCTTCGGCGGCAGGTTTGGATAATTGCGGCGCTCCACCTCGTCGATGATCGCATCGAAGAAGCACGAGATGACGATCGCCATCAGCGCCGGGAACAGGATCAGCATCATGAAGAACAGCGCGACCGCGCCGAACTGGCGCAGCAGCCAGTTCACCCAGCCCCAGTTGAAGAATTTCCAGTCGAACAGCGCCCAGTGGAGCAGATACCAGAGCCCGACGGCGAGCAGCACCGAGAGCACGGCGCTGGCCAGCATGATCAGCAGGCATTTGGGATAGCCGAGCGCCGCGAAGCCGCGCGCGAGCGCCCCGCCCGTCTGCGCCGCCTCGCCGAGCGCCTTGTGCGCCATGTTCTGCATGGGCGCGGTTCTGGCCGAAAGACGCGGGCAAGGGAAGAGGCGCGCGATGCCCGGTGCCGGGGCTGCCTAGTTCCGCACCTCGGCCATTGCCTCCGCCCGCGCCGCACTGGCACGGGCGAACGTGGCGTTTGAATCCGGGTGCTCGGTGCCCATCAGCCGGTCCCACCAGAGGAAGTAGAGGCCGTAATTGCCGCGGCCCCGGCTGTGGTGGAGGTGGTGATGGCTCGTGGTGTTGATCCACCTGAGCACCGGAAGGCGCTGCCAAGAAGCCGGAAAGGTCTCGAAGCCGCAATGGCCGAGCGCGTTGCGGAAAATCTGGTGCAGGATGAAGACCATGATCGCGCCAGGGTGCAGCGGCAGCACGAACGACGCGAGCGTGAGGAACAGCCCCTCCACCACCGCCTCGCTCGGCGCGAAGGCATAGGCCGCCCAGGGCGACGGATTGTGCGAGCGGTGATGCAGACGGTGGAAGTGCCTGAACAGCAGGCGGTGATGCATCAGCCGGTGTGTCCAATAAAAGTATGTGTCGTGCAGCACCAGCAGCATGGCGATGCTGGCTGCCCAATAGAGCCAGCCATGGGCGCGGACCTCGAAGTAGATCTGCGTCCAGCCCGCCAGCGTGGCGGCCGTGAGGGCCACGCCGATCGCCGCGAAGACGCCCATGCTGGCCAGCGAGAACAGGATTTCGCGGCGGAGGTGGCGCGCCTCGGGAAAGGCCGGGTCGATGCGCCGGTGCGCGAGGCGACGCCGGAAGACGACCCAGAGCAGCAGGAAGATGGCCCCGGCGCCCAGCAGGTAGAACGCGAGATCGCTGGCGAAGGTTCGCGCCGCCGTCTCGCCGGCCCAGAGCAGCCAATCGAGCGGCTGCCCCGTTTCGGGCAATGACGCGACGCGACCGCCATGCGCCGCGGCAGCGGCGTGGGGGCCGAGTTCGAAGGGCGGCGACGGATGTGAGGGGGTCATGGCGCTTTCGCGTTGTGGAACGGCGCCCGACTAGCGCACGCGCCGCGGCGCCGTCTCGCCGGGGCCGCAAAAGCGCTGGCCGATTCCGGAATCGGCTATGTTTTTTCGGTTTCGGCGGCCGATTGGCCGAGCTTCGACCGCCGGTACTCCACCGGCGTCATCCCGGTGTCATCCTTGAATGCGCGGTTGAACGGCCCGATCGACTGGAAGCCGGCATCGAGCGCGATGGTCAGCACCGGCACGCGCGCCGCCTCCGGGTCGGCGAGGCGGCGGCGCGCCTCGGCGAGGCGGTGGCCGTTGACGAAATCGGCGAAGTTGCGGTGTCCGAGCCGGCCGTTGATGAGCCGGCGCAGGCGGTATTCGGGCACGCCGAGCTTCTCGGCCAGCGCCGTTATGGTGAGGCCGGGCGCGCGATAGCCCTTGTCGTGGTTCATGCACTGCATCAGCGCGGCGTGGAGCTGGTCGTCGGCCGCTTCGGCCGCTTGCGCGGGCTCGGCCTTGGGCGGCGGGCGCCCGAACAGCCGGCCCTGCATGCGCGCGGTCATCAGCAGAAAGCCGAAGATCAGGAACACCGTGCCGAGCAGGATCAGGAAATCGATCAGCGGCGCGGGCTGGCGATAGAAGAGATAGATGCTGAGGCCCGTCACCAGCACCATGTAGCCGCCGATCGCGCGCACCATCACGTCGCGGAAGCGGCGGCGCGCCTCGTCGAGATCGTCGGCCTTGCCGGCGCCGGCGCGCACCAGCGCCGCGACGATGAAGACGAGGTCGACGAGATAGGGCATTGCGTTGAGCATGCCGTCGAGGTCGCTGTCGGGCACTTGGCCGGCGTGGTGGCCCATCTGCGCGCCGCGCCAGAGATGCAGCGCGATCGACGCCGCGACCACGGCCCAATGCCAGGCGCGTGGCCGGAACGCATCGTCGAGCCACGCGCGCACGAACAGCCAGAAGAGCGCGGCCGCCGCCGAGCACCCGGCATAGACCGGAGCGCCCCACGGCCCCGCCTGCCAGTGATGCGCGACGAGCGGGCAGAGCAGCCCCGCCATCACCGATGCCGCGAACACGATGCCGAGCCGCCCGGCGGCGGTGGCGCCGTATTGCCGCGCAAGCAGTACGACGATGACCGCGAGGGCGCCCAGCCCCGCGCCGCGGAACATCAGATCGAGGATCGCGATCATGCCGGTATCGTCGAGGCCCCGAACCTCAAACCATATTTGCCGCGCCCGCGAAAGCAGGGCCGGCAAGAAATCGGCGCGGCCGCGGCGCGGATTGCCGGCCCGCCGGCGCCATGCAATTCTCGGCGGCCGGCGAGATCGTGCCATGGCCGACGCGAACCCGAAACCGCCCCGCTACGTTTCGCTGACCAAGGGCGATCCCGCGCCCTGGTTCAAGCAGCGCTCGACGACCAATCCGCGTTACGCATTCGACACGGCGGCGGGCCGTTACATCGTGCTGTGCTTCTTCGCCACGGCGGGCGACGAGGCCGGCCGCGCGGCGATCGCCGCGGCGCATACGCGGCGCGACCTGTTCGACGACGAGCGCGCGTGCTTTTTCGGCGTCACCGTCGACCTCGCCGACGAGGGCCGCGTGCGCGCGGCGATACCGGGCCTGCGCTATTTCCTCGATTTCGACGGCGCCGTGAGCCGCCGCTACGGCGCGCAGCCCCTCGATGCCGGCACGCCCTCGCCCGCCGCGGCGCGGCGGTTCTGGATGCTGCTCGACCCCACGCTGCGCGTGATGGAAATCGTGCCGTTCGCGCCCGGCGGCGGCGAGCGCGCGGCCTTCTTCGCGATGATCGAGAAGCTGCCGCCGCCCGCACGCTTCCGCGGCATCGAGGTTCAGGCGCCGGTGCTCATCCTGCCCGACGTGTTCGAGCCCGATTTCTGCCGGAAGCTGATCGGCCTTTACGAGGCGCATGGCGGCGAAGAATCGGGCTTCATGCGCGAGGTGGACGGCAAGACCGTGAAGCTGCACGACTCCGGCCACAAGAAGCGCAAGGACTACACGATCGAGGACCCGGCCGTGATCGCCGAGACGCAGCAGCGCATCCGCCGGCGCATCGTGCACGAGATCCTGAAGGCGCATCAGTTCCAGGTGACGCGCATGGAGCGCTATATCGTCGCCTGCTACGCGGCCGAGGACCGCGGGCATTTCCGCCCGCACCGCGACAACACGACGAAAGGCACCGCGCACCGGCGCTTCGCGGTGACGATCAACCTCAACGCCGAGTTCGAGGGCGGGGAGCTTTCGTTCCCCGAATACGGGCCGAAGAGCTTTAAGCCGCCGGTGGGCGGCGCGGTGGTGTTCTCCTGCTCGCTCTTGCACGCCGCCTCCGAGGTGACGCGCGGCAAGCGTTATGCGTTCCTGCCGTTCCTCTACGACGATGCCGCGGCGAAGATCCGCGAGCAGAACAACCAATATCTCGGCGAAGGCGTGGACGCGTACAAGCCGGAGAAGGCGGCGGAGGGATAGCGGCGGCTACGTGAGGGCGGCGCGCACGCGCTTGCGCAACTCGGGAATAACCTCCTGCTCGAACCACGGATTGCGCCGGGCCCAGCCGAGCGTGCGCCAGGAGGGATGCGGCA